>NZ_JBWKUH010000002.1:0-398984 GCF_059420745.1 Sphingobacterium sp. GW821-FHT03E03
ATAGAAATCTTTTCCGAACTTCCAAAAAACTTTTGAAGTTTTTTTTCTCTTCCTTTTTCCCGATTTCCGCGCCTAACTCCCGTCAGACCCTTCTTTTTTTCACTGGTATCCCCTTGCGAAGTAACCGTCCCTCCCTTGCGGAGTGGTGCAAAGATAGGGAGTTTTCGGGCAAACTTCCAAGCCTTTTGTTTATTATTTTTTAATATTAAGGTTAACTAACTGTAACATTGAAGGATTCATTTAAGACAGATATACTATAAACCGTCCAATCAGGTTAAATTAACCAATTAAACGGCCAAGCTGCTCGTTATAAATTTCAGTTCGAAGCCCTCCCTTAACAAAACAATTTCACAGCTAAAAGGACAAGTTAAATACTATTTACTGCTTTATTCTATACCACATAAAGTCCCTATGGAAACAAAAAAGGTCCAGACATACGCCTGGACCTTTCTCTATAAAATAATCTATGATAGATTAATCTTCTTCTTTCGAAGCCAACAATTGATCGTACTCTTCGCGAGAACCAACAATTAAGTTGCTGTATTGACGGATACCTGTACCTGAAGGAATCAAGTGACCAACGATTACGTTTTCTTTCAAACCTAACAAGTTGTCACGTTTACCTGCGATAGCAGCTTCATTCAATACTTTTGTTGTCTCTTGGAAAGAGGCAGCAGAGATAAACGATTTGGTACCTAATGACGCTCTAGTGATACCTTGCAACAATGGACTTGAAGTCGCTGGAATTGCTTCACGCACTTCTACAAGTTTTAAGTCACGACGTTTCAAGCTGGAGTTTTCCTCTCTCAACTTACGTAAAGAAACAATCTGTCCTGGACGTAAGCTATTGGAATCTCCGGCATCAACAACGACTTTCTTGTCGAACAAGGAATCATTCTCTTCCATGAAGTCCCATTTGTTTACAGCTTCTTTCTCTAAGAAACGTGTATCTCCTGGATCCTCAATGTTAACTTTTTGCATCATCTGGTGAACGATCGTTTCGAAGTGCTTATCGTTGATCTTCACACCTTGAAGACGGTATACCTCTTGGATACCATTCACGATGTAATGTTGCACCGCTGAAGGTCCTTTAATAGATAAGATATCCGCTGGAGAGATCGAACCATCCGATAATGGCATACCCGCTTTCACGAAGTCATTATCCTGAACAAGGATATGTTTGGAAAGTGGCACCAAGTATTTCTTGATTTGACCATCACGTGATTCAATCGACATCTCACGGTTACCACGTTTCACACCGCCTAATGTTACCACACCGTCGATTTCTGTTACAACAGCTGGGTTAGAAGGGTTACGTGCTTCGAACAACTCGGTTACACGTGGAAGACCACCCGTGATATCTCGTGTTTTACCAGTAGAACGAGGAATCTTAACTAAGATACCGCCTTCCTTAACAGTTACACCGTTAGCAACAGCAACGTGGGCGCCTACTGGGATATTGTACGTACGGATAACCTCTCCAGATTTATCAAGAATCTTGATGGATGGGTTTTTCGTTTTATCACGTGTTTCAATAATTACTTTCTCTTTGTGACCAGTTTGCTCATCTGATTCCTCACGGAAGGTAACACCTTCGATGATTGCATCAAACTCAACTTTACCAGCAAATTCAGAGATAATTACTGCGTTATATGGATCCCACTCTACCAATTTATCACCTTTAGCTACTGTACCGCCATCCTCAACGAACAACTGTGAACCATAAGGGATATTTTGTTGGAATACAATCTTATTATGTGCATCAATGATCTTAACCTCACCAGAACGTCCTAAGACAACCTGATGTGTACCATTGTCATTTGTTTGCGAAACGGTACGCACATTTTCAAATTCGATTTTACCATCGTATTTAGAAATGATGCTTGAGTCAGCGGCAATATTTGATGCCGTACCACCCACGTGGAATGTACGAAGTGTCAACTGTGTACCTGGCTCACCGATTGATTGTGCTGCGATAACACCGACAGCTTCACCCAATTGAACACGTTTACCAGATGCCAAGTTACGACCATAACAACAAGCACACACACCACGTTTCGATTCACAAGTTAATACAGTACGAATTTCGATACCTTCAATACCTGCTTTTTCGATAACCTCCGCAATTTCCTCAGTGATATCTTCATTTGCTGAAACGATCAACTCCTCTGTCTCCGGATGGAATACATCATGTAATGGAGTACGACCTAAGATACGGTCGAATAATGGTTCAACAACATCATCATTATCTTTCAATGCTGTTGTGTAGATACCACGTAAACCACCACAATCTTGTTCAACAACGATCATATCCTGAGCGACGTCATGTAAACGACGTGTCAAGTAACCCGCATCAGCCGTTTTCAAGGCTGTATCGGCAAGACCTTTACGCGCACCGTGGGTAGAGATAAAGTACTCCAATACGGACAAACCTTCTTTAAAGTTCGACAAGATCGGGTTCTCAATAATCTCACCACCTGAAGTACCAGATTTTTGAGGTTTCGCCATCAAACCACGCATACCACACAACTGACGAATCTGCTCTTTCGAACCACGGGCCCCAGAATCCAACATCATATAAACTGAGTTGAAACCTTGGTTATCGTTGGAAAGAATATCCATTACGTGCGCAGTCAATCTGTTGTTGATACGTGTCCAGATATCGATGATTTGGTTATAACGTTCGTTGTTCGTAATGAAACCCATGTTATAGTTGCTCATTACTTCTTCAACTTCGTTTGTTGCTTGTTGGATCAACTCAGCTTTCGCTGCAGGAATGTTCAAATCTTCCAAGTTGAAAGAAAGACCACCTTTGAAGGCTGTTTGATATCCCAACTCTTTCATATCATCCAAGAATTGTGCTGCACGAGCCATACCCGTAGTCTTCACAATCTCACCGATGATATTACGCAAAGATTTTTTAGTCAGCAATTCATTGACAAATCCCATTTCTTCAGGAACAACCTGGTTGAAGATCACACGACCTACAGTTGTCTCTAATAAGGTATCAACGATGCTACCATCTTTTTGTCTGACTTTTGTTTTTACTTTAATCCAAGCGTGAAGGTCAATTTGCTTCTCATTCAAAGCAATGATAACCTCTTCAGCTGAATAGAAAGTCATATCTTGGCCTCTTACGATATGGTCACCAGCAGTCTTACGACCTTTAGTAATATAGTAAAGACCCAATACCATGTCTTGAGATGGTACAGTGATCGGTGAACCGTTCGCAGGGTTCAAGATATTGTGTGCTGCTAACATCAAGATTTGGGCTTCCAAAACTGCAGCATTACCTAAAGGTAAGTGAACTGCCATCTGGTCACCGTCAAAATCGGCGTTGAACGCTGTACAAACCAATGGGTGTAACTGAATCGCTTTACCCTCTACCAAAGTAGGTTGGAAAGCTTGAATACCCAAACGGTGAAGCGTAGGTGCACGGTTAAGTAATACAGGATGACCTTTCAATACATTTTCAAGGATATCCCATACCACTGGATCTTTACGATCTACGATTTTCTTAGCGGATTTTACTGTTTTTACAATACCACGCTCGATCATCTTACGAATGATAAACGGTTTGTAAAGCTCAGCAGCCATATCTTTAGGAAGACCACACTCATGTAATTTCAAGTGAGGACCTACCACAATTACCGAACGAGCTGAATAATCGACACGTTTACCTAATAAGTTTTGACGGAAACGACCTTGTTTACCTTTCAAAATATCAGATAACGACTTCAATGCACGGTTACCTTCTGTCTTAACAGCATTCACTTTACGTGAGTTGTCAAACAAAGAATCCACTGCCTCTTGAAGCATACGTTTTTCGTTACGTAAGATTACTTCTGGAGCTTTGATCTCGATCAAACGTTTTAGACGGTTGTTACGGATAATAACACGACGGTATAAATCGTTCAAATCCGAAGTCGCAAAACGACCACCATCCAAAGGCACCAATGGGCGTAATTCAGGTGGAATGATAGGAACAATCTTCACGATCATCCATTCAGGACGATTCTCGATGTTTTCACGTGAGCTACGGAAAGCTTCAACAACATGAAGACGTTTTAACGCTTCATTTTTACGTTGTTGAGAAGTCTCGTTAGCAGCTTGGTGACGTAAATCGTAAGACAATTGATCCAAATCAATACGTTTCAACAAATCTTCCAAAGCCTCAGCACCCATCTTAGCGACAAATTTTTGAGGATCAGTATCGTCTAAATATTGATTTTCTTTTGGTAAGGTATCTAAAATATCTAAATATTCTTCTTCAGTCAAGAAGTCCATAAAGTTGATACCATCTTCTTCCTTAATACCAGCTTGGATAACGACATAACGTTCATAGTAAATGATCATATCCAGTTTCTTTGTAGGAAGCCCTAACAAATAACCGATTTTATTAGGAAGAGAACGGAAGTACCAGATGTGCGCTACAGGAACCACCAAGTTGATGTGTCCCATACGCTCACGACGTACTTTTTTCTCTGTTACCTCAACACCACAACGGTCACACACGATACCTTTATAACGGATACGTTTGTATTTACCACAGTGACATTCGTAATCCTTTACAGGACCAAAAATACGCTCACAGAATAAACCATCACGTTCTGGTTTGTAGGTACGATAGTTAATCGTTTCTGGTTTTGTAACTTCACCACTTGAACGCTCCAAAATAGTTTCTGGAGAAGCCAAGCTGATCGTAATCGAAGTGAAGTTGCTTTTAATTTTATTATCTTTTTTGTAAGACATACTTATTCAAAAGTTAAAGCTTTATAGAGAAGCTTTGAAGAACTGCAGTCCTTCAAAGCCCTAATTGCTTAATTAATCCAATGTGATATCTAGACCCAATCCGCGCAACTCGTGTACCAATACGTTGAACGATTCTGGTACCGATGGTGTCGGAAGGTTGTTGCCCTTAACGATTGCTTCGTAAGTTTTGGCACGACCAACTACGTCATCCGATTTCACGGTCAAGATCTCTTGAAGGATGTTAGATGCACCAAATGCTTCCAATGCCCAAACCTCCATCTCACCAAAACGCTGACCACCGAATTGTGCTTTACCACCCAGAGGTTGTTGTGTGATCAATGAGTAAGGACCGATTGAACGTGCGTGCATTTTATCATCAACCATGTGACCTAATTTCAACATGTAGATTACACCTACTGTTGTTGGTTGATCGAAACGGTCACCTGTCAATCCATTGTACAAATATGTACGACCTGATTTTGGTAAACCAGCTTTCGCAACCCAGTCTTGTACTTGATCCATCTCAGCACCGTCAAAGATTGGTGTAGCAAATTTAATACCTAATTTTTGACCAGCCCAACCTAATACAGTTTCATAGATCTGACCCAAGTTCATCCGTGAAGGTACCCCTAATGGGTTCAACACGATATCAACCGGAGTACCATCTTCCAAGAATGGCATATCTTCATCACGTACGATACGTGCAACAATACCTTTGTTACCGTGACGACCTGCCATCTTATCCCCTACTTTCAATTTACGTTTCTTAGCTACGTAAACTTTCGCCATCTGCACGATTCCTGATGGAAGCTCATCCCCAACAGATACTGCGAATTTATCACGTTTGAATGAACCTAATTCTTCATTAATTTTAATATTGTAATTATGAAGGGCCATTTTGATCAACTCGTTTTTATCTTCGTCAGTTGTCCATCCCATTGGGTTGATGTTGTTGTATTCTAATTCAGCTAAGATTTTTTGTGTAAACTTAGCACCTTTAGCAACTAACAACTCTTTATATACATTGTACACACCTTGGCTTGTTTTACCATTCACTACAATGAATAATTTCTCCACCAAACGGTCTTTCAATGATTTAACAGCTCTATCGTGAGCAACCTCTAATTTCTCTAAAGTTTTACGTTCAACTTCTTTAGACATTTTCTTCGCACGAGAGAATAACTTCGTATCGATAACAACACCTTTTAATGAAGGTGGAGTTTTCAATGAAGCATCTTTCACGTCACCAGCTTTGTCACCAAAGATTGCACGTAATAATTTCTCCTCTGGAGAAGGATCAGACTCACCTTTAGGCGTGATTTTACCGATCAAGATATCACCACCACCAACTTCAGCACCGATACGGATAATACCGTTTTCATCTAAGTCTTTCGTCGCTTCTTCAGATACGTTAGGAATATCAGCTGTTAACTCTTCTTCACCACGTTTTGTATCACGAACTTCAAGTTCGAATTCTTCAATGTGAAGAGAAGTAAACCAGTCTTCTTTCGCTACACGCTCAGAAATTACGATCGCATCCTCAAAGTTATATCCTTGCCAAGGCATGAACGCTACCTTTAAGTTACGACCCAATGCTAATTCACCATTTTCAGTAGCATAACCTTCACACAATACCTGTCCTGGTTCAACTCGTTGACCTTTCTTAATGATAGGCTTCAAGTTCATACAAGTATTCTGGTTAGTTTTCTTGAATTTGATCAATTTATATGTTCTGACATCATCATCAAATGATACTAAACGATCATCATCGTTTCTGTCGTAACGGATTTTAATTTCATCAGCATCTACATATTCAACCACACCATGACCTTCGGCATTGATCAATGTACGTGAATCTTTCGCTACACGACCTTCAAGACCAGTACCTACGATAGGAGCCTGCGGACGCAATACAGGCACAGCCTGACGTTGCATGTTGGATCCCATCAATGCACGGTTGGCATCATCGTGCTCCAAGAAAGGAATCAATGAAGCCGCAATAGATGTAATTTGGTTTGGAGCAACGTCCATATAGTCAAGCATTTCAGGCTCGATAATTGGGAAGTCACCTTCGTATCTGGCTTTTACCTTTGCATCTTCAAAATTACCTTTGTCATCATACAAAGCATTTGCTTGTGCAATTGTTTTACCATCTTCATCCTCAGCTGACAAGTATACCACAGGTTGGTCTACAACAACAACACCATCTTTTACCTTACGGTAAGGAGTTTCAATAAAACCTAAATGGTTGATTTTTGCATGTACAGCCAAAGAAGAAATCAAACCGATGTTTGGTCCCTCTGGTGTTTCGATTGTACAAAGACGACCGTAGTGTGTATAGTGAACGTCACGAACCTCGAAACCTGCGCGCTCACGAGAAAGACCACCTGGACCTAAAGCTGACAAACGACGTTTGTGCGTAATTTCAGCAAGAGGGTTAGTTTGGTCCATGAACTGAGATAACTGGTTGGTACCAAAGAACGAATTGATTACTGACGATAAAGTACGTGCATTAATCAAATCTGTTGGTGTAAACACCTCGTTATCTCTGATATTCATACGCTCACGGATTGTACGCGCCATACGAGATAGACCCACACCAAATTGAGCATATAATTGCTCACCAACTGTACGTACACGACGATTTGACAAGTGGTCAATATCATCCACCTCAGCTTTGGAGTTGATCAAGTTTATCAAATACTTCACGATTGCAATGATATCTTCACGCGTCAAGACCTTAGTCTCATCTGGTGTACCCAATTTCAACTTACGGTTGATACGGTAACGACCTACATCACCCAAGTCATAACGTTTATCAGAGAAGAACAAGCGATCGATGATACCACGAGCAGTTTCCTCATCTGGTGGTTCAGCGTTACGCAATTGACGATAGATATGCTCTACAGCCTCTTTTTCTGAATTGGAAGTATCTTTTTGTAAAGTATTATATATAATAGAATAATCTGCATTATTTGACTCATCGTCTTTCGCTAAGATAATAGACTTAACGCCAGCTTCGATAATCAAATCAATGTGATCTTCTTCTAGAACAGTTTCACGTTCAAGGATAATTTCGTTACGGTCGATAGATACTACTTCACCAGTATCCTCATCCACGAAATCTTCTACCCATTTTTTTAATACCCTAGCCGCAAGACGACGGCCAACATATTTTTTAAGACCAGATTTACTAACTTTTACTTCATCAGCTAGGTCAAACAATTCTAAGATATCTTTATCTGAATCGTAACCGATCGCACGCAATAAGGTAGTAACTGGGAATTTCTTTTTACGGTCGATATAAGCATACATGACGTTGTTTACGTCTGTAGCGAATTCGATCCAAGACCCTTTGAAAGGAATTACCCTTGCAGAATAAAGTTTAGTACCATTTGTGTGTCTACTTTGACCAAAGAAAACGCCCGGTGAACGGTGTAATTGCGATACGATGACACGCTCTGCACCATTTACCACGAAAGTACCTTTAGGAGTCATATAAGGGATAGTCCCTAAATATACATCCTGAACAATAGTTTCGAAATCTTCGTGTTCTTCATCATTACAAGATAACTTTAACTTAGCCTTTAGAGGAACGCTATAAGTCAAGCCGCGTTCGATACACTCTTGGATATCATAACGTGGTGGATCAATGAAATAATCCAAAAACTCTAGCACAAAAATGTTTCTTGAATCAGAAATAGGGAAGTTTTCCGAGAATACCTTGAACAGCCCTTCCTGATGGCGGTTGTCAGAAGTAGTTTCTAGTTGAAAAAACTCCTTGAAAGATTCCAATTGCACATCTAAGAAATCTGGATATTCCAATACTTTCTTACTTGTTGCAAAGTTTATTCTTTCTTGTTGAATATTATTGTTTGCCAAGGGAATATGAATTTTAGTTTTAAAAAAACTGCGCTTACATGCATGCTGTAAACCACATGTCCACTGTGCCCAGCATATACACAGCATAGTGGCGTATTGATATAAATAGGAATAGACTCTGACGAAAAATCGTCAGAGTCTAAACCTTTTCGGGCTAATTAGTTGAGATTATTTAATCTCAACAACAGCACCAGCTTCTTCTAATTGTTTTTTCAAAGCTTCTGCTTCGTCTTTAGATACACCAGCTTTCAATTCTTTAGGTGCTCCGTCAACTAAATCTTTAGCTTCTTTCAAGCCTAATCCAGCTAAATCTTTAACCAATTTAACTACAGCTAATTTTTGACCACCAGCTTCTTTCAAGATAACGTCAAATGAAGTTTTCTCTTCTGCAGCAGCAGCACCACCTTCAGCTGGAGCAGCAGCTACAGCAACAGCAGCAGCAGCAGGCTCGATGCCATACTCGTCTTTTAAGATATCAGCTAATTCTTTAACTTCTTTTACTGTTAAGTTAACTAACTGTTCAGCAAGTTGTTTTAAATCTGCCATTTTATTTTGAATTTTTGAATGTACTTTGTAAAAATTGTTAATTAAATTGTAACGAATAATTCTGTTCTAGAGGATTCGTTAACCTCTTTCTTCTAAAGCTTTTACTAAACCTGCAACAGTATTTCCTCCTGATTGAAGAGCCGAAATAACATTTTTCGCAGGTGACTGCAATGCCGCGATAACGTCAGCAATAAGTTCGTTTTTAGATTTAAGATTAACTAATGCAGTTAATTGATTATCTCCTACGAATGCTGTTGCCTCAATGAAAGCCGCCTTTAACAACGGTTTCTCACCTGTCTTGCGCAATTCTTTGATCAATTTAGCAGGTGCATTAGCGACTTCTGAAAACATCATTGTAGACGCACCTTTAAGCGTTCCAAAAATATCTTCTTCTTCAACACCAGCTTCGATCAATGCTTTCTTAATTAAAGTGTTTTTAACAGCTTTAATTTCGATACCTTGCTCAAAACATTTACGACGAATGTTATTCACTTTTTCAACTGACAACTCAGCAGTATCGGCAATATAGAAGTTACCGTAAGATTTAATCTGTTCGGCCAAAGCTTGAACAATTTCTTGTTTTTCTTCTTTTCTCATGATTAAATACCTGCTACTGATTTAGTCTCAATATGAATACCAGGACTCATAGTTGAGGAAATGTGAATACTTTTAAAGTAAGTTCCTTTAGCTGCAGATGGTTTCAAACGTGCTAGAGTTTGTAATACCTCTAATGCGTTATCATATATTTTATCTGCATCGAACGACGCTTTACCAATAGAAGTATGGATGATACCGGTTTTGTCAACTTTGAAATCGATCTTACCACCTTTTACATCTGTTACAGCTTTACCAACTTCTGTTGTAACTGTACCAGTTTTAGGGTTAGGCATCAAGTTTCTTGGACCTAAAATACGACCCAATTTACCAACTTTAGCCATAACACTAGGCATAGTAATAATGATATCAACGTCAGTCCAACCACCTTCAATTTTGCTGATGTAATCATCTAAACCTACGTAGTCTGCACCTGCCGCTTTAGCTTCTTCTTCCTTATCAGGAGTACACAAAACTAAAACGCGAACAGTTTTACCAGTACCGTGAGGTAATGTTGCAATACCACGCACCATTTGATTTGCTTTACGAGGATCTACGCCCAAACGAACGTCGATATCCACAGAAGCATCAAATTTGGTCAATGAGATTTCTTTAACTAAAGCCGAAGCTTCTTTTAAAGAGTATGCTTTACCAGCTTCAATTTTGGATAGTGCCGCTTTTTGATTTTTTGTTAATCTAGCCACTTTTCTTAAATTGATTTCTTAATTAATTGTTCCAAGGAGCATTACCGGATACAGTAATACCCATACTACGTGCTGTACCAGCTACCATTCTCATAGCAGCCTCTACAGTAAATGCATTTAAATCAGGCATTTTATCTTTAGCGATTGTCTCAACTTGTTCCCAAGTAATAGCCGCAACCTTCTTACGGTTAGGCTCGCCAGATCCACTTTTTAATTTAGCAGCGTCTTTCAACTGAACTGCTACCGGTGGAGTCTTGATGATAAAATCAAATGACTTATCCGCGTAAACTGTAATGACAACAGGTAATACTTGACCTGGTTTGTCTTGCGTACGAGCGTTGAACTGCTTACAGAAATCCATGATATTCACACCTTTAGCACCTAATGCAGGTCCTACTGGAGGTGAAGGATTCGCAGCTCCGCCCTTAACTTGTAATTTTACTAACGCACTGACTTCTTTTGCCATTTTGTTTTGAATTTAATTTTGTTAAATGTCTGTTAGTAAGTTGGAAGCAAATAACGTAACATTCATCGATCAGGACGTAACACCCCAACCGAGGTGCAAAGTTAATAAGAAGATTTGAATCCTGCAAGTATATAACTTTTAATTTTTCAGGAATTTATGATTTTTTTACAGATATTTCAACATATAAAGCCATCCTCAATCAAGAGAATGGCTTTATATAAATAAACTAACAATTAACGACCTACTTCCGCAGCCTGCACTTCCCGATCAGCCATCCTACCGCGTAGCTGGCCACAGTCCCCAACACCGCCGACAGCATTGTCTGAAAAAGATCGCCCAGGGAGAAACTAGCCCAGATAGAGACCAGCGTACCGCCGAAGGTTCCAAAACGAATATCATTTAGCCGCATCCGGACCTCCTTTTTCTAATTCATCAGTGGAGTCTTCTGTCTCCGCATTATCCTTCTCAAGTACTGTTTCCATGATTCCCAGCCCCAAGGCGACATATCTGACGACTGCCAGCACTTTTCCCGGCAATTTGACAGGGGCCATCAGAATCATCTGCAAGGCCCGATTTATTTTATTTACTATTGTTTTCATGTGATTACATTTACGATAAACACTGTTCTTCAAACGTCGGCCCCGAGACAATCTCCACAGTTACTTTTTCGCCATTATCCCAAGCCTTGCACATAAGCACATAGAGCTGCAGATACGTCCTGGTCGATCCATACACCGCATAATCCCCATCCTTCATTTTCCAGTAATCCCCCACCAGCACACATCCGGCGGTATCACTGAAATAGTTACCGATATGGATATAGACGTATTCAAAATTTGGCACCTGCATCATTTGGGCCATACCGCGATGAAGCCCCGGATAAAGGCGAGAGTACCTTGCATGCATACCACCTGCTTTGCGTAGTTGCACGTTATATTGTCCGGCAGGT
The DNA here is from genome assembly GCF_059420745.1 of Sphingobacterium sp. GW821-FHT03E03. NCBI lineage: Bacteria > Pseudomonadati > Bacteroidota > Sphingobacteriia > Sphingobacteriales > Sphingobacteriaceae > Sphingobacterium > Sphingobacterium sp. GW821-FHT03E03. The sequence goes on from NZ_JBWKUH010000002.1 coordinate 11,894, forward strand.
ATGGCCGTACTCCCCGGTATCTTTTCGTCACGTACCGAATCTTCTAGCGCGAGACAGAAATACTTCCCATCGACGTAGACTTTGGAGAGCGTAGCATGCTCGCTACGCTTCTCCCTTTTAATGGTGATAATCATCTGAACTCCGCTATCGAACCAATATAGTTTCTGTTTGGCTCCAGTCGCCCGCTCCCTTGCTATTCACTGCACGGACTTTAAATTCATACAGCTGAGCCACTTCCAACGGCGCTATGATATTACCGCGTGAGGAGGTTGTCGTCAGGCGGTCACTCCACTCCGCTTCGGGCGTTTCCACTTTCCGATAGCAGTACTCATATAACTTTGCCGCTCTGCCCTGGGATTCAAAATCCAGCCTCAGCTGTCCCGATTGCCTTCCATCAGAGACTTTCACGCCCTGGACCTGAGCCGGGATTATACTGCCGACAGCTGGTGCACTCGTCGGAAAGCCTGAACTCAATAAGGTGGAGAGATGCCCCTTTGCTACGCTATTGACATAATAAGCCAGTTGCTGCAAAGCTTCGGCCAGCGGCTCTTTGCTTTCATCCTTACGTGCGGTATCCTCCGGCGATCCTCGTTTGCGGGCTATTGCCAGTTTGACCGAAAAGTCTTCAAGCAGGGTTTTGATATCATCCAGCGCGGGGCTAGGTGTTGTAAAATTACTGTTGCCAGTCATCGCATTGATGACCGTATTTCCTAAAATCATCAGTTCATCATCTTTCATTTTGACAAAACCGATCAGTGCTTTTGTTTTAGCCATTTTTTTCTGTTTAAATTTTTAAAAACATGTCCTTTACCTCGCGAGTTGATTGAACGATACAAACATACTTTAGCAGCTAAGGCGAATGCAAATAATGACGCTATTTGACGTAAAATGACTCGAAATGACGGGAATACCTGTCAGAAACATCACTCAAAAAGTTTATTTTCCGGATACAAAGTCCCAAAAACCGGATCACTCTCGTTAGAGACTGATGTATTTTTCTTAACTATCCGATACGGTTTGCAACAGACTTAATACAGGTTATGAAAAACCCGATACAGTTTATCACACCCCCAATACAGTTTGCGATAAATCAGATAACGTAAACGACAAACCTGATACAGTTTATGTCAAACCGGATACGATTTATGACGAACCCAACACCGTCCGCGATAAACCAGACAACGTAAACGGCCAACTAGACAAGGTAAACGATAAACCCGATACGGTTTACACCGAACCGGATACCGATTGCGCCCCACCTGATACCGAAAATTGACATGATCCCCCTATTGAGCATGCCTGTACTTCTTGTTGCGTCTCAGCGCCTCGCTGATGTCTACATCTGTATAGTAATGTTTTCCTCCCAGCTCGCTGGGATTAAGGAGCTGATCAGCGATGTAACGTTCATAGGTTTTTTTTGCTGATTTTCAATTTTTCCATGATAACGATTTTGTCCAGAAATTCCGATGCAGTCTTGGTTTCGATCTCTTTTAGCAGGTCAATGGATTGCTGCATCGGTAGGTTAGACTTTTTGTTGAGCAACACGGATTTCGTACAGAAAAGTGAGAATCTCTGTCAATGCATGCGCAATTCCTGCAATTAAATGGGATAATTGATTAAGCCATTGCATAATGTAAGTTAATTACGATACAGAGACCGGCTCCCCTTTATATTAGGTTATAATCTATAGACTAAATATGTAATATAAGTTAACAAGCAATCTGGATAGGATCAGGTAATAATCGATGAAATGGACTGCTTTTGGGACGAAAATAAATATCGGTACAAACCTTTAAATCCAAGTGAGTCTATCTTTTTGCACATGTATTATTGATACGGCATCCCAGATATTTGATAGCATGGAATGGTAATGGAATTGAAGAGAGAATTGAGAGAGAATTCAAGTATCGCTTGACGTTATGATACAAGTGCGTGCAGATTTAGTGAAAAGAGAGAAGTAATCTTTTGTATTCAATAGTATCAATGGAACTAGCGTCTTTCGTAGTGTAAGGAACACAACATTCTTCTTGTACAGGGTGATGAAATTGTATGCTTAAGAATGATTTCCCCAAAACTTTCGGTATGATACCATTTTCTTTACAAAGGACGGTGCGGATGAAGTAGTCATCAGTCCACGATAACATAGAAGAGGAAAAAACAAAAAAAGCCTTACATTTTCATGTAAAGCTTTTCTCTATCGTTAATTACTAATCTTACTCTTTTTCTACTTGCATGTAGTTCAATTCAAGTGGAGTCTTACGACCGAAGACCTTCACCATGACGATCAATTTCTTCTTATCTTCATGAACCTCTTCTATTTCACCTGTAAAACCGTTAAAAGGACCATCGTTTACTTTTACAGTTTCACCAACGTAGTAAGGAACATTAATGGTTTCACCTTGCTCAGCCATTTCATCAACCTTACCTAAGATACGGTTAACCTCTGCTTGGCGTAAAGGGACAGCGTTTCCAGCTTTATCTCCCAAGAAACCAATTACGCTATTGATATTCTTAATGATGTGCTCCAACTCTCCATCCAATGCGGCTTCTAATAAAACGTATCCAGGGTAGTAGTTACGTTCTTTAGCGACCTTCTTACCATCGCGCATCAAGTAATATTTTTCCATTGGAATCAACACTTGAGGAATCAAATGTTCAATACCTAAACGACTAACCTCGGCATCAATATATTGCTTTACTTTCTTCTCTTTCCCACTTACAGCACGAACTACGTACCATTTTAAACCTTGATCTGCCATAAATAAATACTATTGAAAATTAAGAAGCAATACCGTACAAGAACTCTAACCCTACACTTGAAGCCTTATCCATTACAAAGACTACCAATGCAATAAGAAGAGATGCAACAAGCACAATAACAGCTGAACTTTGCAACTGAGACCATGTAGGCCAAGTCACTTTCTCAGTGATCTCTACATAAGAGTCTTTAAAAAAATCAAGTACTTTTGCCATTTTAGTTTATCTGTTTTTATAAGCACGGGCACCAGGACTCGAACCCAGACCAAAGGTTTTGGAGACCTTCGTTCTACCTTTAAACTATGCCCGTGTATTTCTTATTTTGTGATGCAAATATAGTGTTTTAAACCACTTTCTGCAAATCTTTTTTAACTTTTTTTTATTTTAATCCGATAAATCGCTTATCGAAAAAATAAGCTAATCAACCTCAGTCGATTAGCTTATTTTATCTTTTTCTAGATCTTTACAGACTAGATGATTTCAGTTACCTGACCAGCACCTACTGTACGACCACCCTCACGGATAGCGAAACGTAGACCTTTTTCCATTGCAATAGCAGAAATTAATTTCACGCTGATTGTAACGTTATCACCTGGCATAACCATTTCAGTACCTTCTGGTAAAGAGATCTCTCCAGTTACGTCAGTTGTACGGAAATAGAATTGAGGACGGTATTTGTTGAAGAATGGAGTGTGACGACCACCTTCAGCTTTTGACAATACGTAAACCTCAGCTTTGAAATGATCGTGAGGAGTTACTGAACCTGGTTTACAGATAACCATACCGCGTTTGATATCAGTTTTCTCAATACCACGTAACAATAAACCTACGTTATCACCAGCCTCACCGTAATCTAAGATTTTACGGAACATCTCAACACCTGTTACTGTAGATTTCAAGTTCTCAGCACCCATACCTAAGATCTCAACTGGATCACCAGAGTTGATTACACCTCTTTCGATACGACCTGTAGCAACTGTACCACGACCTGTGATCGAGAATACGTCTTCTACTGGCATCAAGAAAGGCAACTCAGTTAAACGTGGAGGAATTGGAATGTAGTTATCAACAGCATCCATTAATTCCATGATTTTCTCAACCCACTCAGGCTCACCATTCAATGCACCTAAAGCAGATCCTTTGATTACAGGGATATCATCACCTGGGAATTCGTAGAATGACAATAACTCACGAACTTCCATTTCTACTAAGTCTAACAACTCAGAGTCATCAACTAAGTCAGTTTTGTTCATGAATACTACTAACGCAGGAACACCTACCTGACGAGCCAACAAGATGTGCTCACGAGTTTGAGGCATAGGACCATCAGTCGCAGCAACTACGATGATAGCACCGTCCATTTGAGCAGCACCAGTTACCATGTTCTTAACGTAGTCAGCGTGACCTGGACAGTCAACGTGTGCATAGTGACGGTTAGCTGTAGAATATTCTACGTGTGCAGTATTGATTGTGATACCACGCTCTTTTTCTTCAGGAGCAGAGTCAATTGAATCAAATGAACGAGCTTCTGACAAACCTTTATCAGCCAATACTTTAGTGATAGCAGCTGTAGTTGTAGTTTTACCGTGGTCAACGTGACCGATAGTACCAATGTTTAAGTGTGGTTTACTACGGTCAAATTTCTCTTTTGCCATGTTTATGCGAATTAGTAATTATAAATTATTTCTATTTGTTATATACTCTTGCTTAACTTTTACACAAGTACGAGCCAAAGATGGGATTTGAACCCACGACCTCTTCCTTACCAAGGAAGTGCTCTACCCCTGAGCTACTTCGGCTTACTAAAAAACCTTATTTACGTATTAATGCCCCCACCTTTAGATACATTATTATCAAAGAAGATAGAGACTAAATTTAATACTTGAAAAATTTGAGCGGAAGACGAGGTTCGAACTCGCGACCTATAGCTTGGAAGGCTATCGCTCTACCAACTGAGCTACTTCCGCTTAATAATTAGAAACTAGAGTAAATCTAAACTCCAATTAAAAAAAAGTGTGGAGGGAGAAGGATTCGAACCTTCGAAGCCGAAGCAACGGATTTACAGTCCGTCCCATTTGACCGCTCTGGAACCCCTCCAGACCTGTAACTTTCGTTACATTTAGAGCCTCTTATCGGAATCGAACCAATGACCTACTGATTACAAGTCAGTTGCTCTACCAGCTGAGCTAAAGAGGCTTCTAATATTTTTTTTTAAATAACTTACGTTCTATCAACGCTAATCAGATATATTCATCTTTTCAGCGAGTGCAAATATCGAATTTACTTTTGATTATTGCAAGTTTATTTTTTACTTTTTTTTTTCATTTAAAGAACTAAGCAAACTTCGTTGTTAAGAACCGTTGTTCCCTTGTTTGCTGATGCAAAGATAGACACAAAACTCACTTTACAAAAATATTTGTCAAAAAAAAACAACACTTTTTGTCAATTATACTGATATGCAGCACAATAATTTTTAATTGTTTATTTACCTATTTTGGTTATTTGCCTAATGTACTATCTTTGGGCATGCAAATTTTATCGCAATCACTTTCAAAACTTACCCGGTATACAACGCTCTGTGCTTTGTTTATAGCCGGAACAGGCGATTTGAAAGCTCAAAATATTATTCAAAAATTGAGTAAAAAATTCCTTTCTGCCGAGAAGGACTCTACCCGTTCAGGCAGTTTTATGGTTTTACCCGCTGTCGGTTACGCACAAGAAACAGGAGTAGAATATGGATTAGCCAGCTCATATAATTTTTACCTGGACAAGTCAGATCCCCATATCCGTACCTCCACGATGACATTAATGGGAACCTTTACATCCAAACATCAGTCAAATTTTAAATTTCAAACTGATCTTTGGACAAAAAATAACGACTACCATTTCGTCAGTGAAATCCGTTATCGCAACTGGCCTTTTAATTATTATGGCATTGGTATGGATACCTGGAAGACCGATGAAGAACGCGTTGACCAAAAGCTATTTCGCGTAAAATTGGAAGCGGAGAAAAAAATCGGCAACAATCTGTATTCCGGAATCAATATACAGTACGATAATTTTTCGATCCGTAGCGATAGTAGCGACCATATATTTAACCAATCTAATCTCATTGGAAAAGAGGGTGGGCAACAATTGCTGCTCGGCGTATCTCAGTTATTTGACAACCGAGACAATGTTTCCTATAGTACACGTGGTTATTATGCCAAATTACGACTGGCCTATGCACCGAAATTATGGACCAGAGAAGACTTTAATGGAGCAAATCTAGACCTAGACCTTCGCGGATTTATTCCATTACATCAGAAGGTCACATTGGCCCTTCAGGGGATCTTTCGTTCGACATTCGGAAAAACAATTCCGTTCTATAATTACCGTGAACTAGGTGGTGATATGATGATGCGCGGGTATTACCTCGGCCGTTATCGTGACAAGAACTACCTCGCTTCGCAAGCCGAATTACGTTATCGTTTTCATCCTCGTTTTGGCATTGTCGGTTTTTCGGGAATTGGATCAACCTTTTCAAAAGAAAATAGCAGTAGGTATGTGCCAAGTTATGGCGGCGGACTACGCTACTTCTTTAGTTTAGAGCACAATAGTAGTATTCGGTTTGATTATTCTTATGGTGAACAAAGGGCCGGTGAAAAACGTCAATCGGGCTTCTACCTATCTTTAAGTGAAGCTTTTTAAAAAAACCTTCATGTGTTCATAGCTGTATCTGCCTGTGAACGCATGAAGGTTCTTACTGGTCTATAAACCGAGCATAGCGAGTTCATTGATAGCTTTCAATATCCTAATTAAACATTCATTAAAGACTTTATGAAGGACAGCGAAAATGCTAAAACCTAATCAGAAAATTTTCTTTACGTTGTCCGGTCCTAAAAAAGACCAAGCCAATTCGATACAAATCTACGGTGACAACTACGCGACCATCATCCTTTAGCTTGTTCCAATAGTCTTCACGTTCTGCTGACAAATACGGTTCGTTCACTATCAGCATATCCCGGTCATTGATAGAAGTAAGCAAATTCAAGTCAAGATTCATCTGATCTACATAATAGATCTTCCGAAAAGAATAACTCCCGACCCTATGTTTAAATAGAGTCTCATAACTCGCTAGGGACTTTTCGGTCAAAAACACAAACTGATCATAAGCAAAAACCTTTAATAGACGATCGACCAGCAGATATTTTTTTTCCTCTGCCTTTCCCGTTGCCCTGATGTCGTGAGGCAAGTTTAAGATCGTATCAGGATCATCTTTCTGATAAATTACTTCATCGACCAATTTATAAACAAAGGGAGAATGTGTCCCATGCCGGCTATGGGAGATGAAATAATGGCGCCAATACTTCAGGTGGTAATTCATTTTGCTGCAAACTTCGAAAAATTTACCTTGATATACAATTAAATTCTCGCTCTGTAATGGTATATTTAATCATCTACAACTCTATAAAATCATTTCACACAGAATTCAGAATAGTTGACCTTAGTTTTACACACCGCAATACCACTTTTACTAATTATTTCACATGGAACATTCAAGCACAAAGATATGAACAAGTCATTTAAACCCTATTCGGGATACAGAGAGGACTTATGAATAGAATACATTGTATCTGGGATGATATTTTAAAATTGAAGTATAAAAGCACTACCTTCTCCCTCAATACTATTGAGAAAGATTGTACCCTTATGCAGCAACATAATTTGCTTGCTCAGGGTCAGGCCAACCCCTGTTCCCGTTTTTTTTGTTGTAAAAAAAGGTGTAAATATCTGTTCCTGGAGATCAGCGGGAATCCCGGAACCATTATCTTCGATACGAATTTGCACGCTTCCGTCAATTTCCAGTGCAGACAAACTAATATAAGCCGCCTCCCTGGTCTTTACTGCATCAATGGCATTTAGCATCAGATTGATAATAACTTGTTCGATCAAGTTGACATCAGCATACAGTATCAACCGGGTATTCTTTAAGATGATATCAACATCAATATTTTTCTGAATTAGTGTCGGCTCGAGCAACTGATAGATATGTTCAAATAATTGGGAAACCTGAATCGGAGCCACCTGTGGCTGATCCACCTTGTTGATCATGCGGTAGCTTTTTGCAAAATGTAAAAGCCCCTCACTTCGACGTTTGATGGTGGATATACCTGTTTTTAAATCATCGATGTCCTCATGTCCCCTGAAATGATCCAAACGTCCGTTAAGTGTTTCGGCCAACGAACTGATCGGCGCGATAGAATTCATGATCTCGTGCGTAAGTACACGCAATAATTTATGCCAGGCTTTTGTCTCAGTCTCGTCAATAGCTTCGTTAATATTTTGATAAACGACAATGCGAAATATAGCATCTTGTGTTTCAAAACTAGAACTCTGAATCAACAATTTTATCTTTCCTTTACTTGACTGAATAGACTCCATTTGTTGCCGCCCATTATCCAGTAACATGGTCTTTTCATAAAGGTCAGGATTTTTCTTTTTCAGTCCAGCAATATTCCCTAGGTGTGGTAGATGAAAAAGCTGTTTGAAGGCATCATTCACCCACATTACTTTTCCCGTGTCCATTTCATAGAAGATAATAGCCGAGTTAAGCATATTGATGACACGATCAAGGTACTGGTGCTGTATCTCCTGTTTAATATTAATTTCCTTATACGTTTCGTTAATTTGATTAAAAGCGAGGAAAAGCTGTCCCTCAACCGATTTTGGGTTTTTCACCAAAAAACGTCGTGTGAAATCTCGATATTTAACTGCCTCAGCAAATTCCACAAGCTGTCTTTCCAAAAAATTATACTGGGCATATAAATTAAAGCCAAGATAGAGCATAATACAAAAGATCAAAGACGCCTGTACATACTCACGCTTCATAAATAGGTAGGCGCCGACAACCGCAGCTACCAACAGCAAAATAATCTTAATTACATTTAAAATCTTTCCATGTCTCATAGACTAGATATCGTATTTCTCCAAACGCCTATAGAGTGCCGCACGAGTAAGCCCCAATTCCTTTGCTGCCTTACTGATATTTCCATTATAACGTTCTATGGCCGACTTAATGGCTTTTCGCTCCAGCTCTTCTAGATTTTGACTACTAGGAACTGATTCAACAACGACCTGTTCAGCTTGCTGCTCAATAGGAGAGAAAAACAGATCATTTCCAGCAATACTTACTTGATCGGCCATGATAACAGCCCGTTCGATACTGTATTGCAACTCACGCACATTTCCAGGAAAGTGGTAAGCAAAGAGCTTTTTTATGGCATCCGGTTCAAATCCTTCTATCCGTTTATTGTACTTCTTCGCATAGATATCCAGAAAATGTGCCGCCAATAGTCTAATATCTTCTCCCCTATCCCGTAAAGGAGGAACTTGAATTTCCACGGTATTGATCCGATAAATCAAATCCTTTCGAAAACGGCTTTCGTCGGCCAAATGTTTAAGGGATACATTGGTTGCGGAGATTAGGCGTATATCCACAGGGATAGGTTGATAAGAACCCAACGGCGTAACTTGTCGATTTTGCAGCACAGTCAATAGTTTGGCCTGTTGCTGTAACGAGATATTTCCGATTTCATCCAGAAACAACGTTCCACCATTTGCCGCTTCAAAACGTCCCTGACGGTCTTCCCGCGCATCTGTGAATGCCCCTTTTTTATAGCCGAAAAGTTCACTTTCAAACAATGTCTCTGTCAACGCACCTACGTCAACTTTCACATAGACCTGATCCGAGCGCAACGAGCGCCGTTGAATAGCTTGTGCAATCAAATCCTTACCTGTACCATTTTCACCCAAAATCAAGATATTAGCATCCGTTGGTGCTATCTTCTCAAGCTTATATTGCAGTTCGTCCATGACAACTGAGTTACCGATCAGATCCGGACTATTACTGGAACGTAACAGCGAACTCTTATTTTTCTTTTCTCTATTTTTTGATTCTGCAAGCGTGCTTTCAATTGTTGCCAGCAACTGTTCGTTTTCCCAAGGCTTGACCACAAAATCAGCGGCACCCTGTTTCAGCGATTTTACAGCCAGATCCACAGCCCCATAGGCTGTGATCATAATCACATGAATCTGTGGAAATTTTTCCTTGATCCGCGACAACCAATATAAACCCTCATTTCCGGTATTGATTGTGCTTTTGAAATTCATATCCAGAAGCACAAGGTCATAAGGCATTTTCTCCAAATGCCCAATTAGGTTCTCTGGATTAGATTCGACTTGAACATGGCTGACTTTAGGTTTTAGCAAGATCCGTGCTGCCGTAAGTAAATCTTGGTCATCGTCGACAACTAAAATAGATGCTTTTTTCATATTCCCTGGCTTCATTCAGACACTAAGATAACTATAAATTTAACGAGCCAGCGTAATAATCATTGATATATTTTTGTAGCAGCCACTCATACTGCTTGACAACCAATTGAATCTGGCTATTATCATATTTTGTCTTTGCAGTTAAAAATATGACTGAATTACTATTTCCCAGTTCAAAGACAACCTTAGCGATACGAAATGATTCAGCATAATTTGTATTTTGCTCATGCAATTGCGTGATCGTATTGCTAGCATTTTTCAGGTTAAAAACCGCATTTGCAGTCTCGGCCCTTAAATTATTCAGCGCAATCTCGCGTTGAAATTTACTTGATTCCAAATCTAGTTTAGCCAGTTTAACATCATTCTTAACCTTAAATCTATTAAAAACAGGTATTGAAAGATTTAATGATACAGACTTCCCAAGATTATTTTTCATCTGATACCAATAACCTCCAGTCGTTACATTTTTAGAATAATTCGAACTCAACCCACCATTTAAAGATAAAGAAGGCCAATAGGATGATTGTGCTATTTTGATATTCTTTTCGGCCGCCTTAATCCTCCATTCCAGTGCCGGGATATCTGGAAGGCTCTCCGTCGCCAATTTATAAAGTGCTGTAGCGTCCAATTTTTGCGCATCAGTCTTTAATTCCAATGCTTGTAAATCGCCCAATTGTGCCTCGTCTACATTTAAAAACCCGGCCAACTTCACACGGTTCGTATAAAGTCGCTGTTTATTGCTTTCGATCATATTGATATCGTTAGCAAGTTGCCCTTTCAGATCAAAATAATCACCGGGATTAATTGCCCCTTCTTTTTGCATCGATTCTGCACGACGCACCTGCTCACGTGTGACCTCTGTCTGCATCTCCGATTGCTTCAACACATCTTGTGCTGTTAATACTTGAATATAAGCCGTAATAACATCCAGTTTCAACGCGTTGACCTGCGAATCAAATTCAAGCTTTCCAGCCGTCTTCGCATCTGCCCGCATCCGAATATCATTCAATATGCGAAATCCATTAAAAACGGGTACACTAGCATCCAACCCAAAATTTCCAGATGAGTTATTTCTAGTAATATACTGATTTGTCGCGTTATCAACCGAACGTCCTGAAGTAAGGCTATGGCCTAAACGTCCATTTAAATCAGGCAATCGATTCGATTTGGCTTGCGAAAGATTCACCTCCGCACGTCTAACAGCTAATTCATTTTGTAATAAGGTAGGATTGGCTTTTATCGCCAATTGGATACATTCGGCTAGGCTGCGTTTTGTATCCTGCTTATCTCCGTTAGTGGCAGTTTCTACTTTTACAACGTCCTTCTCCCCTGTTCCTTGCTCAACCTGCTGAGCGTCAACTTTCATGTAAGTCAGCAAAAAACATAATGTACTATATATATAGATTCTCTTCATATCCACTTTTTGTTTTCCAAGCAGACCATCCCCATGCCAAACAATAAAATTTCTGATTATCAACAAGATGCACAAAACCACAAACAATCAATGTCCAAGTTCGTACAATCAACTGTCCGATATTGAACACCCACACAATCTTATTAAAATACAATAAAAATAAACAGCGAAAAACACAGATAAGACCAGGGTTGTACGCCATCGTACATGAAGTGTCCGCTATCGAACACCGAACAGTGGTACACACAAAATAAACAACTAAAAATCAATACGTTAAATTATTGGCACAGCTTTCATAGTTACATAGCAAATTGATATTAAATTATGGACAGACCTTTAGAAAAGAAGAAGTGGAATAGCAAACGCATTATGACCATTGTAGGGATTGCTGGCATCGTTGGATTAATCGGCGCGAGCTTTTACTTTACCTCGGGCAAAAGCAAGCTAAATGTAGAAGCGGACCGTATCTCTATTGTCGAAATAAAAAATGGTAACTTTCAGGAATTCATTCCAATCAATGGTACAGTGCTTCCGATCAGCAGCATCTATCTCGATGCTTCTGTAGGTGGTCGTGTGGAGGAAAAATTTGTTGAAGATGGTACTGTCTTAAAAAAAGGTGATCCGATTATGCGTCTATCCAATACAGATCAGGAGCTCACATTAGTTCAACAGGAAACTCAAGTACTGAACCTTTTGACACAGTCGCAAATCGCGCAGACCAATGCACAACAAGCATCTATTAACAACCGTAACCAGATGGCAGATGTCGAACAGGCTTTTAGAGAAGCGGAGCGGATCTATCGTTTAAATCAGAAATTGCTTAACGAAAAAGCCATTGGATCACAGGAATTTGAAAAATCAAAAAATGAATATAATTACCAAAAGGAACGGGTCAATCTAACGAAACAGATCCTAAAACAAGACGAAATATCCAACGCTCAGAAAACCAATCAGGACAAACAGACTTACCAACGTACACAAAGTGCATTGGAATTAATGAAACGGAAAATCGGTGACCTCATTGTGCGGTCACCTGTAGATGGTCAGTTAACAGCCTTTGATGCCGAAATTGGACAGAACAAAAATGCGGGCGAACGCTTGGGACAGATCGACGTATTGACTGGATTTAAAGTGCGTGCTGATATTGATGAGCATTATATTAACCGTATTTTCCCAGATCTACAGGGCGAGTTTTCCATTGGTGACAAAACCTACAAGCTTCGTATTAAAAAGGTATACACACAGGTAACGAACGGCCGCTTCCAAGTTGATATGGAATTTATCAATGAAGTACCCAAAGGAATCCGCCGCGGACAAACGTTACAGATACGTCTCGCCTTAAGTGACGAAACAAAAGCATTATTATTAGCTAAAGGCGGTTTCTATCAGCAGACTGGCGGCAACTGGATCTTCAAGCTCGATAAGAATGGAAATACAGCCTATCGTATCGACATTCAACTGGGGAGACAGAACCCTGAATATTATGAAGTTATCAAAGGGTTACAACCCGGAGACAAGGTAGTCGTATCAAGCTACGAAACATATGATAAAGTACAGGAATTAAGTATTAAAAGGTAAGTTTAAATTGACAAAATAAAGCCAGCGGGGTACCACTGGCTTATTTAAGCAAAATCCGAATAAGCAACACCAATTACACAATACCACAATGATAAAGAACTTTATAAAAACAGCCTTTCGAAACCTTTGGAAAACCAAAGGTTACAGCTTTCTCAATATTTTTGGGTTAGCGATTGGCATTGCAGCGGCAGCGTTGATCTTTTTATGGGTAGAAAATCAGTTAAGTTATAACGATAACTTCCCCAACAAAAAGGATATCTACATCGTCAAGTCAAAACAGACCTATGATGGTGCAACCTTTGTGTTCGAATCAACCCCCGGTCCCCTGGCACAAAATATAGCGAAAGAGATTCCAGGCATTAAACATGCCGTACGTATGACATGGAATAGCCCAATGTTATTCTCTGTTGGTGACAACAATTTATTTCAAAATGGGCTATATGCTGATGCGACCGTTGCGGACGTGCTTTCCCTTGAATTTATGGAGGGAGATCGTAAGACCGCGTTTGACAAAGTAGATAACATCATTTTATCGGAATCTGGTGCGAAAAAATTATTTGGTAACCAACCAGCTCTAGGCAAAACAGTGAAGACCAATAACAAGGACCTTTACATCGTTTCAGCCATTACAAAAGACCTCCCTAAAAATAGTAGTTATGAATTTCAATGGTTAATTCCCTTCAAAAAATTTGAGTCTACCCAAGACTGGCTGACCAGATGGGACAATAATGGTATCCAGACTTTAATTCAGGTTGAAGAAAATGCAAATGTTGATCGTATCAACAAACAGCTAATGAACTACGTCAAAAACAGAACCAATGGAGAGGTTACTTTTTCACAAAACTTCCTATATCCAATGGAAAGATGGATTACGTATAACCGTTTTGACAACAGTGGAAATGAGATAGAAGGAAGCTTAAAAAATATTCGTCTATTCACCATTATTGCGTGGATCGTTTTGCTGATTGCCTGTATCAATTTTATGAATCTCGCTACCGCCAGATCCGAAAAAAGAGCAAAAGAAGTCGGTATGCGCAAAGTTGTCGGCGCAACTCGTCAATCGTTGATCGGTCAATTTCTCGCAGAATCATTGGTCCTAGCCTCTATCTCCTCTTTAGTCGCTATTTTATTGGTCTATATCTGTATTCGGCCATTTAATACCATGATTGGCCAAGACCTTCAGGTCGATTTATTAAAACCGATGCATCTTGCCTTTGTCATCACAATTACTTTAATATGCGGACTATTTGCAGGAAGCTATCCCGCATTCTTTCTGTCCGCTTTTAAACCACTATCTACGATCAAAGGAGCAAAGCAGAAAGCCGGGACCGGAAGTCTTATCCGCAAGGGATTAGTTGTGCTACAGTATACCGCATCAGTTGTACTGATCATTTGTACGATTATCATTTATCAGCAAATACAACACAACAAAAATAAAGACCTGGGTTTTGACAAGAGCCAGGTACTGACCACCGCATTGCAAGGGGACATGGCCAAACATCTTCCCCTGATCAAAAACCAGCTCATCGCAACTGGACTAGTGGAGCAGGTCGGTGTCAGTGATGTGAGTATTCTCAACATTTACAACAACACCTCTGGCTTCAATTGGGAAGGAAAAGATCCCAACAAGAGTATTCTGATCGGAATGTTTCGCGCAGATGAAGGATTAGTACCCGCATTAGATCTTAAAATGTTTGATGGAAGAAACTTCCACGCCAACTTACTAGGTGACAGCACTTCGGTTCTTATTAATGAAACCCTGGCTAAATTAATCCGCAAAGATGGTCATGTAGTGGGTAGTATCCTTAATTACGGCGAAGAAAATTATACTATTGCCGGAGTCGTCAAAAACTTTGTTTATAACAACGTGTATGCCGATCCAGATCCGATGTTATTTATTCCGCTAGTCAGAGAGAGTGGCCTATTGAATATCCGGACAAAAGCAGGGATTGACCTCCCACAAGCTATTCAGCAAATTGAAAAGATTATTGTAAAAAATAACCCCGGATTTCCTTTCGATTACAAATTTTTGGATGAAACCTTCAATAGCAAATTTCAGGCTGAACTTTTTATACAACAGCTATCCAGCGTATTTGCGATTATATCCATTATTATTTCATGCTTAGGCCTATTTGGTTTAGCCGCCTTTGCGACAGAACAACGTGCCAAAGAGATCAGTATACGTAAAGTCCTCGGTGCCTCTGTTTCAGGCCTTATTCAGATGCTTAATCGCGAATTTATTATCCTTATTGGTATCTCCTGTATCATTGCATTCCCGATTGCCTGGATTTTCATGCACAAATGGCTCGCAGATTATGCACATCACGTCACTATTTCTTGGACAGTCTTTGTACTGAGTGGCCTATCTGCGATAATAATAGCCTTATTAACGATTAGCTCACAAGCTTTTAAAGCAGCGATAGCCAATCCGACCAAGACACTCAGAGACGAATAAACAGAAAAATAAACAATTTACAAGAATAGAATTAAACAGAATAATAACCGTCTAAAGCGATTGCCGAGGACCCAAAACATAAAACCATGAGCGCAAAAAATATGATTAAAATAACCAATCTTCAAAAGTATTACCGCACGGAAGAAGTAGAGACTGTCGCATTGAACAATTTGAATATTCACGTAAAAGAAGGTGAATTTGTTGCCGTGATGGGTCCTTCTGGTTGTGGCAAATCAACTTTACTGAATATAATCGGACTATTGGATGATCTGGATGAAGGGAGCTATTTATTCAACGAGATCGAAGTGGCCAAATTTAAAGAACGCGGCCGTTCGGATCTGCGTAAGCACAATATCGGTTTCGTATTCCAGAGTTTTAATCTGATTGATGAATTGACGGTATTTGAAAACGTGGAACTTCCTCTTGTCTATACCAATGTCCCAGCAGCCGAACGTAAGAAACGTGTCGAAGAAGTACTGGAGAAGGTACAGATCATGCACCGCCGCAACCACTTTCCGCAACAGCTTTCCGGAGGACAGCAACAGCGTGTAGCCGTTGCGCGTGCAGTCGTCAATAATCCCAAATTAATTCTTGCCGATGAGCCTACCGGTAATCTGGATTCCAACAATGGTAACGAAGTGATGCAGCTCTTAACGGAGTTGAACGAAGCTGGCACAACCATCGTCATGGTAACCCACAGTGAACACGACGCCAAATTTTCGGATCGTGTCATCCGTATGCTGGATGGCCAGGTCATTATGGAAACAACATCATTAGGATCCTAGCAAAGCTAGCTATCCATTTTAAGGACAAAAAATGTGCTTAAAAACCTAAAGCGCTTACCTATGAAGGATCAAGAGCTGTTAAACGAGTTTAAAATATAAAAAGATGAAAGGTTTAAAATTAATTTTGAGACAATGGGGACGTAACCGTCTGTTTACCTTCCTGAATATCATCGGTCTAGCGATCGGGGTTAGCGCAAGCTGGATTGTATTTCGAATTGTCAATTACGAATTCAGTTTTAACCAGAATCATCCCGACAAGGAACGGATTTATAAACTTTACTCGGCATTTAAGGAAGGTGAAAATATCCATCGTTTTGATGGGACCCCCTACCCTCTTGGTGCTTATCTCGGTGGTAATTTAAAGAAAGATCTGACCGGATTGGAATTGGTCGCACCTATCGCTAATCGATCATTTGAAAGCATTAAGGTAAAGCGTTCCAACAACGAAACATTGGAATTCAATGCGCAGGACAAAATTGTTGCAGCCACTACGGACTATTTTAAACTTGTTCCCTACAAATGGATTGTTGGTAATCCCAATACTGCACTCAAAAACAACAATGAAATTATCCTGACAGCCTCCCGCGCAAGGCAATATTTTCCTGATACAGATTTAAAATCCCTTCTTGGCAAAACAATACAATACGATGATCAGCTTCTTACGGTAACCGGGGTTATTGCCGACTTAGACTATCCGAGCAGTTTTGTCAATAAAGAATTTATCCGTGTAAACCCCAATCCTCAAGAAGCAGAAAATTGGCAGAATTCAAGTTCAAATTTCCATGTTTATGTTAAATTAACTGAAAATGGACAGCCTTCGCAAGTGATTGCGCTAGCTACCAAAAAGTTTAAGGAAATGGCTGGCGAAGAATTTAAACAGTACAATATAACTCCTGGTTATGAATTAGCACCACTGACGGACTTGCATTTCAATAAATTCATCCTGGACGGAAGCGACAAAAAGGTGTTATTCGGGCTTATAGGTATAGCGATATTTCTCCTTATACTGGCTAGTATCAATTATATCAACCTGACAACGGCTCGTGTTCCTGCCCGGGCCCGAGAAATTGGTATTCGAAAAACATTAGGAGAACAACCCAGACACCTGACACTGTCCTTTATCAAAGAAACCTTTTTTACCTGTCTATTTGGGCTATTATTCTCCTGGCCATTGGTCAAGATATTTGAACTTACCTTTAGTACATATCTTCCGGAAAATATAAATGCCTATTCAGATGGTTTATCCGTTTTTATCTTTCTATTGAGTCTTATTATCCTACTCACGTTGGTTTCCAGTCTATATCCAGCTTATGTTATCAACAAAGTACACGTTGTAGAGGCCATCAAAATACATGCAACAGATAAAATTTCGTTTGGTGGCATTTCGCTCAGAAAGGTTCTCATCGTCTTTCAATTTGTAATCGCTCAGGCTTTTGTCGTACTGACAGTGATCATGGGTTTACAGCTACAACATGCTTTAAACAGCGATGTTGGTTTTCAGGATGATGCTGTTATTACACTCAAACTGCCCTATAGAAAAGCGGAAGATTCAGGTAAAAGTCCATTTCTGTTGAAAGAGCTCCTTCAAAAATATCCTGAAATAGAGCAGGTTTCGCTAGGTCACCTCCCAATGAATAACGACCAATGGGGAAATAATATCGTTATGCAGAGCGATACAGGTCAGATCTTGGTCAATATGCCCTTTAAATATATCGAAGAAAATTATTTGGATGTATTTAAAATGAAACTACTGGCTGGACGGGCACTTAAACTTTCAGATACGACCTCTGGAATACTGATCAATCAAAAGGCTATTAGTAAGTTTGGATTTAAATCCCCAGCAGAAGCAGTCGGAACAATTGTTACCGTAAGCGATCGTCCAACGACAATTGTTGGTGTATTGGCCGATTTCCACAACTTTAATCTCCATGCTCCATTAGAACCCCTTGCTATGCAAATCTCAACCAACAAGGGCACGCTGCAGAATATTAATATCAAATTAAATGGAGATCCTAAAAAATGGCCTCAGGCGGTTGCATCCATAAAGACCGAATGGGAAAACGTATATCCAAATGCACCATTTACCTACCAATTTTATGACGAGCGGATCAAGGAACTCTATGAGAAAGACTATCGTTTTTATAAAATAATCAATTTGTCAACATCAATTACCATTTTATTAAGCTGCTTGGGATTGATCGGTTTAGTGACATTAACTACGCATCAACGGACAAAAGAGATCGGTATCCGAAAAATTTTGGGAAGCACGGTCAGTGGAATTGTGCTCCTGCTCTCAAAAGATTATATCAAACTCATTGTTATCTCGATCCTAATTGCTACACCGATTGCCTGGTTGGCGATTGATAAATGGCTAACAGACTTTGCTTTTAAAATAGATCTCAGCTGGTGGATGTTTATCATTCCAGCGATAGTAACTATTGGCGTAGCATTTTTAGCCATGAGCTATCAATCCGTCAGTGCCGCCCGTGCAAATCCCGTAGATAGTTTAAGAGATGAATAATAAAGAGCCATTTTGTAAAATATAAACCCAATAAAACTGAATTGTGATGAGTAATATGAAATTGATTTTTAGACAACTCTGGCGACACCGTCTTTTTACCGTTCTGAATGTATTGGGACTTGCCATAGGTATAAGCGCCTGTTGGTTTATCTTTCGTATTGTCAATTATGAATTTAGTTTTGACCGACAACATCCAGACAAAGAGCAGATATACAAGGTATATTTCCATACACAGGATAAAAATACAGATGGGGATTTTGACGCAGTACCATTTCCCCTTCCTTATTACCTGAAAGAGAACTCGCAAGATGTCGAATTGGTTGTACCTTATTATAATCGTTATTTTGAAATCGTAACACCAGCTTCCAAAAGTGAAACGCCCACAGAAT
Organism: Sphingobacterium sp. GW821-FHT03E03; assembly: GCF_059420745.1. Lineage (NCBI taxonomy): Bacteria > Pseudomonadati > Bacteroidota > Sphingobacteriia > Sphingobacteriales > Sphingobacteriaceae > Sphingobacterium > Sphingobacterium sp. GW821-FHT03E03. The sequence continues at coordinate 31,107 of NZ_JBWKUH010000002.1, forward strand.
TTGCCGGACAGGAAAAGATTTTTGCAACGACTGCCGACTATTTTAAAATGGTACCCTATAAATGGCTTGTCGGAAGTCCGCATCAGCTTTTCAAGCTCCGGAATGAAGTCGTTCTTACCGAATCGCGTGCGAAAGCCTATTTCCCAAAACTGCAAAATCAGGATATTATAGGCAAGACCATTTCTTATGACACGACACAGTTTACTGTATCTGGCATTGTAGAAGACCTAAGTTACCCAAGTACTTTTATTGGTAAAGAATTTATCAAAATACCTGATCAGGATCCGAATTTAAACAATTGGATGATGTTGATGAACTATTATCAGTTATTCGTCAAAGTCAAATCTGCCAATCATCTTAAAAATCTCGCGAATACCATCGATCAAAAATTAGTGCAGATGAATGGCGAAGAATATAAAAAAGAGAACTATAAGCAAACCGCCCGTTTTTCATCATTATCTGAGCTGCATTTTAATCCTATTATACAAAATTACAGCAATATCAAGGTGTTTTATGGACTTATCGGAATAGCTGCCTTTCTACTTGTATTAGCTGTGATCAATTATATCAATCTAAGTACCGCGATGGTGCCTATGCGCGCACGATCCATCGGTATACGGAAAACACTGGGGGAACGGGAAGTCTATTTGACCCGAAGCTTTCTAACAGAGACTTTTTGGGTCGCACTATTCGCCCTCTTGCTTTCTTGGCCTTTTACAAAAATGATGGAAATACTGTTCAGCGATTTTATCCCTTCGGACATCAACAACTACAACGATCAGTTCAATCTGTTGTTATTTATCATTGGGTTACTCGTCTTAATCACATGCTTCTCTGGAATATATCCATCGATATTGATCAACAAAGTAAAATTGATCGAGGTCATGAAAATAAAGACTTTATCCAACAACTCAAACAAGGGAATATACCTCCGCAAAGGACTGATTATCTTTCAGTTTATTATCGCTCAGATTTTCCTTATTGGCACTTTCGTGATCACCATTCAGATCAAACATATGCTCAAGAGCGATCTGGGATTTACTAAAGATGCTATTGTGACCGTATCAATTCCCAATCGGGCTGCTGATAAAGCAACAACAGATCCATTTGTATTTAAACAGGCCTTATCCAAATATCCCGAAATCACCCGTGTCTCCTTGGGACATTTTCCTATGGATGATAGTTATTGGGGAAATAGAATCCGTAGATATGGCGAAGAGGAAATCAAAAATAGAATCATGCAATACAAGTATGTTGATCAGGATTACATTGACCTCTATGATATAAAACTTCTTGCCGGCCGCAAATTAATGATGTCTGATACGAGTTCTGGGATCATAATCAACGAAAAAGCAATGACCGAACTGGGATATAAGAATGTTGATGAAGCAATCGGACAATCTGTTATCTCCAGAGACAAAAATGTAAAAATTGTAGGTATTATAGCCAATTTCCACAGCAAAGATCTTCACCAACAGTTTAATCCTATTGTGATGGAAGTTTCATCCGGTAGAGGCCCACTCGGACACATCAACATCCGTCTGGATCATGATCCAAAAAAATGGTCGACTGCCTTGGCAAACCTCGAAAAAGAATGGAAAAATATTTATCCACATGCAAAATTCAGCTATCGCTTTTATGACCAGGAGATCAAATCCCTTTACGAGACTGACATGCGACTGTCCAAGATTATCAATTTGGCAACTGCAATAACCTTATTGCTGAGCTGCCTTGGCCTCGTCGGCTTAGTTACGATAACAACTGTACAGCGCACAAAAGAAATTGGAATCCGCAAAGTATTGGGAAGTTCAGTTACGGGTATCATTGGTCTACTGTCTAAAGATTACATCAAACTAATCATCATTTCAATATTGGTATCAACGCCAATTGCCTGGTGGGCCATGCACGAATGGCTGCAGGATATCACATTTAAGATAGATATACAATGGTGGTTATTTTTTATACCTGCCGTACTCACGATAGGAATAGCATTTTTGACATTAAGTTTTCAATCATTGCGGGCCGCACGTGCAAATCCAGTCGATAGTTTAAGAGATGAATAAAAGAAGCTCAATAGTGATCAGAGAAAGTAATGGGTCTCAATAATGAGCCCATTGCGCTCTCTACATACATCATCTCAATTAGAACTGAGAGCAGTATTTATCACGATAAATGTTTAAAAGGCAAATAAATGAAATACTAAAGTTAGCGTTGCTACGAAAAGCAACTTACTGAACTAGATAATTTTAAAAAACAGCAATCATGATACAAAATTATATTAAAATAGCCTGGCGCAATATTCTAAAGAATAGAGGTTATGCCACCATAAATATTGTAGGTCTCGCCATCGGTTTGGCTTGCTGTTTATTAATTGTTATTTATGTACAGAATGAACTTTCCTACGATAAATATCATGTCAACAAAGACCGCATTTTCCGCATCGCACATGACTATAAAGAAGTCGGCAGCACAGAACAACATCAAATCTGGAGAAATGCTCCGATCGGAGAAGCTCTGAAAGCCGACTTCCATGAGATAGAGAAGATCGTTCAATTCTCCGGGCAAACGTCCATCCTACTCAAGCAAGGAGAAAATAGATTCCAGGAAGAAAATGTATTTTTCATGGATTCTACAGCATTCGATGTATTCAGTTGGAAAATTTTGGCTGGAAATCCACATACAGCATTAAAAAATGCATATTCTGTTGTATTAACAGAAAGCACTGCTAAAAAGTATTTCGGTGATCAGAATCCCATTGGCAAAACCATTGAAGGGGGATTAGCAGCAGGTCGCGCTGATGCCGGTCTGTATACGGTAACAGCTGTGATGGCAGACGTACCGGCCAACTCACATTTTACCTTCGATGCTTTACTATCTATGAGTACCTTTCGAAAAGCAAGACCGGGTGTCTTCGAAAAAGAAGGTTGGGACTATGTAGATTTTTACACCTACTTTTTGACATCTAAAGAATTTGATAGTACAAAATTCAATCAGAAGATACCTGACTTTCTCAAACGGCACATCCCTGTACATGAAAATGCCAATTCAAAATACAGTTTCCATCTCGAGCCCATGCTTCAGGCATATATGCACTCCACTGCGGATCGCCAACCAGGAACAACGGGTAGCTTTCAAAATTTGTACATTTTCGCGATTATCGGGGGATTTATCCTGCTGATTGCCTGTGTTAACTTTATGAATCTTGCCACCTCTAGATCCATGGAGCGTGCCAAGGAAGTCGGTGTCCGAAAAGCTATCGGTGCCAATAAAAGCAATCTGATTCTACAGTTTATGTCTGAGTCGCTGGTACTTGTATTTATCGGCGGTATATTGGCTATCGCTTTAGTCATTGCCTTTCTCCCTTTTATGGAAGCTTTTTCCGGTAAACAGTTTGGTTATTCAACCCTCCTTAACAGCACGACATGGACTATTTTCATTTTAGTAACACTTATAACCGGGATATTAGCCGCCAGCTATCCCGCATTGATCCTGGCAAATTTTAAACCGATTAAAGTTCTTAAGGGGACCTTTAGCAACAGTAAAGGTGGGACATTGTTACGTCGGGGTCTCGTCGTCTTTCAATTCTGTCTTTCTATTGCATTGATTGCAGGTACTGTGATTGTATTCTCACAATTGAATCAACTGCAACAGCAAGACCTTGGATTTCAAAAAGCACAACGTCTAATCATCGACTATAATTTCGATGAAAAAGTCAACAATAACTTAGAGGCAATCAAAAATATACTCGCAAAAGATAAAGATGTACAGTCGGTGACGGCTTCACGCACAGTTCCGGGAGCATTTTTTCCAAATGCCGGCACAGAAATTATGTCGATAGATGGTAAAATGACCAATTTCGCTCCTTCTCTATATGAGGTAGATATAGACTTTATCCCCAATATGGGCATCAAGATGGCAGCAGGAAGAGCTTACTCACGCGATTTTCCAGCAGATAGCGCCCATTCACTTGTGATTAATGAATCGGCAGCCAAATTATGGGGCTATTCAAATCCACAGGATATCATCGGCAAACAATTTAGACAGTGGGGCAAAGAAGGTACGGTCATTGGTGTTGTAAAAGATTTCAATTACCTGTCTCTGCATCGCAAAATTGAGCCTCTAGCGCTACGACTTGAGCCAAGTAGCAGCCGTTATCTGGCCGTGAATCTACAAAATGTCAATCAGCAAACAATTGACCGAATTGGCAAATTATGGTCCGAACTCGCCCCTCACCGCCCTTTTCTATATAGTTTCTTAGATGATAATTTTAACCGTCAATACGAAGCCGATTTTAATTTTAGAAGACTCTTTACAGCCTTTTCAAGTCTCGCTCTTTTCATTGCTTGCTTAGGTTTACTTGGACTGGTAACCTATACGGCTCAACAGCGTACCAAAGAAATCGGGGTCCGCAAAGTGCTTGGTGCTTCCATATACAATTTAGTGCTGCTGCTTTCTTCCGATTTTATCAGACTATTAGTCATTGCGCTTTGTATCGCTACACCATTATCATGGATAGCAATGAATAAGTGGCTGGATAATTTCGCCTACCATATTGAGCCAAAATGGTGGATGTTTGCTTTTGCTGGATTTTCAGCTGTTCTTATTGCCCTGGTCACCGTTAGCTTTCAAACGTTTAAAGCCGCTAAAGCCAATCCGGTAGATAGCCTGAGAGATGAATAAATAGTATACAATCAAGAACAAACTTAATATATCAGCACGAAACAAATAGATACGATCATGATCAAAAACTACATAAAAACAACCTGGCGAAGTATTCGGGCCAACCGATTTTTCAGCATCCTTAATATTAGCGGATTAGCGATTGGCATCTGTGTATCCCTTCTGCTATTTGCTTTTATCCGTCAGGAACTGAGCTTTGATACTATGTATTCTAAGGCCGATAATATCTATCGTTTGCACATGCAGCTGTCGGCAGAATACAATCGGGAGAAAATGATCAATCTGCCAAATGCTGTGGGGCCTGCTCTGAAATCAGATATTGCCCAGGTCGACAATATGGTACGACTTGTAAAAGATGGCTTTGGAGCAACAGCTTCCATCCGCACCGGAGAGGAAAATTTCAATGAGAAACAATTATACCTAGCCGATTCAACGCTGTTTTCCATCTTTGATTTCCAGTTTATTGAAGGTAATGTTCATGCAGCGTTTCTAAATAAAAAAAGTATTGTCCTTTCTCAATCAACAAAAGAGAAATTGTTTGGTAAGATTGAAGCACTAGGAAAACTCATTTCCATTAACCAAAGAGATACCGTACAGGTTACCGGTGTATTCAAGGATCTTCCCGTAAATAGTACACTGGACTGTAATATGGTCATGAATATTATGGATTCCTGGATGGGACAAAATGTCTATTGGAGTAATGCCAGCTATGAAACGTATATATTACTAAAAAAAGGATCAGATCCAGCTGTCGTTGCGCAAGAGGCAACGAAGCTGATTGACAAATATGTCGAAAAAGATAACCGATATTTTACCCAATTTTTCCTTCAACCACTATTAAAGGTCCATCTCTACTCCTCAACTCTTGGAGAGGGAGTCACCAAACGTATTGGGAACATTGACACTATTCGGACACTATCTGTCCTTGCTTTTCTTGTCATCGTGATTGCCTGTATCAATTATATGAACCTGGCCACGGCAAAGTCACAAAAGAATGCTAAAGAGGTGGGTGTAAATAAGGTACTGGGAGCTACTAGAGGCCAACTCATTCTCCGCTTTTTTGTCGAAACCGCAACAATTAGCCTATTTGCGATGACAATCGGTGTGGTTTTGGCCATTATTTTGATTCCGATGTTTAATTCTATCGGCAATACAAATATTAACATCAGACAACTTGTGAACTGGGATATGCTAGGGATATTGGCGCTATCCTGGTTTATGATTACGTTTATTGCAGGTAGCTACCCAGCCTTATTCTTATCGAAAATCAAATCGATCGCATTGATGAATAAAGGTTATAACAAACAAGGGAAAACAGTTCTGATCAGACAAATATTGGTGATATGCCAATTTACGATTTCGATTATATTAATCATCGGCATTAGTGTGATGCTCACCCAGATGAATTATATCCGAAATAAAGACCTAGGTTATCAACCTGAACATGTGGTCTCTATTCCTATCCGTTCTTTCCGGAGCCAGGAAAAACTCAATACACTCAATCAACAGGTCCAAAGCTTATCAAATACGCGATCCACCACGTTCGCACAGTCCATACCAGGAAGTAACGAAAGTGGAAAAACAACCTATAAACTCAGCACAGATAAACAGGGGTTACCAACACTAAGTTGTGTTACTTATGGAAAGACAGTAAATACACTTGGATTAAAACTGCTTGCTGGAACAGATTTACCCGACATTTGGGGACGTCCAGATTCCACCTGTTATATGTTGATCAACGAGAAAGTACTGAAATACTTAGGATATAAATCTCCACAGGAAGCCATTGGAAAACATATTGTCACTGAGATGAGCCCGACCAACTCGATCATCACCGGTGTCGTCCAGGATTTTAATTATGCAAACCTTAAATCTGAAATCGGGGGTTACAGCTATTACACCATGAATGATCCCTCGGAATCACCACGCAACTTATTGATCCGTTATAAAACAACAGATGTTCAAGGATATATCGAACAAATAAAGAAGATATATACGACTGTTTCTCCAGAAGCTGCATTCGATTTTTCCTTTTTAGATCAGCATGTGCAAGACCAATATGAAAATGAAATTCGGTCATCCAATGTCATGAGCATGTTTTCGTTTCTTACTCTTTTTATAGCCTGTCTAGGTCTGTTGGGATTAGCAGCCTATACCACCGAAGCCCGAAGCAAAGAAATAGGTATCCGCAAAGTTTTGGGAGCCAGTGTTCCGAGCATTATTCATTTACTTTCATCAAATTATATCAAACTGATTCTTCTTGCCTTTCTTATTGCTGGACCGATCGCTTATTATCTATTCAGTCATTGGTTAAATGATTTTGTGTATCATATTGAGATGCCATGGTGGGCTTACCTGATTGCGATAATATCAGTCGCGCTGGTCGCATTTATCACGATAGGATTCCAGACATTTAAAGCCGCACTATTGAGTCCGGTAAATAGTCTAAGGGACGAATAGACCTTTAACTATTTCTACATATGGTTGAATCAATTTAAAACTAAACGACAATGATTGGAAACTCACTAAAAACAGCTTATCGTTTCTTGAAAAAACACAAGCTGATTACATGTATCAATGTCATGAGCTTAGCGATAGGCATTACAGCAACATTAGTCATTTTTTTGATGATTCAATACGACTATAGTTTCGATAAAAATGTTCCAAACCGCGAACAGGTTTATCGTATTGTCAGTAACGGTGATTTTAAGAATGCAGGTGTATACATGCCTTTAGTACGAACTATGGAAGAAGAGCTACCTAACCTCGACGCAGTAGCCCCGATATATCGAAGTCATGTTCAAAAATTAAAAATCACATCCAATAGCAACAAAGCTCAAGTTTTCCCTAAAGAGCAAGGTATTTTACTGACCAATAGTCAATATTTTGATATTTTACCCCGCAAATGGCTATCCGGAAATCCACTTAGCCTAAATACAGCTGGCCATATCGTATTGTCAGAAAAGACACTGGAAAAATTCTATGGAGATGAGTTACCCGCCGATGTCATAGGCAAAACCATTGTGTATGCAGACAGTATCCCACTCCAGGTTGTAGGCGTAGTTGAAAATGCACAGCAAAATTCAGATTTTAATTTTGACAGTTTTATCTCCGAAAAAACAATTCCACAGAACAACAGCCTGAAAGAGATGTTTAATTGGGAAGCGTGGAATAGTATTTCCGACTCCCATCAGGTATTAATCAAAACCAAACCGGGTACTGCTCCAAATGGCGTAGAAAGTAACATCGCAAATCTACTCAACAAGTACAGAAACAAAAATGGTAAGACATTTAAGGATAAGCTTATCTTACAGCCCTTATCGGAGGTTCATTTTGACACGACTTTCAATTATGGAGCTACTAAACCCGAAACACTCCGTAACCTGATTTTACTCGCTATATTTCTGTTAGCATTGGGAGCTGTCAACTTTATCAACTTATCTACCGCACAATCTATCGAACGGGCAAAAGAGGTGGGTATTCGCAAAACATTGGGCAGTTCAAAATCCACGTTAATTAAGCAATTTTTAGTAGAGACATTCCTGATTACCCTAACAGCGACACTGTTTGCTGTCCTATTACTACCCTTGTTTTTACGTGTTTTTGAAGGATTTATCCCTCCAAGTTTAAGTCTGGAATTGCTAGATAAAAAATTGATCGTGCTGTTCCTGTTTGTCCAACTTATTCTGGTAACATTATTGGCTGGTTTTTACCCTGCTTGGGTATTGACAGGATATGCTCCGGTATTAGCCCTCAAAAACCAATTGGGGAAAAACACCAATCTTTCCAGAAGTGCATGGATACGTAAAGCACTGACCATTTTTCAATTTGTGATGGCCCAAGCTTTTCTGATCTGTGTGTTGATTGTAATCCGACAAATCAATTACCTATCCCACAAGGACATGGGATTTCAACGGGATGCAATCATCAACATAGATATCCCCGGAGCATTTCAAAACTCGGACAAAGGGTCAATGCTCAAAAACGAACTAATGAAACTTCCTGAGGTGAAAGCCATAAGCTTTGGAAATATTGCACCAGCTATGAATGGATTTATGACCACATCAATGGTTTATGATCAATCTTCGGACAAAAAATCCTTAACTTTTGATAATCGATCAGGAGATGAGAACTATTTAAATGTTTATAAAATTCCACTTTTGGCAGGAAGGAATATTCGTTTACTGGACTCAACAAGCGAAATGTTGATCAATAGAAAAGGTTTAGAATTATTAGGTATCCAAGACCCACAGGATGCAATCGGTAAAACATTTGAAAATGGGGAGTCCATTATCGTCGGTGTTATGGAAAATTTTGACATCACTTCAGCCCATCAGGCTGTCAAACCTGTTCTATACATCGGAAGCAAGACCGGTTATGTGCTTCATATCGCTTTAGACCAAAAGCATCCAGAAAATTGGAAAACAGCTGTTGATAAGATTACATCTACTTACAAAGCTTCCTTCCCTGACGACGAGATCGACCTCCGCTTTGTGGATGAGATTGTCCAAAAATTCTATGACCACGAAAAACGGCTTTCCAAATTGCTGTCCTGGGCTGTGGGGCTTTCCTTATTTATTGCGGGATTAGGATTATTTGGGTTAACTATATTTACAGCAAATCAAAGAACAAAAGAGATCGGCATACGTAAAGTTTTGGGTGCTTCCGTATTACAGATTACCATTTTATTGCTTAAGAATTTACTTACACTAGTGGCTATAGCCTGTTTGATTGCGTTCCCGATTGCCTATTACTTTATGCATCATTGGTTAAATGATTTCGCATATCGCACCGCAATAAATCCATGGATTTTCGGCTTATCTGCCCTAGGCTTGATTGCATTCGCAAGCTTCGTGCTGTCAACCAAAAGTATTATGGCCGCAAAAGCAAATCCAGTAGATAGTCTAAGAGACGAATAGATCAGGTGATGGCGGCGAGAATGGCATACAGTTAATTTTGAATCTAAAAACAGATCGCAATGATAAAGAATTTCATCAAAACCGCATGGCGCAGTATTTTTTCCAACAAATTCTATAGCGCTATCAATATCCTCGGGTTGACCGCAGGATTAGTTGTGGGAATCTTCCTATTACTATGGATAAAGGATGAATTGTCCTTTGACCGTTTTCACAAGAATCAAGGCTCGATCTACAAAATTGGGATTGAGGGTGGAACGGGGATCTCAAAACGAATATTTGGATCTATCATTGCCCCAGTTGGGAGTTTTGCCAAGAGAGAAATTCCCGAAGTTCAGGACGCTGTACGTATCCTTAGGATCGGTGATGCCGCCATCAAGTATAAAGACAAACGATTTAGAGAAAAAAATTTCGCTTTTGTAGATCCAAGTTATTTTAGTGTTTTTGATTTCCCGCTCATTCAAGGTAACCAGAAGCTGCCTTTTCCTGATAACAATTCCGTTGTTCTTACCGAGACCACTGCCCGTCGGTATTTTGGTGATGAAAATCCAATCGGCAAAACTGTGGTATTGGGAATAGAAGATTTATGTGTAGTAAGTGGAGTTATCCCCGACTATCCCGAAAACTCCTCCTTTCAATTTCAGGTACTCCTCCCCCTTTCACGGTTTAATGAACAGACTTACATCAAAAACAAAACCACCTACGACAATAAAACCTATCTGTCATCGATGGATGAAGATTGGTCGAGTTTCTCCTTTGGAACCTACCTGCAGTTGAGACCTGATGCAAACCCCGCTGTGGTGGCTCAGAAATTACAAAAGATACATGAACGCAATAAACCAGAAGATACTCCCGTGCCCTATGTCACGCAAGAATTAGCGAAGATGCACCTTTATCAGATGGATGGCAGCGATGGAGGAATTGGTACTGTCCATATCTTTATAGGCGTCGCATTGATGATTCTTGTCATTGCTAGTATCAATTACATCAACCTCTCAACAGCGCGCTCCTTATCCAGATCCAAAGAAGTCGGTATCCGTAAAATTATCGGGGCTGGAAGAAAAGAGTTATTTTCCCAATTTATTCTGGAGACGACATTGCTCTTCACAATCGCTGCAACTTTAGCAGTCAGTATTGTTTTTATCTTTCTCCCCTTTTTTAACAATTTCTCTGGCAAACATATTTCTTTGCAGCTATCTAGTATTGATCTCTGGAGCTATATTTTAATCATGTTGATAGGCACATTACTATTGACCAGCATTTATCCGGCATTATTACTTTCAAACTTTGACCCAATCAAAGTATTAAAGGGCAGATTCGGAATGAAGAAATCAAATTTTAGAAAGATATTAGTCGTGTTACAGTTTACGGTATCTATTGTTCTCATCACAATGACGATCGTCATCGGTCGACAATTGGAATATATACGCAACAAGAACCTAGGTTATGAAAAGAGCAATATTATCGCTGTTTCCATGGCTCCTAAAATGGCGCAACATTTTGATGCCGTCAAAAGTGATCTCCTGAAAAATAAAGGCGTAAGTGATGTCATTCGACTTGGAAGGGATATGGTATATGGTGGTGGATCGACAGGAGATAACGATTGGGACGGAAAGCCCAGCAATTCAAATCTTTGGTTCAGCATTACGCATTCGGATCAATATGCACTTGATTTTTTCAAGATAAAACTGACTCAAGGGAAAAATTTCACCGGCTCAATGGCAGATTCTACGCATTTTCTCATCAATGAAACTGCCGTTCGTGAGATGGGATTAAAGAATCCAATTGGTACCCGTTTACGGATTCGAACTGTTCCGGGAACCATTATTGGTGTGGTCAAAGATTTTAATTACGCAAGTGTACGTCAAAAGATCGAACCTATGGTCTTTCAATTTAGTCCAAAAGATTGCCAGCAGCTTTATATAAAAACAAACCCTGCCGGAACCGAGTCGGCGTTGCATGCGCTGCAACAAATCTGGAAAAGCTACTATGACGATATGCCTATCAGTTATAGTTTCGTGGACGAAAGCTACCAGCAACAATATATGAGCGAGCAAAAACAAGGAACATTGTTTAATTTCTTTGCCATCATAGCGATACTAATTTCTTGTCTGGGACTTCTTGGACTATGCACGTATACCGCACAACTGAAAACCAAGGAAATTGGCATCAGAAAAGTCCTCGGAGCAACGGTCTTCAATATTATGCAAATGCTGAATAAAGAATTTTTGCTCTTGATCATTATCGCTAATGTTATCGCACTTCCTGTCGCGTTATATTTCACTTCGAACTGGCTAGATGGATTTGCCTTTAGAACAACAGTGCCGATAACCATATTTTTAGGTGCAGGCTTCCTAACGATTATGATTGCCCTGTTTACTGTTAGTTTTCAATCGATCAAAGCAGCTATCGCCAACCCCGTCAAAAGTTTAAAAGACGAATAGCTTTTATTCATAAAAATTAACTCTTTATATATTGAACAATTAATCAGCACACCAAAACAACAAACATAACCATCAAACACCGCCATGATTAAATTATTTTTGAAAACCGCTTTACGCAATCTTAAACGCAACCCCTTAAATACGGCAATCAATATCCTTGGATTGTCCCTGGGATTTACGGTTGCTTTGGTAAGCACGCTATGGATCTTGAAACAGTTTTCCTTCAACCACAATCATGAAAACTATGATAGTATCTATCAAGTCATGTTAACAGGTACATTCAATAATGAAAAATCTACGGGTCATTCTACTCCAGTCCCCTTAGCAAAGGTTATTGCATCTGATTTTACCAATGAGATGCAGGATGTTGCATTGGTCACCAACGAAAGTAACAACCTTAAGGTTGGGGACAAGAAATTCAACGTCGACGGCTTTTATGCAATGGGCAAATTTTCCGAATTGTTTTCATTAAAATCTGTACATGGAGATATTTCTACCCCTACCGCAGCATCCACCATGATTATCTCCGAATCATTAGCCAATCGGCTATTGGGGTCAACTGATGTGATCGGGAAGACTATTCAACTCAACGGAAAAGAGCAATATAATATACTGGGTGTTTTTGAAGATGTTCCTGAAAATAGTACATTTCAAGGATTAGCGTATATTTTGCCTTTTGTCGATTATCTCCACAAAAATGAGGGTGTCGACGAAAGGTGGTCAAACTGCTTTTTTCGCACGTATGGTAGGATTGAAAACCCACACAATATTCTGGGACTTGAGCAAAAACTGACCAATATCTTTAGAACAAATCTTACAGATATCAACCCTGAAATTCTGTTGCACCCCATGTCCAAATGGATTCTTTATGATTCATTCAAAAATGGCAAAAATGCAGGTGGGCAGATTCAATATGTATGTATGTTTGCCTGGATCAGTATATTTATTCTTTTGTTGGCAAGTATAAACTTCATTAACCTCAGTACAGCCCGAAGTTTAAAAAGAGGAAAGGAAATTGGTATTCTAAAATCTGTTGGTGTAAACCGTCGGCAACTGATTGCGGGATTTTTAGTTGAATCCATCCTTTCCGTATCCTGTGCTTTTCTGATAGCACTGATATTAAGTACCTTGCTTCTTCCGTGGATCAATACCATCACCAATACCTCATTGCATGTTCCATTTACGAGTATTCAATTCTACGCATATGCCTTATTGGCAATTCTTATTTTAGGAGTTTCGGCTGGACTATATCCTGCACTGTTCTTATCCTCTTTCAATCCGATCCTTGCGCTCAAAGGAAAGATGAACATCGGTAAAAGAGGATTCAATGCCAGAAAGGGAATGGTTGTTGTACAATTTGCAATTTCCATCTTTTTGATGATTGCAACCTATTTGGTCATCAAACAATTGCACTATACAAAGGATCGTCCGATTGGTTACAAAAGCTCAAACTTAGTCAACATCACTAGCAGTAGTCAATTAATTTCCAAAAACTTTGAGATCCTGAGAAAAGAACTGATCGGTCAACGTTTGATTCAGGAGGCATCACTCACTTCGAATTTTGTAAACAAACTCACTTTAACTGGTGGCGGTTTTAACTGGCAGGGGAATGAAACAAAGGAAGGATCCATTATGGGGATTTTCACGATAGACGAAAACTTTGCCAAAACCGTACAATGGAACTTTTTGAAGGGAAGAAATTTCTCCAAAGATTTCAAGACAGATTCCACAGGAGTAATCATCAATGAGGCAGCGGCCAAATTTATGGGGGTTACAGATCTGACAAGCAAGCAGCCTTCTCGGAGTGGAGTCAACTATACCATTATCGGTATTATACAGAACACGTTATCCGAATCCCCGTTCAAATCCATTACACCTACGGCCTATTTTCTTGATTTTCTTCCAAAAAATAAAATAACACTCAGACTGAATGAACAGCAAAATATCAGTCAAACAATGAAAGCAATCGCTCAACAATTCAATCGCTTTGATCCAGATCTCATCTTTGATTATGCATTCACAGATCAAGAATATGCCAAGCAATTTGAACAAATGGAAATGATCAAAAGCCTGACCAGTATTTTTACGGGGCTCGCCATACTGATTTCCTGTCTTGGACTATATGCTTTGGTCGCATTTCTAACCGAGCAACGTGAAAAAGAAATTGGTATCCGTAAGGTTCTTGGCGCATCAGAAGTTGGTTTATGGAAATTGTTATGCACCGAATACCTATGGTTGACATTAATCGGTTTCCTCGTTGCAGCTCCTCTGGCCTTTCTGTTAATGGAAACATGGCTCGACGATTATGTTTATCGCATTTCAATTAGCTGGACAGTATTTGCCTTTACGGGATTAACGGCACTGGGCATCACCCTAATAACGGTCAGTTATCAAACCATTAAAGCGGCATTGGCCAATCCGGTGATCACATTACGGAACGAGTAGACACACATGTACGGCGACGGACAGCAGACTGTCCGTTTTCGAACATATAACAATCCCACCAAAACACAATACCAACTAATAATCAACAAATTACACTTATGGCAAACGAATTGAATTAGCTATTTCTAATGTGCATGACCAGCAAAAAGCTATCTATTTGGATAAACAGCTTTGCAGGACAGAAAAATTATGGAAAAGTCAAAAACTCAATACGATGATTAAGAACTACCTTAAAATTGCCTGGCGGAATATCAAAAAAAATAAGGGGTTTTCCTTATTAAACATGTTTGGCTTAAGTTTGGGCATTACCTGCTTCCTGTTACTAGCAGCCTATATTTTTCACGAATCAAGTTATGAACGTTTTTTTCCAAATGCCGACCGTTTAGCTTATTTCAGTCTGACCTATAAGGCACCCAATAGCAACGAAGAGGTAAATTCGAGTGTAACACCAACAGCCCTAGCCCCCACCTTGCAAGCAGAGCTTCCCGAAATCGAACAGGCAACCCGATTATTTGAATATTCCAAGGCCGGAAATGTAGAATCGAAAGACGAAACAACGAAGGAAAAAAAACTGATGTATGCTGATCCTAATTTTTTTAACACCTTAGGTTACACATTTATCGAGGGCGATGCAAAACATGCATTAACTGAACCAAATCAAATCGTACTGACTAAAAAACTCGCCGAAAAATACTTCCCAAAACAATCTGCACTGGGAAAAACCTTAGCTATAGATAAAGTCAATTGGAAAGTCTCCGGTGTCATACAAGATTTACCCACAAATACACAGATAAACTTCACGGCCATTCTTTCCAACAAAGATTTAGCACGCTACAAGCAACCAGAATGGTCTTCGGCAAATGACATCACCATCGCGCTACTAAAAAACAAGGACAGTTTTGGCGCCATTCAACAGAAATTAGATCAGATCACCAAAGCGAAATTCGCCGAGGCAACCAAACAAGGTTATCAATTTAGCTTTTCAATTGAAAAACTAATCGATATTCATCTGCATTCTAAGGCTGCGGGTTCTGGCAACCTGGTGTATATCTATATTTTGATGGCTCTAGGAGCTGCGCTTATTATCCTGACGAGCATTAACTTCACAAATTTAATATTGGCACATGCCATCGAACGCAAAAAGGAAATTGGAGTTAAAAAAGTTTTAGGTGCCGCCCGAAAAACGATTTTCTTGCAATTCTTCTTAGAATGTAGTTTGATGGTATTGCTCTCCCTTTCGTTAGGCCTGCTGGCTACATTTCTATTATTGCCCGTATTCAGTTCGTACATGGGAAGCGAAATGCAATTAACGGTATGGACAGATCCCAGGTTCTATGCTATCCTGTTTCTATTTTTTATCGTATTGACACTAATTTCTGGCGGATGGCCGGCCTATTCTATTGCCAGCTCAAAACCAATATCTATTTTCAAACGGAAATTGACGGAGAAACAAAGCGGGATTTCTTTTAGCAAGGTATTGGTCACCTTCCAATTCAGCATATCCATCTTCTTTATCATCTGCACCTTATTTGCGGGACGTCAAATGCAATTTATACAATCCAAAAATACAGGGCTAGACCGCACGAATATGCTGGTCATCGACGGGCAGGGATGGCAGGACAAGGAACGGCAATTGTTAAAAGATAAATTGATCCAGCTCAATAGTGTTCAGGGCGTAACCGCTTCCTATGACAATCCAGTCAATATTCAGGGCGGATATAGCATTAATGAAGTCGAGGGCCAACCAACCGATTTTGAAATGAATGTGACAGCAATTCCTATCGAAAAAGATTTTGTATCGGTCTTCCGTATTAAAACGGTCGCAGGGGAGCCACTTTCTGATACAGATATTTTGCGTGCACGGGATACCGTATCACCAGAATTCGGTTTCGTTGTCAATACACTTGCCGCATCGGCGATGGGATTTACACCACAACAGGCTATCGGTAAGAAAATAAATTTAAACGGCCGTAAAGGCAGTATTAAACAAGTTGTTGCCAGCTTCAACTTCGCTTCACTCCACAATGAGATTAAGCCTATTGTACTTTTTCCTGAATACTATTATTTTGGTAATATTTTCATCCGACTCAACCCAAATACGCCAATTCAAGACGCAATAGCGCAAGTGAAATCGGTCGTGAAAGACATTAATGCGAAAAACCAATTTGAATATCATTTTCTAAATGATGACTATAGCAAACTCTATTTAAAAGATCAACAGACGACAAAAGTCATGCAGCTCTTTTCGATTATTACAATTGCCATTGCTTGTATGGGCTTATTCGCACTATCCGCTTATGCTGTGCAACAGCGTGTCAAAGAAATCGGAATTCGCAAAGTATTGGGTGCTTCCGTATTCAAAATCGTCAAGATACTCAGCGTTGACTTTATGATACTCGTTTGTTCAGCACTTTTGATCGCTATACCATTGGGATGGTACGCCATGCATCGCTGGATGGACAATTTTGCTTATCACATTACACTGGACTGGTGGATATTCATTATCGCAGGATCAAGCGCACTGCTGGTTTCCTTTATTACAATCAGTTTTCAGACGGTAAAAGCAGCGGTGACAAATCCCATTGACAGTTTAAGGGATGAATAATTTTATAAAAAAATAGAAATAACATGTTTAAAAACCATATTAAAATCGCTTGGCGGAATCTTTGGAAAAGTAAGAGCTATTCTATTATTAATATCATCGGTCTTTCCATAGGCATGGCTGCTGTATTGATTATCGGCATATGGGTGCAAAACCAATTACAGTTTGACAATTTTTATAGCAATAAAGAAAACTTATATAAGATCTGGATTAAAAGCCAGAATGATGAGGGAAAAGTAGGTATGAATGAGATTACTTCCGGACGAGCAACACGTGCTCTTGTGGAAGACTATCCAGAAGTCGAACATGCTGCGCGTATGTATTGGAGTACCACTAGACTGATATCATTTGATGACAAAAAAATCAAATCCAAAGGAAATGAAGTCGATCCAGATTTTATCCGGATGTTTGATTTTAAACTCCTTAAAGGAAATGGTGATCAAGCTTTACACGAAACAAAAAATATTATTCTTACGGAAAGCTTGGCTAAAAGTATATTTGGTGGCGTAGACCCATTGAATAAAACCATCATACTTGATAACAAGGAGCCTTATCAGGTTTCTGCTGTTATGCAGGATCTTCCAAACAATACAAGTTTTGATTTCACCTACCTGATCCCTTTAGCCAATGCTAGCAAATATTCACCAAATTGGAATACAATCACATTCTCAAGTTACGTACAGTTAAAGGCTGGAACTAATATTGACGCTTTTAATAAAAAGCTTGTCAACATAATTGAGAAAAAATCCAACAACGAGTTAAAAGGGTCTTTGTACTTATATCCAATATCCAAAATGCACCTGTATTCAAAATTTGAACAGGGTATTCCAGTTGGCGGAAAAATTGATCAGGTTAAACTTGTTGCGGGTATTGGTTTATTAATTTTATTGATAGCCTGTATCAATTTTATCAATCTCAGTACAGCGCGCAGCCAAAAAAGGGCAAAAGAAGTCGCTATACGAAAAGTTGTGGGGGCACAGCGTTTCAACCTCATTGCACAATTTCTGACAGAATCCCTATTATTGGCGATGATCTCAGGAGCCCTTGCCATCACATTGACAGTACTGATTCTTCCTCTTTTCAATAAGCTATTTGATAAACCCTTGGTACTTGCTTTGTCAGATCCAACAATCTGGTTCTCGTTGATCGGGTTTATTTCTCTAACAGGTATCCTGGCGGGACTATATCCTGCATTTGTACTATCGGCTTTCAAACCTATAAAATCACTAAAAATATTTGGCTCATCAAAAAAGATCCCCTTGAATTTCCGTGAATTATTGGTCATTTTTCAATTCGGTATTGCCATCATACTTATTATTGCTACGATTGTCGTCCGGAAACAAATTGAATATGCGGGACAACGTGATGTTGGTTATAACACCGACCAACTTATCGAGATAGGGATGGAAGGTGATATGGGTAAAAATTACGAAGCGATCAAATCCGAACTAATTAACAGTGGAGTTGCTACTGCCGTCACACGTACAGGATCATCAATAACCATTAGCGGGAGCAGCGCTTGGGGTAGTTTTTCTTGGGAAGGTTCAACACCTGAACAGGAGAAAAAAATGGGATTTGATCTAGGAAGAGCAGAAAATGATCTTGTCAAAACACTTGGATTAAAACTTATTGCCGGTCGGGATATCGATTATCCGAGAGTAGCTGCCGATAGCGTTGCTGTATTACTGAACGCTGCCGCTATCAAAGAAATGAAACTGGAAAACCCTATTGGAAGCTTTCTAAAATGGGGAGATAATACCTATACCATTGTTGGTGTAATCAAGGACTACATCAGTGGTTCTCCTTATAATCCTGTAAAGCCTATGTTTATATACGCTAACAAGAATTCCTTGTTCAATCTAGTGATCCGTACCAGCCCGACAACTTCAATGAGCAATCAGCTAAAACAAATCGAGCAGATCATTAAAAAATTCAATCCGGCATATCCCTTCGAATATCAATTTGTCGATCAAAAATTTGCTGGTAAATTTAAAGAACAGCAACAGACAGCTCGACTGGCGTTCATCTTTTCGGGGTTGGCGATTTTTATATCTTGCTTAGGCTTATTTGGATTAGCGTCCTATATTGCAGAACTAAGAACCAAAGAAATTGGCATCCGCAAGGTACTCGGTGCTTCGGTTAGTGGCATTACAGCCATGCTCTCCAAAGATTTTATCAAATTGGTGATTGTTTCCATTTTGCTGGCCTCACCGATCGCCTGGTGGGCAATGAATAAATGGTTACAAGATTTCTCCTATCGCATTGAGATACAATGGTGGATTTTTGCGCTGGCAGGTGCTGCAGCCCTTTTGGTCGCCTTCGTGACAGTAAGTTCTCAAGCCATCAGAGCCGCAAATTACAATCCGGTAAAAACATTAAGGGACGAATAATTATCCATTATCTCATATTTTAATAGAAACAACATGATAAAAACATATATCAAAGTAGCTTGGCGAAATTTACTGAAGAACAAAGCTTTTTCGGCGATTAATATCTTTGGTTTAGCCATCGGTATGGCTGGCGCCTTACTAATTACCCTTTGGTTGCAGAATATGTTGGGTACAGACCGCTTTCATGAAAAAAGTGACCGCCTTTATATTATCAGTAACCGCGATACCTATCAAGGCGAATTACAGGCCTGGACAAATACACCTAAGATTATGGGGCCAACACTGAAAAGCGATTTCCCCGAAATCGAAAGTTTTACGCGTATCGAGCAGGACGATAAATTTCTAACAAGTTATGGGGATAAAAATCTTGTTTCCAGCGCCACTTTTGTCGATCCTGGTTTCTTCAATATGTTCAGCTATCCATTACTTAAAGGAGATAAAACCAATCCACTTAAAGATCCGAACTCAGTAGTCATTACGGAAAAATATGCAAAAGCGCTTTTCGGTGATACGGATCCAATAGGAAAAACTATTAAAATAGAATCAAAATATTTGGTAACCGTCCAAGCGATCGTAAAAGATCCTTCCAGCTACAGCAGTATACAGTTTGATTATTTGCTATCATGGGATTTGGCCAAGAAAATGGGCTTCGTAGATGAAAATTGGTCTAACAATTCAACTTATACCTATCTGCTGTTACGGGAAGGGACAACATTGGAAAACTTCAATGCTAAAATTAGACTTTTCAGCCAGAACCATATCAATGTAGGAGATAATGAAATCAAATCGACAAACGAAATCTTTGCATTTCCATACAAAGACACTTATCTCTACAACAAAAGTGAAAATGGCGCTTATACTGCCGGACGGATCCAGTTAGTTCATTTATTTACCTGGATCGGTGTCTTTATTTTGCTTGTTGCCTGTATTAATTTTATGAATCTCAGTACAGCCCGCTCCGAGAGAAGAGCCAAAGAGGTCGGCGTACGTAAAGTAGTCGGTGCACAAAGAAAAAGTCTTATTCTACAATTTATTATCGAGAGTATACTGGTCAGTATTGGTGCAATGATACTCGCTCTCGTAGCCATCGTATTAGTTCTCCCTGCCTTCAATGATCTGGTTGAAAAAAATCTTACCATCTCCATTCTCTCCGGCGATACCTGGTTGTTCTTAATTGGCTTCACGTTGTTGACTGGAGTATTAGCGGGAAGCTACCCTGCATTTTTTCTCTCTTCCTTTAAACCATTGAAAACATTAAAAGGGAAATTGAACACCTACAACAAAGGGATCAGTGTGCGCTCTATCCTGGTTATCGTCCAATTCAGTCTCGCTATTATCTTGGTTATAGCAACTATCATCGTTTCGCAACAAATCCAGCATACCAAGGATCGCGATCGTGGTTATAATGACAATGGGCTTGCTGCGACCCGATTTACGGGCAAACTTAACAGCGGAAAGATCTACCAGACTCTTCGAAATGAATTGTTGGCCAGCAATGCCGTGCTCTCGGTGACAAAAAATATGTCCCCGGTCACAGATCGTTACAGCAATGGCTGGGGTTTCTCCTGGCAGGGCAGTACAGAGAGCGATAAAAAAATCTCCTTCAACCGTTTCAGTACCGATGCCGATGCCGTGAAAACGCTGGGATTTAAACTTGTTGCTGGACGAGATATAAATATTTATCAATATCCGACAGACAGTAATGCCATGTTACTGACCGAAACAGCGGTCAAGCAGATGCGCTTGCAGCATCCGGTTGGGCAAACGATAAACGGTGATGGTCAGGACTGGGTCGTCGTTGGGGTAATCAAAGATTTTATTACGGAATCTCCCTTTGAAGCAAGTTATCCAATGGTCGTCTTTGGGCCTAAATCCTGGTTTACAAATATCCACTATCGTTTAAATCCAAACAACATTACTGCAGTCAATTTAAAAACTATCGAAGCAATCTTTAAAAAGTTCAATCCAGAGTATCCATTTGACTACAAATTTATAGACGAAAATTTTGAAGCTAAATTCAAAGAAACACAATCTATTGGGACGATTTCAATGCTATTTTCAGGGTTGACCATCTTTATTTCCTGTCTTGGTCTACTCGCCTTGATCGCATATATGGCTGAGACACGTATGAAAGAAATCGCGGTTCGCAAAGTCCTCGGGGCAAATTTGACACAGGTAACTTCATTGCTATCGGTAGACTTTATTAAATTAGTGATCATTGCTATTCTGATAGGCTCACCAATCGCTTGGTGGATAATGGACAAATGGTTGCAGGATTACAGTTACCGTATCCAGATTCAATGGTATTATTTTGTTATTGCGGGACTAATGGCGATATTAATCAGTATGGCAACCATAAGTTATCAAGCCATTAAGGCCGCACTTAGCAATCCGGTGAATAGTCTGAGAAATGAGTAAACAATAATACCAACCAATACGATCCCATTATGATAAAGAACAATCTAAAAATAGCGTGGCGGAATCTAAGAAGAAATTCTTCCACCTCAATCATCAATATCACTGGGTTAGCCTTGGGGATTGCGATCTGTTTGCTGATAAGCCTATATGTCACCGATGAATTCAGTTTTGATCGGTTCAATACAAATGCGGATCGAATTGTACGTGTCGTCTTTCGGGGTACGGTACAAGGGGGAACGATGAATGAGGCACATGTCATGCCGCCTGTGGCAGCCACAATGAAAGCTGAATTAGCAGAAGTACAGGAGACAGCGCGTTTGAGACAAGCTGGAGCACCCTTATTTACGGTTGGTGATAAAGTTTTTCGTGATGAACAGATGGCCTATGTTGATGCCTCCTTCTTTAAAATATTTACCTTGCCTCTTATCAAAGGTGATGCGAATACCGCGTTGAAGATGCCCTATACCACGGTAATATCTGAATCCATGGCACGCAAATATTTTGGAACAACAGACGTTGTAGGTCGGGATCTCGCCATAAAAGGTGATCAAAATATCCTAAAAATTACTGGGGTAATGAAGGATATCCCCAGAAACTCGCACTTCCATTTCGATATTTTCACCTCAATTTCGGCACTGGAAGATTCCCGTTCAAACTCCTGGATGACATCCGAGTATTATACGTATGCGCTGCTCGCAGAAAATACCTCATTAAAAAGTCTAGAGAAAAATTTAGCGGCCTTATTTGACAAACATGTTGGAGCCCAGTTTATGGCTGGATTCGGAATGAGCTATGCGGATTACAAAAAATCAGGCAATACAATAGGTCTCTATTTACAGCCCCTGACCGATATCCATCTGCACTCCAATTTTGGCTACGATCTAAGTCCATCAGGTGATATCCGGTACATTTATATTTTTAGTGCTATAGCGCTGTTTATGCTATTAATTGCGACGATCAATTTTATGAACCTATCAACGGCAAGTGGTTTCCGGAGAAGCCGGGAAGTAGGTGTACGGAAAGTACTAGGTGCCGACAGGCAAAGCCTGATCCGTCAGTTCCTCTCCGAAGGCATTCTGCTGACCTATCTGGCATTGTTTCTGGCAGTCGGGATCGTTTTACTTGCTCTTCCTCTATTTAATCAATTATCAGGCAAATCCATTGAGATCCATCAACTCGATTTTGCCAAAATAATCCCCCTCCTGCTCGCATTCGGCTTACTGATCGGTCTATTTTCGAGTACTTATTCGGCTTTATATCTAGCAGCATTCAACCCTTTGGTTGTATTAAAAGGACGTTTGTTGCGATCTACAAAACGGTTCAATCTCAGGAGCAGTCTTGTGGTATTTCAGTTTATTATTTCCGTAGGGCTCATTTTCTGCACAGTGGTTGTCATCCGACAGCTCGATTATATGCGGAACATCAAATTAGGCTATGAAAAAGAGAATGTCATTGTGATCCAGAGTTGGCCCTTGGGCGAAAACGAAAAAACGTACGTCAAGCTATTATCCGAAGACAGCCGTATCAAGCATATTTCCCGCTCATCTTACCTACCCGCTGGAGAAACCAACAACAATAACTTCTTTGTCTATCCAGACGGAAATACAGAAAAATGGGTCAAAACACTACGTTATGATGTAGACCAGAAATATATTGCTGCAATGGGCATGCAGCTTCATGCGGGACGAAATTTTTCGAAAGCTTTTGGTAACGATACCTTATCCATTATCGTGAATGAAACCGCAGCAAAAGATCTGGGTTGGAAAGAAAAAAGCCTTGGCCGTACATTGACCAATAAGGATAATAAAACCTATCGTGTCGTGGGTGTTGTCAAAGATTTTCATTTTAAATCGCTACACGAACCCATTTCACCATTGGTCATGGTATTGGGCGACCAAGCAGGGAGTCTGATTGTCAAAACACAGACAAAAGATACCGAGGCTCTCATTCAAAAGTTGAAAGCTGTCTATGACTCATTCCCTTCCGATATTCCATTCAATTATTCTTTCCTCGATGAGCGCTATGCCCAAACCTATCAGGCTGAAGTCAAAACAGGAAAATTGTTGAGCATATTCGCCGGACTGACGATTTTTGTCGCCTGTCTAGGTTTATTTGGATTAGCTATTTTTACGGCAAATCAGCGCCGGAAAGAAATAGGTATACGTAAAGTCATCGGCGCCTCTGTTCCTGGTATCACACGGATGCTTTCGGCGGAATTTATCAAACTTGTTCTGATCGCCATCGTGATTTCTTCACCGATAGCCTGGTGGGCGATGTACAAATGGCTGGAAAATTTTGCTTACCGCGTTGAAATGCAATGGTGGATGTTCGCCGTTGCAGGACTACTTGCTGTACTGATCGCACTGCTGACAGTGAGTTCGCAAGCCATCAAGGCAGCTGTAGCAAATCCTGTTGATAGTTTAAGGGACGAATAGAAAGGAAGCTGTCAAACAAGAGATAAGCGATCCTATGGATAGCTTAAGCGAGGTCAGGTTTACCTGTCTTGTTATTTGCTATCCGTTCGAGGAATAGACCAGACCGAGGTGTTCGCGGGTGTACAATGACTGTCCGATTTCGGACAGCCCACTCGGCAAAAACAATTTTAACAAACTAACAATCAATAAACTACAGGCTTGGCCAAGGATTTGTATTATCGTACACAAATTAGCAAAAACCAAAACCTGCATCCGATCCGTTTGCGGTGATGAAAATAAACCTTATACGAGTGACAATGACTTTTACAAACTTCAAGATTGCCTGGCGGAATATTCGAAAGAAAAAAATTCAAAACCTGATCAACCTAGTTGGATTGATCCTTGGTATTACCTTTTTACTACTGGTCGGGGCCTATGTATGGGATGTTCAACAGGTAAATAGCAAGATCAAAAATATAGATCAGCAATTTTTATTACAGAGCAAGTATAAGAAAGAAGGATTTGGGATCAATTTGACCACAATCGGAGCGCTCCCCAAAGCCCTGTATGAAGAATATCCAAATTTGGTTGCCAACTATTATCGTATCGATGGATTAACAGGTATTATCGCTAATGGTGCTACAATCCATGAAGAAGGGATGGCCCTCGGTGATCCCAGCCTTTTGACCATGTTTGGTTTTGAACTTTTAGCAGGTAATCCTAAGACCGCGCTGAATAATCCCTTTTCTGTGGTGATCACCGACCAGGCTGCCTTAAAATATTTTGGAAACATAAATGTCCTAGGAAAAACCTTGCAGATTAAAAATTTCAAAGGCGAAAAACATGATTTTGAAATTACGGCCGTCATAAAAACTGCTGTACAAAATGCGATCATGGATTTGACAAAGGATATGCATTCCGATATTTTCCTGCCCATTGCCAACGAACAATACTTTGGCCGATCTCTGGATAACTGGAATAATCCTTACATCGCAGGTTACGTCGAATTGAAAGCTGGGGTGACGACGCAACAACTGGATGCGGCAATTCAAGCGCTGGTGCATAAAAACACCGATCAAGAATTTGCCAGCCAATACAGCCCCGACCTAAAACCGTTGAAAAGCTATTATCTAGACGATAATCAAGGTGCTGTCCGCAAAATGATTCAGACCCTAGTCTGGATAGCCATTTTTATCCTGGTCATGGCCATCATCAACTTTATCAATTTTAGTATTGCACAGCATATTACACGATTGAAGGAAATTGGTGTGCGCAAGATTATGGGTTCTTCCAGACCACAATTGGTAAGGCAATTGCTGACAGAGTATATTCTTATCGTAGCTATTGCAGCATTGATCAGTCTGCCCATCTATAGCATAGTACGCCCTTTGTTTGCATATGTACTGATGCGCGAGCTGCCATCTCTGATCAATTTACCGGGCTATTTTTTCGGTTTATTGGCCCTATTGACTGTAGTGATCGGCATGCTGGCGGGACTATACCCAGCAATTAAACTGTCCAATATCAAGATACTTCCTTCGGTCAAAAATCAGTTCTCCGCATTGGGTAACAAGCAATTAGTTCGAAAAGTGCTATTATTCTTTCAGTTCGCCGTTGCGCTACTCCTCTTGGTCTGTACCTTGATTATCTCCAAACAAGTCAATCTATTTATAAATAGCAATTTAGGGTACAACAAAGATTATCTGTTGACAGTACAGGCACCAAGGGACTGGTCCGAAAATGGTATCCGGAAAATGGAGGCCATCCGGCATGAGCTGCTGCAGGAATCAGTAGTCAAATCTGTGAGCCTTTCCTATGAGACACCAGGGCTATTAGGCTCAAATATGCAATCGGCTTTTGGTAATAACAACGATACGGACGTACAGGTGCAACGGATTAACAGTGACAGTTATTTTCTGGAAACTTATGAAATCCCTTTATTGGCGGGTACCTTCTTACCCAAAAATGCGGTGACAAATACCACAAATAGATCCGTTGTGATCAACAAGAAAGCCATGGAAGATTTTGGCATCAGTGATGCCGAAAGCGCCATCGGTCAACAGATCGCCCTGAACGATCCAAATGTTAAGTTGACCATTGTAGGGGTCACCGACAACTTTGTCGCAAATTCTCTTCACCATGCATCTCCAGCTATTGTCTGGACAGATATCCATGAAAATTTCCAATACCGATACCTGAGTATCCGTTTAAAACCGGGCAGACTGTCCAGAGCAGTACAAGGACTGGAAAAAAAATGGAAAGAATTAATGCCTGATGCACCATTTAAATATCAATTTATGGATGACCGCATCAAAGGTTTATATGTAACGGAACTGCAACTGCATCGGGCAGCACAGATCGCCAGTGCTGTTTCACTTTTGATCGTTGTACTGGGATTGACCGGTCTAATCTCCTTATCGATTCATCTCCGTAACAAGGAAGTAGGTATCCGCAAAGTGCTGGGCGCCTCATTATCACATTTGATGCTGTTATTTTCAAAGGAATACTATGGCATATTTCTATTGGCGGTTTTGGTTACAGTCCCATCTAGCTATATGCTGATGCAACATTGGCTACAGAACTATATAATCCGGATAGAAATCAATGCTTCTACCTACCTTTTACCACTGGGCATACTGCTGAGCATACTTAGCCTACTGGTAGGCTTCATCGTATTTCGGGCGACCCGGTTTAATCCTGTTGAAAAATTAAGGGATGAATAATGTATTTCAAATTGCCCTTATCAATCCCATCAATAGTTTACGGGATGATAAGAAAAAATAAGCCGTAGGTTATCGAAGCTAAAAAGTGTATCTATTATTAACCGATTGGGAATGAAAGTTTATAATTGGTGTACCTACGGCTTAGGATCTTTGATGCAATTTTTAGCTGTTCACAGTGAACAGTTAAAAATTGCTTATTTATTTTCAGTCGATTTTGCGTGTGCAGTTAAAACATAGCCGAAACCGTATTCAGTTTGATGACGAACAATCCTTGCGTCCTCGCTACCTTGAAGCAATTCATCTAAAACTAACATCAGATTTTTAGGCTGCATGTATTGTTTGAGTTCAACACAACACAGTGCGTGGATTTCATACGGTTGTCTTTCTTCATTAAAAAATCCTGCACCAATTTTCTCATTCAAAAAGAGCCTTATCTTTTCAACCTCATCCGCTGTTGAAACTTTATAATGATCAATATCATGACGGATATCGATTAACTTAAATTCGATTATTTTTTGATCCTGCTCAACATCAACTTTATACATGTCGTAAATAACCCTGTCAGCCAATGTAGTCACATGTAATTCATATAAGTTTTTTTGTGATGATAGTTCTACTCCAAAAGGCATCATGGAATCCATACTATTTACCTCTAAAACACGATACATAGAAAATAAATCAAAAGCTAGAATTGATTTAATCTTAAACGTTTCAATTCCAGTCATAAAATCCAATGGTTTGCCCATTAAAAAGGAAACTTCTTCGGGTGACAGGTGTCGCGAAATACGTTGTAGCAGCATGCGATAATAGATTAGTATATCTAACTCTTCACATCTTCTCCTATACACTTTTGTTTTTTGATTTTTCGCTGTTTTCATAATTGGCACATTGAATTAATATAGATTTTCAATACAAAGAAATAGAAAATATTCTAAAAATAAAAACATTTGTATAAATAAAAATAACATTATATATATTTATCTATACAAAACGATGAAATATTAAGATAACACAATGACCAAACTAGGCGAATTTTTAGCGAAGAAGTCTGTAAATAAGTCTCAGATTGCGCGCAGAACAGGACTAAGTAAAGCCAGGATCAATGAATTAACAATGACCGAAACATCCAAATTGCGTTTGGATGAAATGTATTTAATCGCTTTGGCTATCGATACCGATCCTGCTAAAATGATGTCCGAATTATGTGAACATCTTCAATTGAAAGAGATTGAGGATTAAGTTCCGCATCTCGTAATTTTATGCACTTTTGAGCAAAAAGCTACGAGATGCTATTGTTTCGCCGTATTTCATACAAATTCAGCAGTACCTCTTATAAATTGCATCCATAAAAATCTGAAAAACCGAACCATTCGAAAAGATAAAGCCAAAGTCAATATATTGGGGAACATAATTATTGCTAGCACAAATCATCTGATGCCTATGGATATTGAAAAAAAGAAGGGATATAACATCGCACGAATAATCTGTGCGGTATTGGACGTAAAACTGTTCGATATCGTACAGAAATAAAATCCAATAAATAAATCAAAAACCTATAAACCAGCAACTTAATAAAGTGGCAATACAATTGACTTCAGTCTAATGTCTAGATTGACCGGTCGATTACGGATCAATAAGACCTTAAAAAAGTATTGTTATGATAGGAAATAGTCTTAAAATCGCTTGGCGAAATATGGCAAAAAATAAACTCTATTCTTTTATAAAGATCGGAGGATTTGCTTTTGGTATTGCAATCTGTATTCTCATCGTACTTTATATCAAACAGGAGACCAGTTACAACAAATTTTATCCAGCGATGGATCGAATTTATCGTCTGGTCGTTCAGCTTCCGATCGAAGGTAAGATACAGCGTTGGGTGTCACTTTCGGCACCCGTTGCCCCAACGCTTAAAGCTGAAATTCCAGCTATAGAACAAACGGGCCGCATTCTCCCCAATCCTTTGTTTGGCGCGGGCAGCAACCAGCTCTCCCTGAACGACAATCCGCAGAGCTTTTACGATGATGGTTTTGTATACGTTGATCAATCTATTCTGGACATGTTTCCGACACCTATGATTTCAGGAAGACTTGCTCACGCATTAGATCAACCCAACACATTGGTCATTACGAAAAGTAAAGCGGAAAAATATTTCAAAACTGATCCTATCGGACAGACCATCTATCTGAACAATAACAAATCCAAGCTATATACCATCACTGGTGTGATTGAAGACATACCTCAAAATTCTACGCTGGCCGGTTATAGCTTCTTTATCTCTCTTGCGGGTGAACCTTTCTATCCCGGCGAGCAAAACCAATGGCTCAGCAATAATTATACGGTCTACGTTAAATTAAAACCACAGGCCAACATTGAACAAACAGAAAAAGAGATCCTAAAGAACTATAAAGAGCATTATTTGCCGGAATACAAAAAATCGGGTCGAAAGCTCAATCCTTTATTCGAACAGGTAAAAATCAACTTACAAAATGCACTGGATATCCATTTAAAGTCTGCTGATATTGAAGACGATAAAGTCAGTACACTTAATAGAGGCGATATCCGTCTGGTTTGGACATTTGCCACCGTAGCGTTATTTATTCTTCTGATAGCCTGTATCAACTTTATCAACCTGTCCACGGCCAATGCCGCTACACGAGCCAAAGAAATCGGTATCCGCAAAACAATTGGTTCGACAAGGACATCATTGATCGGACAATTCTTGCTCGAAGCAATTTGCTATAGTGTATTATCTTTATTCATTGGTCTATTGCTGAGTTGGTCTTTGTTGCCTATATTCAACAATCTCGCCAATAAGTCCTTGACGATTCCCTGGACATCCATATACTTTTTTCCATCTTTATTGGTGGCGATAATTTTCATCGGCAGCTTGGCCGGAATCTACCCAGCCTTGTATCTATCCCGATTTAAACCAATTGCTGCCTTGAAAAATAAGACCACCGGAGCCAAATCCTCGTTATTCAGAAATGGTCTTGTTATTTTTCAGTTTGCAACTTCCATCATCCTTATTGTAAGCGCCCTGGTGACCAATCAGCAGATACGCTATATCCTGGAAAAAGACCTGGGCTTTAAAAAGGAACAGGTGATTGTCCTGCGTGGCGTGGGTACATTGGGAAATCAGATCCCTAGTCTTAAGAATGAATTAAAGTCCATTCCAAATGTCAGCTCCGTTTCCCTAGGTGATTTTCTCCCTGTCCCCATTGATGGTGCCAAAAGAAATGGTAATCCCTTTTGGAATGAAGGTAGACGAGAGGTCGATATGGCGACACAGGGACAGTTCTGGGAGATTGACCAGGATTATCTTTCTACCTTCGGATTACAATTGACCAAGGGTAGAAATTTCGATCCCAAAATGGCCACGGACAGTACCGCTGCGATCATCAACCAGAAATTGGCGGATGACCTGGGATTAAAAAATCCGATCGGGGCAAAAATAACCAATGGCAATACCTGGACAGTCGTTGGTGTCGTGGACAATTTTATTTTTGAGTCACTGAAGGGTAAAGGGTACGCTGGTCTATGTATGGTACTGCGGGGTTATCCATCACTCCTCTCTATTAAAGTTAAGCCCGAAAACCTACAGCAGACCCTGGACGGGATTAACACTGTATGGAATAAATTTTCACCTAATCAAAAAATCAATTACAGCTTTTTGGATGAGGGCTTTGCTTCCCTTTATCAAGATGTTGAACGGACGAAAAATATATTCAGCTGTTTTGCTATCGTCGCCATTTTTGTGGCAGCCCTTGGTCTCTTTGGACTGGCCACCTATGTGACACAACAGCGGACAAAAGAAATCGGTGTACGGAAGGTACTTGGCGCGAGTACCCTCAGATTACTGAAACTGCTGTCTGGAGACTTTATAAAATTGGTGTTTGTTGCCTTGGTCATTGCCTCACCTGTTGCGTGGTGGGCAATGAACCAATGGCTAAGAGACTTCAACTATAAAATAGATATCAACTGGATATACTTTATTCTGGCGGGTATGGGCGCTGTCCTCATCGCCTTAGGTACCATTAGTTATCAAACATGGAAGGCTATCCGAACCAATCCAGTCGATAGTCTAAGGGATGAGTAAAGTCAGAAGATCTTAAAAATTGGTGTTTGTTGCCTTGGTCATTGCCTTGCCTGTTGCGTGGTGGGCAATGAACCAATGGCTAAGAGGGGGATAAATGTTCGATTGCGAACGAAAACTGTCCGAAATCGAACATCAAAAACGAAACAAAGCCACCTAACAAACTCATAATAAAAGCATTAAAACAATGGCAAGGGGATTGTATTTTTTATTGCATGGCACAAAATGATTTCAAACTGGCTTGGCGTAAACTCTTAAAAAATAAGGGGTTCACGTTCTTGAACATTATCGGACTGACGCTTGGTTTTACCGGTTTTATCCTTTCCTATCAATACATCAATCGGGAAACAAGCTTTGATAAATGGAATCCAAACTATAAGGAAATCTATCAAATTGGTCTGGAAGTCGAAGGTGCTTTTACAGACGAAACCTCTCCTTCCCTGGCTCCGTTGCTAAAACAGAATTTACCAGATATCGTCTATGCCGGTAGAAAAATGGTCTACAACTATGGTAGCTACCCGCTCTTTGGGGAGAAGACGGTACTTATCAAAAATACCGCATTAATTGATTCTTCTTCTGCCCGGATCTTTCAGGTAGAAAATGCCAACGGACCACTCTACAAAAACAAAGATCAAAAGGATGCGACCATGGTCAAAAGTCCTATTGCGGAACTGCTTTTCAAAAAGGAGGATTTAACATTTGACAGCCCCCATTCCATTCCGTCTATGAGCCTTGATCTGGGTATGCGCGAGACGATTTATGGCACCATCAAAAAGCAAGGTCTATCCATGATTGATTACGATCTTCTTTTTATCCGTGAACTACAGGATATCTTTGCTGAAAATAATCCTTTTTTATACCAGACTTTTATTCAGGTCAGACCGGGTACAGATATCGCTAAGTTGAACGATCAGATCAACACAATCTACCACAAGGAAATCGCACCAAAAGATAAAATACGCTCTTCCGGTTATGCCAAGGGAAAGATCTACCTAGATCCATTGGCTAACTTGCACCTGCGGCCAAAAACCGGAAGTAACACCGCCTATATCATGACATGGATTATCGGTATTCTTTCCCTGTTGATACTCCTGCTCGCATCCGCCAATTTTGCTAATATGATTATGGCGCAAGCCGATCAACGTCTGAAAGAACTTGCGCTTAAAAAAATATTGGGAAGTTCGCGTTGGGCTATTGTCAGACAATTATCACTGGAAGTATTTATACTCACCAGCGGTGCGGCAGTATTGAGTTTAATTACCGTGGCGCTTACGGGCAATATATTACAGAAATGGTTCAATGATGATCTCAGAAATTATATTTTAAGTTCTGAAACCATTATCCAGCTCTGTGTCGCTGTACTATTAACAACGATCCTTTCCGCAATATACCCTGCCATAGTTCTTTCAGGTTTCAAATCCGTCAATCTGCTCAAAGGCGGATTAACTTCCATACTAAAAAAAGGAACATTCCGAAATGCCTTACTAACTTTTCAGATCAGTATGGCGATTTTGTTTATTTCAGGTATGCTGGTCATTAGGACCCAGCTTCAGTACATGCAGCATACAGATAAAGGGTTTGAGCCAGCGCAAGTGGTCAATTTCAAGGGAGTGGGCATGTATTACGACAACAAAATTGATGGCTCTTTCTACCAATTGAAACGGCGATTAGAAAATGATCCGAGCATTGCTGCAGTGGCTTCTGCAACAAATATCCCGGGAGAGGGGGAACAACCTCCCAAAATGGAGTTCTCCTATGCACAAAAGAATATTTCTTTTGCGCATGTCGGTATCGATCCAGGCTATTTCAAAACATTAAATATCCCCAATCTACAAGGGAATATCAATCTGTCAATGGATCAGTTACTCCGTGATTCCCTTTCCAACTATGCGGTCATCAATGAATCTGCTGCTAAAAGTTTGGGACTTTCGAATCCCATTGGCACGAAAATTAGTGGCTGTGACACAGACTTCGAGATCGTTGGCCTAGTCAAAGATAGTAAGGCCTATGGTTTTGAAAATGCCGTTCAACCTACCCTCTATTCTTTTAAAAATGAGTGCGGGAGCATGCGCATTCAGACGACGCTTATGGTGAAAACAAGATCTGGAATGGTTGATCAGGCAATTGAGACAGTCAAGAAAGAATGGACAAAAAATACATCTGCAAAAGATCTGCCTTTAGACTACTCTTTTATGGATCAGCAATATGCTTTGCAGCATAAGAAACAACAAGAACTACAGCTTGCTTTTAATAGCTTCACGAGCCTTTCGGTTATTATCGCCGCATTGGGCCTGTTCAGCATGGCCGCTTATCAGGCAGCATTGCGCAAAAAAGAAATGAGTATCCGGAAAGTACTCGGTGCCTCGGCACAGCTGCTCTTTGTCCAATTAAATAAACCGCTTTTCAAGCTATTTCTGATAGGTATCGGCCTTGCCCTTCCTGTAGCTTATTTACTCATGGACAAATGGCTGTCCAATTTTGCATATCATGTCAATATACAATGGTGGTCGTTTTTGATCCCGATATTTTGCATATTTATCTTAATATTGATTTCCATTAGCTTCCAATCGTTGAAAGTTGCAAGAACAAATCCGGTAGATAGCCTACGGGATGAATAAGTAAAAATTAAAAGACAAAATAAAAAAGAGATACAAGGTAAGCCCAGGCTTGTACAACCAAAATCTCAATACTCAATACTAAAATCTCAATACTAGAAAATGATACAATTAAAACATTTATTCAAGTGGTATAACGTAGGTGGTACACGCTCATTTGTTCTCAAAGATGTCAGTTTAGATATAGCAGAAGGTGATTTCATATCCATTATGGGCCCTTCGGGTTCAGGCAAATCTACCCTGTTGAATATTATCGGTATGCTGGACGAACCGGATGAAGGTGAATATATCTTTATGGATGAAAATGTATTGGAGATGAAAGCAAAAAAACGGTCGCAACTCTACCAATCTCATATTGGATATGTATTTCAGGCTTACCATTTACTGGATGAATTAACAGTATATGAAAATATAGAAACACCACTGATCTATAAAGACATTTCCAGCAAAGAGCGTAAAGCCATTGTGGCCGATATGCTTGACCGCTTTGGTATTGTGGGAAAGAAAGATCTATTTCCGGCTCAGCTGTCCGGTGGGCAACAACAGATCGTTGGTATCGCTCGCGCATTGGCGGGATCTCCGAAACTCCTGTTGGCAGATGAACCGACGGGTAACCTCAATTCCAAACAAGGCGAAGAGATCATGGAACTGTTCAAACAATTGAATGATGACGGTGTCACAATCATACAAGTTACCCACTCCGAAAAAAATGCGGAGTACGGCAAAAGAATTGTCAATATGCTGGATGGCCAGCTCAAATAATTGTATACCAATTTAACCTGAATAATCCCTACCTGGTACATGAATACTGTAGGGATTTTTTTGTATCATTTCTCAATTCATTTTTTTAACTTCGTTATGATGAATGAGAGAGAGCTGAAATCGTTAATATTCCTGTTGGACGATACTGATCAACAGATTATTCAGGAAGTGGAGCATCAGTTAAAAAGCCAAGGTCCTGAAATTGTTCCTTATTTGGAAAAATTTTGGGAGTCGAGCTTTGATCCAAGAGTCCAGGGGCGGCTGGAAAACATTATTCATGAAATTCAATTCGACCAGACCAAAAATGAATTGCAGATCTGGAATCTGAGCAATTCCTTCAATCTACTGGAAGGACTTATCATCCTCAATAACTATCAATATCCTTCTTACGAAGACCATAAAATCGTGTTGAAGATCGAAGATCTGAAAACAGAAGTGTGGCGCGGACTACAATACGATATGAGTCCATTGGAGAAGGTGAACCTGCTGAACCATGTGTTATTTGGTTCCTTTGGACTATCTGGCAACACAAAGGATTATCACCATCCGCAAAACTCCTATATCGGTCAGGTTTTGGACACGAAGCAGGGGAATCCGTTGACCTTATCCTGTATCTATAGCATTATTGCGCAAAAACTGGATATCCCGATCTATGGGATCAATTTACCCAAGCATTTTATTCTGGCTTACATGGAATCGGATGAGGAAGGAAATGAAAATGTTTTGTTTTACATCAATGCATTTAACCGTGGGCAGATCATGCAAAAAAGTGATGTTAATTCGTTCCTGAAGCAGTTAAACCTAGGTCCGGACAGGGAATTTACATTTCCCTGCGACAATGTGACTATCATGAAGCGCGCTTTGCGGAATCTCCTGTCAGCGTATGAAGCACATGAAAGTTCAGGCAAGCAACAGGAAATCAGAGAACTGTTCGAATTGCTTGCTTGACACAGTCTTTATCAATTAAAAATTTGGTCTTTCTCTGGCGTCCAAAAAGATATAATTTGGTGTCATTGTGCCATATGTTTTTGTTAATTCTGGTGCTGTATTTCCTTGATCCTCCAGTTTAAACCGGCTGATTTTCCTATTCTTCGTATCTGAAATATAAAGAAATTTACCATTTTCAATACGATCATCAATGGCAACTCCCGTAGGCTCCTCCAACCCAGTAGCGGAACCACCGATCACATAATCGGGACGGACAGTTTTTTCTCCGGTTCCAGTAAACAATTCCTTCGGATTTCTAAAGAACAGGACCTCCTTTTCTGTTGTTGCAACGGCGAATAACTTTTTGTTGGGAGCATAAGAAACAGCCCCTAAACCTGTTTTTCCTTGCACATAGACTTTCAGTGTCGGTACGAATCTTGACTCCGCAACAATCGTATCCCGAGGCCTGTCAATCAATTCTTGTTTAAGCAATGTAAAAACAGCAAAACCGTTCCCCTTACTTGTACCATCACTTTCAAATCCTACAAGTAACAGTTTGTCATTTTTATCATCTGTATTTCCCTGTAATAAGGTCAAGGAAGTTGGAACAATTTTTCCGAGACTAATCTGTTTATCAATGATCTTGGAACCTCCCGTCGATCCGCCTTTTCCTTCCGG
Organism: Sphingobacterium sp. GW821-FHT03E03; assembly: GCF_059420745.1. NCBI lineage: Bacteria > Pseudomonadati > Bacteroidota > Sphingobacteriia > Sphingobacteriales > Sphingobacteriaceae > Sphingobacterium > Sphingobacterium sp. GW821-FHT03E03. The sequence goes on from NZ_JBWKUH010000002.1 coordinate 67,214, forward strand.
ACGGCTTACCGCATATAACATGTTTCCGCCGGTTGCCGCAAGCAGAAAATTGGTCACACTTGAACCTGTATTACCAACTTGTTGCGCATAGGTGTAATAGGCCAATCCTCTTACGTTTCTAAACCCTGTATAGCCAAGTGCACTTGCATTACCGGGGATCCCGTAAGCATCGTTGTCAAGAGAAATCCGCTGAATAAAGGTATCCTGAGCAATGGATCCCTCACTGGCCTGAAAAATTGCCTTCGCATTGGGATCAAAGATAACCGCTCCCCCGCCCTTTGTCGGAGAAAGATATTGATAGATATTATCCAGATTATTGGTATCAGCAGGATCAACAATAAAGAGATTCTTGATAGAAGAACTATTCGGTTGATAATCCCGGAAAGAAATATACAATCTTGAAACAAGTGATACTTCACCAACATCGGGTTCATCGTCCAATTTTTTACAGGAAGCAACGCCTATCAAACTGGCGAATAATACAATAACACAGGTTTGAAATGAAAATTTCATATTTTTTTATTATAAATAGCTTATTGCGTCAAACATACAAATCTACTAATATATGCAGAATATCAATGAATTTATCTCATTCTTTTAGACAGATATTATGATGTCTAAAACGGAAAAATTTGCCATTTCGCTACTTTTTGATTAAAATTGCCTTTGTTTTTGATATCACATACGATTATGGAAAAGAAGGAATTTGTACGGGAGAAGTTGACATTACCGGGAGAAGGCAAAAAATTGCTTTTACATTCCTGCTGTGCACCTTGTGCCGGAGAAGTCATGGAAGCATTAATTGCTTCGGATATCGATTTTACGATTTATTTCTACAATCCAAATATCCATCCACGCAAGGAGTATGATCTGCGCAAAGAGGAGAACATTCGATTTGCGGAGAAGCATAATATCCCTTTTATTGACGCGGATTATGATGTAGACCATTGGTTTGATCTGGCTAAAGGCATGGAACAGGAACCTGAGCGAGGAATCCGTTGCACCATGTGTTTTGATATGCGCTTTGAGAAAACAGCGGAATATGCGGCGGCTAATGGCTTTGATGTGATCTCTAGTTCATTGGGTATTTCCCGTTGGAAAAACATGGAGCAGATCAACGACTGTGGCTTACGTGCAGCTTCTCGCCATGAAGGTATGGAGTACTGGACGTTCAACTGGCGCAAGAAAGGCGGTTCGGCAAGGATGTTAGAAGTCTCCAAAAAAGAGAAATTCTACATGCAGGAATATTGCGGCTGCGCCTATTCGCTACGTGACACCAATAAATGGCGCATGGCAAATGGACGCGAAAAGATAGAGTTAGGTAAAAATTATTATGAATAAGTCGTGCGCTATGTATATATAAAGCATTCGACTGGAATATTTAAAAAAATATTTCGATCCTAATGATTTTATACATACCTTTGCAGGCTCAAATGCAAGATTGTGAAACATCTAAAACAATACAGAATTCCCTTTTCGGGGCTCAACGCTGGAAAGCACAATTTTGAATTTGACGTTAATAAAAAGTTCTTTGACTGCTACGAACATTCGATTGTAAAAGATGGCAATCTGAAAGCAGAAGTTGAATTGCAAAAACAGGAGAACCTGTTGATTTTGCATTTTGATATCCAAGGCGAGATTCAATTGACTTGTGATACCTGCTTAAAAGAGTTTATGTCACCGATTTCAATTCAAGAACGGATATTGGTCAAATTCACGGATGAAGATTGGACAGACAATACCGAAGAGGTGTTGATCTTATCAAAAAGCGACCATGAGTTGGATATAGCTGAATTATTGTACGAATACATCAATTTGGCAGTTCCCTATATCGTGAAATGTGAAGAGCAGGGAGAAGGCATACAATGCGATCCTGAGATGTTGGCTTTATTTACAAGCGAGCCGGATTCAGAGGAGCAAAAAGAAGAAGAAATTATCGACCCACGTTGGGAAGCATTAAGAAATATTAAAAATAACTAAAACAAAAATACGAGATGGCACATCCAAAACGTAAAACTTCTAAATCAAGAAGAGACAAAAGAAGAACACATTATAAAGCTGAAGCTCCTAGCTTGACAGTATGTAAAGAAACTGGCGCAGTTCATTTACCTCACCGTGCTTACAAAGTAGACGGAAACTTGTACTACAACGGTAAATTGATCATTGAAAATACAGCTGTTGTCTAAGGTAAACCTTTCATAACACCAAAACATCCCAAACAAGCAATATTTTAGAAATTTGCTTTATTTTGGGATGTTTTTTGCGTATTATTGATTTACTAAATAATAACGGATGAAGATTGGTTTAGATATTTTAGGAGGAGATTATGCTCCTAAAGCAACGATAACAGGTGCGATTGAAGCACAAAAACAGCTTACTGGAGACCAAAAAATAGTCCTTTTTGGTAAAACTGAAGAGACTAAACAATTAATCGATCAAGCCGGAGGAAATTCATCTGACTTTGAATATGTGGAAGCTCCAGAAGTCATTGCGATGGGTGAACATCCAACCAAAGCAATAACTCAAAAACCCAACTCAAGTATTGCGAAGGGATTTGAATATTTAAAAAACAAAGAAATCGACTCATTCGCATCCGCCGGTAACACCGGAGCCATGCTCGTGGGATCGATGTTCAGCGTGAAAGCTATCCCAGGCGTATTACGCCCAGCCATAGCATCAATTGTTCCAAAATTGAAATCAGGATTCGGGATCTTACTGGATGTCGGTGCAAACGCGGACTGTAAACCAGAGATGCTGAACCAATTTGCAATGTTGGGCAGCCTCTTTGCCGAGCATGTATTCAATGTATCCAACCCTAAAGTGGGATTATTGAACATCGGAGAAGAAGAAGAAAAAGGAAACATCCTGACAACCTCTACCTACCCCCTACTTAAAGCCAACGACAAGATTAATTTTATCGGAAATGCTGAAGGCCGCGACCTGTTCAGTGACCATGCCGACGTATACGTATGCGATGGATTTACAGGCAATGTGGTCTTGAAACTTGCAGAATCATTTTATGTAGTGACCCTGAAAAAAGGTTTTAAAGATGATTTCTTCGACCGATTCAACTACGAGCAGTACGGCGGTAGCCCAATCTTAGGAGTTAACGCTCCTGTCATTATTGGTCATGGTATTTCAACACCTGAGGCCATTAAAAATATGGTTTTATTTTCAAGAGATATGATCGAGTCTAAATTCATTGACAGCATCAGATCTATTTTCAATTAAATATTTATGTCAAAGATTCATGCCGCGATTACGGCTGTAAATGGTTACGTTCCGGATTACATCCTCACCAACAAAGAGTTGGAAACAATGGTCGATACCAACGACGAGTGGATTGTATCACGAACAGGAATCAAAGAAAGACGCATCTTAAAGGGCGAAGGACTTGCTACATCAGATCTTGCTGTACCTGCCGTTCAGGGTTTATTGAAAAAGAGAGGAATAGAAGCGACGGATATCGATTTAATTATCTTTTGTACCAGTACACCTGATATGCTGTTTCCCGCTACAGCAAATATTTTGGCCGATAAAATCGGAGCGACAAATGCATGGGGCTTTGATCTACAGGCAGCTTGTTCGGGCTTCTTGTTCGGACTGAATACCGGAACACAGTTTATCAAAGCAGGTACGCACAAAAAAGTGCTTGTCATCGGTGCTGATAAAATGTCATCGGTAATCAATTATCAAGACCGTAATACCTGTATCCTTTTTGGAGATGGTTGTGGTTGTGTGTTATTGGAGCCAAATGAAGAAGGATTGGGTATACAGGATGCGATTTTGAAAACAGATGGTTCTGGTGGCCAATTCCTCAATATTAAAGGTGGTGGTTCATTAAACCCTGCTTCACATGCTACTGTTGACGCAGGATTACATTATGCCTACCAAGAAGGCCGTACAGTATTCAAATTTGCAGTGACAAATATGGCTGATGTTGCTCATGATGTCATGGTGAAAAACAATTTGAAGTCAGAAGACATTGCTTGGTTGGTACCACATCAGGCCAACAAACGTATCATCGATGCAACAGCAGAACGTGTAGGTCTTCCGGAAGAAAAAGTGATGGTGAACATCCAAAAATATGGAAATACAACTAGTGGAACAATCCCTCTATGCTTGTGGGAATGGGAATCTCAATTGAAAAAAGGAGATAACCTGATCCTTGCTGCTTTCGGTGGTGGCTTCACCTGGGGATCCATCTATTTAAAATGGGCGTATTAATTGTCCATTTTATGGTATAATTTATTACTTTTGACAGTTAGAATTTTTTAAGAAACAAACAAAACCTAGAATACTATGGGTATGGATATCAAACAAATTCAAGACTTGATTAAATTCGTTTCAAAATCAGGTGTGAATGAAGTCTCGATTGAAGAGCAAGATTTTAAAATTACAATAAAGACAAATCAAGAGCCTACGTATGTAACAGCTTCTGTTCCAGCTGTAGCACCAATTGCTACTGCACCTGTTGCTCAAGCTGCAGCTCCAGCTCCGGTAGCTACACCTGCGGCACCAGCTGCTAGCGCTGATGCGAACTTGATTACAATCAAATCACCAATGATCGGTACATTCTACCGTTCAGCGGGACCTGGTAAACCATCTTTCGTTAATATTGGTGATGATATCAATACAGGTAATGTATTGTGTATTGTTGAAGCGATGAAATTGTTCAACGAAATCGAATCTGAAGTTTCTGGTAAAATCGTTAAGATTTTGGTAGAGGATGCTCAACCTGTTGAGTATGACCAACCATTATTCTTAGTTGAGCCTAAGTAATTTACAAACGTAAATGAATACTATGTAGCCTCCAAAGGGCTACATTTTTGTAAACTTCATAATTCAAGACAATGTTTAAAAAAATATTAATTGCAAATAGAGGAGAAATTGCCCTGCGCATCATCCGTACCTGCCGTGAGATGGGTATCAAAAGTGTTGCAGTGTATTCAACCGCAGATCGAGACAGCTTACACGTAAGATTTGCTGATGAAGCGGTTTGTATTGGCCCTCCACCGAGTAAAGATTCTTACTTAAACATTCCGAATATTATTTCTGCGGCTGAATTGACAAATGCAGATGCTATTCATCCAGGATATGGATTTTTGTCTGAGAACGCACGTTTTTCGGCAATTTGTGCAGAGTATGGCATCAAATTTATTGGTGCTACCGCTGAGCAGATCGAAAAAATGGGCGATAAGTCCCGTGCGAAGGATACCATGAAAAAGGCTGGTGTACCTACTGTACCGGGATCAGATGGCTTGATCTCAAACGTAAAAGAAGGTATCGTATTGGCTAATGAAATAGGTTACCCTGTTATTATCAAAGCTACGGCCGGTGGTGGTGGTCGTGGTATGCGCATCATCTGGAAAGACGAAGAGTTTGAACCAGCTTGGGACTCTGCTCGTGTTGAATCTGCTGCTGCATTTGGTAATGATGGTATCTACCTTGAAAAATATGTTGAGGAACCCCGTCACATTGAATTCCAGATTGTAGGTGATCAGTTTGGTACAGTATGTCACTTGTCAGAACGTGACTGCTCGATCCAACGCCGTCACCAAAAATTGATCGAAGAATCCCCTTCACCATTTATGACGCCTGAATTAAGAGCTGAAATGGGTGAAGCTGCTGTGAAAGGTGCAAAAGCCGTAAACTATGAAGGTGCCGGTACAATCGAATTTTTGGTTGACAAACACCGCAACTTCTACTTTATGGAAATGAATACCCGTATTCAGGTAGAGCATCCCGTAACAGAAGAAGTGATCAACTTCGATCTGATCAAAGAACAGATCAAGGTTGCTGCTGGCATTCCGATCTCCGGAAAAAATTATGAACCGGAAATGCACGCGATCGAATGTCGTATCAATGCAGAAGATCCGTTCAACAATTTTCGCCCTTCACCGGGAAGAATCACTAACTTTCACTCTCCGGGAGGTCATGGCGTGCGCGTAGATACACACGTATACTCAGGCTATACCATTCCGCCAAACTATGACTCTATGATCGCTAAGTTGATCACTGTTGCACAAACACGTGAGGAAGCGATCTGTACCATGGAGCGTGCATTGAGCGAGTTTGTGATTGAAGGCATCAAAACTACCATTCCTTTGCACCTGAGATTAATGCGTGACCCTAACTTTAGAGCAGGCAATTTCACAACAAAGTTCATGGAAACATTTGACCTAACTGAATATCCTGTAGAAGATTAAATAAAATTATCTTTACATACATAAAAAATACCATTCTTTACAATAAGAATGGTATTTTTGTTTCCAAACAATTTTTATGAGTACACCAAATTCGAAAGATCTAATACAAGCTATCAAAAATAAAGGGAAGAATATAGAAGCCGAGATGTCTTTCTTTGACCATCTTGAGGTCTTAAGATGGCATTTGGTTCGTTCGGCTATCGCCATCTGTATCTTTGCAGGTATCGCGTTCACATTCTACGATTTTGTCTTTAAAGATATTATCATGGGTCCCAAAAATCTGGATTTTTGGACCTATCGTATGATGTGTAAAGCCGCTGAGGTATTCAATTTAGCTGATTTCTGTGTCAAGAAGATACCTTTTAATATTATCAATACGGAATTGGCGGGGCAATTTATGCTCCAGATCAACTCCTGCTTGTTGATGGCTTTGATGATGGGTTTCCCTTATCTCCTTTTCGAAATTTGGTTGTTTGTAAAACCTGCATTGACAGACGTAGAAAGACGTTCTGCCCGGGGGTTTGTATTTTACGCTACAGTATTATTTGTTTTGGGCGCTCTTTTCGGATACTATATTGTCGTACCATTATCCATCAACTTCCTAGCGAATGTATCCTTAAGTGATGAAATCGTCAACCAGATTACGATAGACAACTACCTATCTACTATTGCGACATTGACATTAGGCTGTGGGATTGTATTCCTGCTGCCAATCATGGTATTTATTCTGTCTAAAATAGGTATTATGACGCCCGAATTTATGCGTGCCAGCCGTCGTTATGCAACAGTAATTATTTTGCTTATAGCAGCCGTAATTACACCTTCTGCAGATATTATCACCATGTTGACCGTTGCTGCGCCGATGTTCTTATTATATGAAATAAGTATCATGGTCTCCGCGGATGTCAAAAGAAAAAAATTAGCACAAGAAAAATAAAATAAAAATAGAAATGAGCAGTGTAAAGAAAATTGCGATTGGAAGTGACCATGCAGGTTTTGAATACAAAACAGCATTGGTTAGCTTTTTAAATGAATTGGGTTATGAAGTAACCGACTTTGGAACAAACTCCCCAGATTCAGTCGATTACCCAGATTTTGCACATCCGGTCGCAACGGCGGTAGAGAATAAAGAGGCTGATGCTGGTGTATTGATCTGTGGCAGTGCCAATGGTGTTGCGATCACAGCCAATAAACATCAAAATATCCGTGCCGCAATCTGTTGGTTGGAAGAAATTTCTGCATTAGCACGTCAACATAACGATGCCAATGTCGTATGTGTCCCAGCCCGTTTTATCGATCTTGATCTCGCTAAAAAGATCGTATCAACTTTTATGACAACCGAATTTGAAGGTGGACGTCATGCCAATCGTGTCAATAAAATAGCTTGCAGCTGTTAATAAATTAACATATTTTAAGAAGCGGATGAAGGGTAGAATATACTTTTCATCCGCTTTTTTAGTTATATTGTGTACTGATCTAAGGTGGTAAAGGTTAGCATTGCTATCACATCATATTGTTATGAACATAATAATACGCTGTGTCAATTGCTAATTGTTATTCAGTGATCATCTTATATTATTTTAAACAATAACAAAGTATTGCGTATAGCGCAGCGCCAAAGCTTACAGCACCAGGATCTCGATAGGCAATACTACATACTAAATACGAAATGAAGAAAATACATAACCTGATTTGGGTAGCGTTTTCTGTGGTGAGTTGTGCTCAGGCACAGGATGTCAATACCAAATATGCAAATGAAATCACTGTAGAATCGACACAAAAGCATCTACGAACGCTTGCTTCGGTGGACTTTGAAGGAAGAGGAACAGGACAGAAAGGCGGTCAGTTGGCCGCGGATTATATCGCAAATGAGTTCAAAAAATATGGACTTTCAGCACCTGTAAATGGATCGTATTTCCAGCCCCTACAGCTTATACATAATAGTTTTAAGGTCAAACAGTTTACGATCAATGACCGGCCTTTTCAAAATGGGAAGGATATTTTTGTCATTGGAAACAACGAAGAGAAACTTTTTGAAAGCAACGAAATAATATTCATTGGCTATGGAATTGATGATCCAAAGTATTCCGATATCACGGGCTTAGACCTGACCAATAAAGTTGTCCTGTTATTGAACGAAAGTGAACCTACGGATGATAAGGGAAATTCATGGATCACCGGGAAGAAGACTCCATCTGACTGGTCGACGAGCAGGAATAAGAAAATTAAGGAAATTCTCAAGAAGAAACCAAAATTGATATTAGCTGTCAACAGCCAGCTATCCCAATTGCTTGAAGAGGCAGGAGACCGCGCGACAGAAGGACGTTATAACTTGGCTATAGATCAGCCCGCACCCGAAAAATCGCCCATGATCCCAGTCGTCAACATAACGGATCATGCTGCGAATTATATCTTTAATCTTGCACGTACAAATCTGGCCGCTGTTGTCGGCAAAATCAACCGCTCTGGACAAGCAAATTCTTTTGCGATTAACACCAATTTCAAGGCCGACTTCGGTACAAATGCTAAACCTTTAGCTGACCCGAATATCCTGGGATACCTGGAGGGAACCGACAAAAAAGACGAAATTGTTGTCATTGGTGGACATTACGATCACGATGGCAAAGATTCCAAAGGAAACATCTTTTTTGGTGCTGACGACAACGCCTCCGGAACAACCGCTGTGCTGGAACTTGCCCGCAGTTTTTCCCGTGCAAAAGCCGCTGGTAATGGCCCAAGACGCAGTATCCTGTTTATAACCTATGCGGCTGAAGAAAAAGGTTTACTAGGTTCTAAATTCTATACCGAAAATCCAATCTTTCCACTGGCAAATACTGTTGCCTGTATCAACATCGATATGATTGGCCGTGTAGATGATAAGCACCTCAAGGGTAATCATGACTATATCCATGCGATCGGTTCAGATAAACTGAGTTCTGAACTTTATCAGATCAATAAAGATGAAAATGAAAAAAACACCAAACTGGAAATAGATTATATGTATGATAATCCAAAGGATCCAATGCGTCTGTATTACAGATCAGACCATTATAACTTTGCAAAGAAAGGTATACCGTCGATCTTCTATTTTTCGGGCCTTCATCCCGACTACCATACACCCGCCGACACCTATGACAGAATTGATTTCCCATTAATGGTCAAACGGGAGAAGTTGGTCTTTTTCACGGCATGGCAGATCGCCAATAGAGATGGGCGATTAATTATTGATAGTAATAAAGAATAACAAATCAAATTTACCGCAAAAAAGGAAGTCCCAGATATCAAACCCTGGGACTTCCTTTTTTTTGGTTGACAAGCAGAACAAACCGCTTAAAAATTTGTTATATTTATTACAAGACAGCAAAATACATATGGCTTTTGTAGATTACTATAAAGTGCTTAACATTGATAAAACAGCTTCGGCAGATGATATCAAAAAAGCATATCGCAAATTAGCGCGTAAATACCATCCTGATGTAAACCCGAATGATAATGAGGCAAAACAGCGTTTTCAGGAGATTAATGAAGCAAATGAGGTATTGTCCGATCCAGAAAAACGCAAAAAGTATGACCAATATGGCGAACATTGGCAGCATGGGGAGGAATATGAAAAAGCGCAGCAACAATACAGACAATCCCAATCTGGTGGCGGCAACCCATTTGGTGCTGGAGGTAATCCATTTGCTGGTAGTGGCGGTTCGCAAGATTATACCGGAAATTTCGATGATGGCCAATTCTCAGATTTTTTCGAACAGATGTTTGGAAGCCGACGTGGCGGTGGCAGGCAAAGTACTTTTCGCGGACAGGACTTTAATGCCGAATTGAGTTTAAGCCTTCAACAGGCCTATACAACCCATCAACAAACCTTTAATATCAATGGTAAGAGTATTCGTATTACAATCCATGCCGGCGTAGAGGATGGGCAGAAAATCAAATTAAAAGGCTATGGTAGTGACGGGATCAACGGAGGCCCTAAGGGCGATCTGTATATTACAATCAATATCACTCCCGATGCAACCTTCAAACGACAGGGAAATGACCTATATACTTCGCTGGATATCGATCTTTATACGGCTATTTTAGGGGGCGAGGCGACACTCGATACCTTTGGCGGTAAGATCAAATTAAAGGTAAAACCAGAAAGTCAAAACGGTGTAAAAATGCGGCTCAAAGGCAAAGGTTTTCCAATCTATCGGAAAGAAAGTGAATTTGGGGATCTCTACGTCAGCCTCAATATCAAAATGCCCAGCAATCTTTCCAACGAGGAAAGAGCATTGTTTCAGCAACTGAAGGATTTAAAACAATAATCTCATGAAAACGACACTCATAAAAGTTATTGATTTCTGCCAATCCAGAAAAGTTGAAACAACTTTTCTGCAGACCATGGAGGAGTATGGCCTTATTCACATTATCATACAACAAGAAGAACAATTTATTGACGAAGATGAACTCAAGAAACTCGAACGTTTCTCAAATCTATATTATGACCTGGAAGTAAATCCACAAGGAATTCAGGTGGCCAATCATCTATTGGATAAGGTAGAGCAACTTCAGCATGAAATTCTACAGCTCAAAAATAAATTTAAAGCCCTGGATTATTAATCCAAGGCTTTAATACTTGTTCATAAAATAGAATAATTAGAATACCACATCCTTCTCTGTATTGATTTTGGTCTGCCAGACGATTTTATCTTGCAGCGTTGTATAAAGAATTTCATAGTCTCCTTTACAAACGACGAAGGATCCAAAAAAATCATTTGGTTTCATTAGCCGATAGACTACCAATGTGCGCTTCCCGTCAACCTCTCCGTATGCTTTCATCAGCATATATCCAGTTTTATTAATCTTCTCTTCAGGAATCTTATAGTCCAGATGTGAACGACTGCCATCATCAGGGCATTGTATCTCCGTCCTGCTCGGCGTAAAAACATAGCGGTCCCGATACATCGCTACATTGGATTGCACAATATCCTTCGCCCAGGCTATATCATTAAAATCAGTGGGAAGCAGAAAGATCATACTGACCATCTTTTCCTTCCAAAGCCGATCATTGAACGGAATGACAAAATGCAATAACTGCTGTCCTTTAAATTCACTTATGCTGTAGAAATAGCGCCCTTCCTTGTTTTCCTCCCGTTGGAAAGTACTTAAGTCCAATAAATGACTTTTCTGACCTTTAACATTCGGATAGTTGTTCATCACAGCAAGCATATCATAGCTATACTTCCCTTTCAGTCTCCCTGTAAATAATACCTTGTAAGCTGTATCCTGGTAATTTAGATGCTTGAGTACATTTTTGTATTTGGCATTGACCTTGCTCACATTGATCGGTCCGGTATTCGCATCCCAATTTTCCTCCTTTAAAATATCATTCCCGAGAAATACAGCGAGTTCCTTATCAATATTGATAAAATATTCATCCCCTTCCACCGTATAACCATTAGGTACAACCTGATAGGACTTGCAGGACAATAAAACAAAACACAGAAACAGGACAATAAATACAAGCAATGTTCTCTCTTTTCTAAACATCCGATCGATCTCCTACGATTTAAACTTTTGCACCTTTACCCCCTCCCAACGATAAACATTATAAAGATCTGCATTCCTCTTCATTACCCTTAACGTCAGTTCATATTGATTTTTAATTGGACTACCATCAAGAATACCGGGTTTCCACTTTGCTCCACGCTGCAACAATTTAACAAGCTCCTGCCCCGCCTTTGTATCTGGTGTTTTAACTACTTTAAAGTTATTCAACGCACCATCTTTTTCAACCATAAACTGTACAACAATATTTCCATCCTCCCCTGTCGAATTAGGCGCATAATGCTTTAAGACATAATCTCGATAGTCAATCATCCCGCCCACAGGTTCCGAATTCACATCGACCCGGGTATAATTTTTCACATAGCCTCCATCAGGAGTAAACTTCATTCTGAAAAGGCCAATGGATTCCACAGATTTTCCATCTTCAAGAGCAGGAATCCATCTGGATTTTTCTAAAATTGCGACTGCCTCCTTTGCAAATGCAGGTCCTAAATCCGAATTGGCTAACACCGACTTGATGGTACCATCTGCATTAATTGTTAAATATGCTTGAATTACAGGGTCAAGATCTTCTTTGGTAACCTTTCTTGGGAACTTAAAGTTTTGGACGAACCATTTTTCAAGTCCTTCTCGTCCTAAAGCTGGACTTCCAGTTGGAGTCCCGCGCACTACCTTATTTTCTTTCCCATCACTTAGATTTAAACGGATAGGTAAAGTATAGGCAACACGAACAAGACGTCCATTTTGAATTCCCGGTTTCCATTTTTTTGCTTTTTTCATTAAGTCCAAGGCGGCTTCTTTGGTTCCATAACCTAAATCCCGCTTCACGTTGAAATCGGAAAGACTTCCATCTTTTTCTACAATAAAGGAAATTTCAATGATCCCATTCAACTTCCTATCAAGTGCTTCCTTAGAATAGGTATAATTCGTGGATACCCAATTCATAAAATTTACCATTCCACCCGTTGGTTCTGGGACAATCTCCACTGCTGTAAATATTGCATTGAAATTTGGGTTAAGCGAATCGAGGCTAGTGTCTCTATCCTTCATCTCTTTATCCGCACTAACTCGCTCAGCATCCCATTTAGCCTGTTTTCTTTCAGCAAGCTTTCTATTTTTAGTTGTATCTGATTGAAGCTCGTTATTGTTGGTAAGGAAGCCAGCCTCCTCTTTTAACATTTCCGTTGGACTTGTTAACTCCACCTGATTGATCGAACTTTCAACATCTGAAACAATATCCTTTGCACGCGTGGTATTGAATACCAGTGTAGACCCAACTACAACTAGCAGCATTGGCAATACAGCGGTATATAACAAACGCTTTTTCCGTGCTGATTTATTCTTAAATAACATCATAATTCTTTTCTTTAAAAATGAATGATTAGAAAACTCATGCGTCAGTGGTAAATGATCCACCTGCAACGCATGAGCGACCAGCATTTCAGCATAGGCCACCTTATCTGTCGAACAGATTTCGTCGGCAATACATTCATGCTGGAACTTTAACTCCTTTTGAAAGAAATATAAAATCGGATTAAACCAGTTGAAAATTTTCAACAGCTCCATCACAAGCAAATCATAAGAGTGCCCCTGATCGACATGAACACGCTCATGTGATTCAATACTACTTTTCTCCTTGATAGACTCTCCAATGATGATTTTATTGAAAAATGAGAAACTTAGATAATCATGTTCATCCCGTAATGCACGCACCAACTTTATCACCCGAAATAGCAACAACGTGAAAGCAATTGCAACACCTAGCCAATATACATAAGTCAAGATGTCTATCAAGTAAATTGTTTGCTCTTTGGGGCTATTGATGGCGATCTCCATATAGCCACTCAAATCCACCATAGGTATGGAGTACGCGATTATCTCTGCTTTCGGTAATTCTATAAATATCCCGATGGGTGCCAATAGCGAGAAAAATATCATCCCAATCAAATAGACGCGATTCCATTGAAAGAAGGTGAGTTTTCGAAAAATCAGCCTATAGAGCGCAAAGCTGATAATCAATGAAACATTGACAATCAATAAGTAAATCATAATCAAAAGTTTATAAGAGGTGGTTGTTATTATTTATTCTGTTGGATGATCGAAAGAATATCGTTTAATTCTTTGACATCCAATTTATTCTCTTCCAGAAAATAAGAAAGCATACTTTTGGGAGAATTATCAAAATAATTATTCAACAACTTACCAGTGATTCCTTTTTTATATTCCTCTTTTGAGATCTTCGGCAAATACTGATGGCTTTTACCAAAAGACTCATGCGACACAAAACCCTTGGTTTCGAGAATACGCACTATCGTTGAAACTGTATTGTAAGCAGGTTTCGGTTCAGGTAGTCGGTCAATGATATCTTTGACAAAACCACGCTCCATTTCCCAAAGCTCCTGCATGATCTGTTCTTCTGCTTTAGTCAATTCTTTAAAATCTTCCATAACTCCTTATTATTAACAGTACTGTTGTAATCGATTACAACACAAGTATATAACTAAAGAAATAGTTTTACAACTATTTCTTTAGTTATATACACAAAACATTGATTATTAATATAATAAAATTTAACCAAACACTTTTTGATAACGAATTAATCCTCAAAACTTCGTTTACGTGAAGCTTTCAATTGGGATTGTTGCTTCTTCCGATCCAATCTTTTTAGCACACTGGAATAAGGTATTTTGGTTTTCTTTCTTGGTTTGGAGGGCACAAGCGCATCTTTCAATAAGTTAAGAAAACGACCTATGGCTATTTCTTTATTTCGTACTTGTGAGCGGTCCGTATCCGATTCCAATTGCAATACTCCCTCTTTATTGATACGATTCGAAAGCTTCTCAGCCACCACAGCCTTTTCTTCTACCGAAAAAATTGCAGACTGCTCCACATTCCATTGTAGGGTAACTTTAGAGGATACCTTATTAACATGTTGTCCCCCTGCTCCTCCCGATCTTGAAAATTTAAAGGTCAGCTCCCCTATTAATCCTGTTATATTCATTTGTTTTTAAACGCTTCTTCTATTTTTTCCATTTTCTGCAACAGGAAGCCCAATTTTTCTACTTGGTCACGCTGCACATCAACGAGTTCCTGCTCTTTTCTAATAATGAGGTGATCAATTTTCTCATGTAGTTCCCTGATTTCAAGCTCGGCCTTCAGATTAACCATATAATCATTCCGCGCCCGCTCGCGATCCTTGGCTTCTTGCCTATTTTGGCTCATCATGATCACCGGGGCCTGCAGCGCAGCCACACAGGACAAGATCAGATTAAGCAAAATAAATGGATAAGGGTCAAAACCTTTATTATTTAACCAATACATATTGACCGCGATCCAGATCAGCAAAAATACAACGAAAGAAATAATGAACGTCCAACTTCCTCCAAATTCAGCGACTTTGTCTGCGACACGTTCACCTACTGAGGCTGCTGTTGCTCCATCGTTATCCATGCTAGCGCTAATGACCTTATTGTCCTTAAAGCTCTGTATAACTTGTTGATCCAGTTGGCTGAGTTGTCCCGACTCATCTTTTAAAAATTCAGTAATATAAGCTTCCTTAAACCGTGTCAGTTCTGTCGCGGCAATATATTTATCTTTCCCAAAATTTGGATATTCCTTCCGGATTAATTTAAAAATGGGTTGTCGAATAGAAGCTCCCAAAATACGTTGTTCCAAAGGGAATTGTTGCCCTGAGATAGCACTGATAAAATTGTCCATATACCGCTTAAATGTCTACTTAAAGATAATGCTTTTTAAGTAATCAAAAAATTCACAAAACTATGGCAATTGGTTTTTGTTATTTTAGGCATAAATAGTCGAAATTTGCAACACAAAAATTAGAGATGAAACCATCTTGATTTATTCCGTTCAATAAAGGCTGATTAAATCTGGTTGCTTCATCTGCTTTAAAAATCAATTCATAAAGATGAAAATAGGCATTGTTTGTTATCCCACGTTTGGTGGCAGTGGTGTTGTGGCAACGGAATTAGGAAAGGCTTTGGCAGCCAATGGACATGAGATCCATTTTATAACCTACCGACAACCTGCACGCCTAGATTTCTTTTCGGAAAACCTTTATTACCACGAAGTTGCAGTATCTCAATATCCACTTTTTGACTTTTTACCTTACGAATCAGCGCTGGCCAGTAAACTGGTTGATGTCGTACGTTTTGAGAAGCTGGATCTGATCCATGTGCATTATGCCATTCCCCATGCTTCAGCTGCATTCATGGCAAAACAAATATTACTGACGACTTATGGTATTAATATTCCTGTGGTAACCACTCTCCATGGTACAGATATTACACTGGTTGGAAAAGATAAAAGCTTTAGTCCTGTCGTCACCTTCTCTATCAATCAGTCAGACGGTGTAACCGCAGTTTCACAAAATCTAAAAGATGAGACACTCCGGTATTTTGATATCTCTAGAGATATTAAAGTGATTACCAACTTCATCGATCTCGATCGATTCAGCAACAGGGACCGCTCCCATTTCAAAAAAGCGATTGCTCCGGGCAATGAGCGTATCTTGGTTCATACTTCCAATTTTAGAAAAGTAAAAAATACAGAAGACGTCATCCGTATATTTAAGAAAGTACATGATGTCATCCCCTCCAAACTATTAATGGTTGGTGATGGTCCTGAACGTCGCAACGCGGAGGAACTGTCCAGAGAATTGGATGTATGTATGGATGTTCGTTTTTTAGGTAAACAGGATGCTGTTGAAGAAATCTTGTCCGTTTCCGACCTTTTCTTGATGCCTTCGAGCTCCGAGAGCTTTGGTTTGGCGGCCCTAGAGGCAATGGCTTGCCAGGTTCCGGTTGTTTCATCCAATACAGGTGGATTGCCCGAACTGAATGAAAACGGTGTAACGGGATTTTTGAGCAATGTGGGCGATGTGGATGATATGGCCAAGAATGCGATCTATATTTTGGAAGATGCTGACAGATTGGAGAAATTTAAAGAAGCAGCATTAAATCATGCAAAAAAATTCCAATTGTCCAATATCATGCCTTTATACGAACAATATTACCGCGAAGTGATGGATCAAACAACAAAAGCGCAATAAATATCATTTTTGACCTTAAGGGTTGAAAAAAAAATTTTATCTTTGACCTTTGGAAAATTTCCAAAAAAACAATTATGAAATACAAACGTATCTTATTAAAACTTAGCGGTGAATCCTTAATGGGTGACCAAAGCTATGGTATCGATATTAACCGTGTATCACAATACGCTAATGATATCAAAGAAATTCACGATCAAGGTTTAGAAATAGCAATTGTTATCGGTGGTGGTAACATTTACCGCGGTTTGAGTGCTGAAAAATCAGGGATGGACCGTGTTCAAGCAGACTATATGGGAATGCTTGCCACTGTAATCAACAGTATGGCACTTCAAGATGCTCTTGAAAAAGTAGGGAAAAAGACACGTTTGCTAACGGCTATCAAGATGGAGCAGATCTGTGAACCATTCATTCGCAGAAGAGCTGTACGCCACTTGGAAAAAGGCCGTATTGTTATTTTCGGAGCTGGTACCGGAAACCCATATTTCACAACGGATACAGCAGCTTCTTTGCGCGCAATTGAAATCAACGCGGATGCTGTACTAAAAGGAACACGTGTAGATGGTATCTATACTGCTGACCCAGAGAAAGATCCTAGCGCAACAAAATTCGAAGAAATCTCATTCACGGAGGTATACGAGAAAGGATTAAATGTAATGGATATGACTGCCTTTACCCTTTGTCAAGAAAACAAATTACCAATCATTGTATTTGACATGAACAAACCCGGCAATTTATTGAAACTTGCCAATGGTGAACATGTTGGAACTGTGGTAAAATAATTAATATCTGTAAAAAACGTAATCTTATATGAACGAACTAATTTCAATTGAATTGGACGATTGTAAAGACAAGATGTCCAAAGCAGTTGCTCACACGGAGTCAGAATTAACAAAAATTCGTGCCGGTAAAGCTTCTCCATCTATGTTAGATGGTATTTCAGTCGATTATTATGGTAGTGCTACTCCACTTTCACAAGTAGCTAACATCAATACTACTGACGCTCGGACTATTGTCATCCAACCTTGGGAAAAATCGCTCATCAACGCAATTGAAAAAGCAATTACGGATGCTAATCTTGGTGTCAACCCACAGAATGATGGTATTGTGATCCGTTTGAATATCCCGCCTTTGACAGAAGAAAGAAGACGTGACTTGGTGAAAAAAATAAAGGAAGAGACTGAAAGAGGCCGTATAGGTATCCGTAACATCCGCAAAGACACCAATGAGTCCATCAAAAAATTAAAAAATGATGGTGCCTCAGAAGACGAAATCAAAACCGCTGAAGGGGAGGTCCAAAAATTGACTGATGCATACATTGTAAAAGTTGATAATCTGTCTGAACTGAAAGAAAAAGATATCATGACTGTTTAAGTCCTTATTCTTAAACACACAAAACGAGGATGTTCAAAAGCTTCGACATCCTCGTTTTTTTTATTGCTGTTTGTATCCTCCCCCCTCCCTTTAGTAAATGTGCAATTTTCAGCGGGTTTGTTTTAACTTTTTACACAAGCTCTTTCTTGTTTTCTGATAATTCAATATTATCCTTTCACAAAAATATTCCACCATGTTTTATTGATTTTTGAACAAAATAATTGTACATTGTACACTAACACATAATCAGTTATATGATGAACAATTCTCGCCGTCAATTTTTAAAGCAAGCTGGAATAGGTCTTTCGGCAGCTTATCTGATGCCCAACTTGATATCTTGTCAAAATAAAACGGGTGCTGTCAGTGACAATCCATTGCAAAATATAGGGGTACAGCTGTACTCCATACGTGATTTGATGGATAAAGATCCGAAAGGTTCTTTGGAGCAGGTCGCAAAAATTGGCTACAAACATGTCGAGCTTTATGGCATAGATCCTACTGCCAAACAGTTCTGGAAATTATCCTATAAAGAGTTAAAAAAGATTCTGGATGACAATGGCCTAAAAACGCACTCAGGTCACTATGATATGTCTAAATATCTCAGTAAATCACATACCGATAAAGAAGATTTAGCAGTTTACTTTGATGCAGCAAAAGAACTCGGACAGGAATATGTGATTGCGCCAGTGACACCAATGTTCGACATTAATGCGCTTAAAAAAGATGACTATCTTTATGCCGCCGAACAGCTCAATAAGGCCGGTGAACAAGCAAAAAAGATGGGGCTAAAGGTTGCTTACCACAACCATTTTTGGGAATTTAGGGACTTAGGAAACAATGCTACAGGTGAAGATGTCATGTTGGCTTTTACGGAACCTGATCTTGTCGATTTTGAGCTTGATCTTTTCTGGGCTGAGAAAGCTGGGAAAAACCCTATATCCATATTTGAAAAATTCCCCAATAGATTTAAACTATGGCATGTGAAGGATATGGACCGTACAAAATCTAATCCGATCGAATGGCCTAAGGATGGTAAGTTACCTGTTGAACAGATCTTTAAAGATATCAAATATACCGAAGTTGGTACCGGAAGTATCCCTTTCCCCGAAATTGTCAAAGAAAAGGTTAAATCGGGTCTGAAATACGCTTTCGTAGAGCAAGACGACATCTACATGCCGAACAAGATGGAAAGTCTTAAGAAAAGCTACGATTACGTTCAGGCAAATCTTATCAAATAAAAAAGGGAAGCAAATGCTTCCCTTTTTTATTTGATAAATCCCCTTAGAATTGTGTATCCTCTACTTCGACCGCAGTTTCAATCACTTTCCGTGCTAATTCCTCTTTAAAATCAATAATGTTTTTACTTATTGTCTCATCATAAGTGCCCAGGATCTGAGCAGCTAATATACCTGCATTTTTTGCAGCATTTAGTGCGACTGTTGCTACAGGGATACCATTAGGCATCTGCAAGATGGATAGTACCGAATCCCACCCATCAATAGAGTTGGATGATTTTACAGGTACACCGATCACAGGCAAATGTGTGATTGAAGCCACCATTCCTGGTAAATGCGCAGCTCCACCAGCTCCCGCAATAATTACTTTTAAACCACGAGATGCAGCATTTTTAGCATAATCAAACATACGTTGCGGCGTACGGTGTGCCGAAACGATTGTGACCTCAAATTCTACTCCAAGGACTTTCAGGACATCGATGGCATCCTGCATAACAGGAAGATCAGATTTACTTCCCATGATAATGCCTACCTGGGCCTTATTATTGACTGACATAGTATTATTAAGCTTTAACTTTTAATATTTCTTGTACTTTTCTTGCGTTGGAGATTGCTTTATCCCGATCATCATTGATGATGCAGATATGCCCCATCTTGCGGAATGGCTTTGTATACTTCTTGCCATACAGATGTAAATAGACTCCTTCCATCGCCAACACCTCCTCTACTCCATCATATTTTGCCAAGCCCTCATAACCATCTTCACCCAGTAGATTGATCATGACAGCGTTTGTCCGACATCGTGTATCACCCAAAGGTAAATTGAATATCGCTCTTAGATGTTGTGCAAATTGAGAAACATAATTTCCTTCGATGGTTTGATGGCCGCTATTATGTGGGCGCGGTGCCAGTTCATTCACCAGAATATCACCATTTTTCGTTAGGAACATTTCCACTGCAAGCAAACCGACGATCTGCAGATCATCCGCGATTTTCTTCGCAATTGCTTCTGCACGTTGCTGGATCTCTACACCATATAATGATGGCGCGATAAGAAATTCCACTAAATTAGCTTGAGGATTAAATTCCATTTCTACCATTGGAAAAGTGGAGACATCACCTCTATCGTTACGTGCAACAATAACAGCGATTTCCTTTTCAAAATCTACCCACTCTTCAATCAAACTCGGCTCTTCAAAAGCATCCTGAATATCCGCTTCAGTAACGATCTTCTTTACGCCTTTTCCATCATACCCATCTCTACGTAGTTTTTGAATGTAGGGTAAACTCAACGAAGCATTTGTTAAATTATCTTTAGTTGATATCAACTGAAACGCAGAAGTCGGGATATCATTTTGTTTAAAAAACTGTTTCTGTAATCCCTTATCCTGGATCAGGCGAATAATACGCGACTGCGGATAAACGATTACCCCCTCTTCTTCCAGTTTCTCCAATGCATCAACATTTACTTTTTCGATCTCGATAGTAATCAAATCTAGGTCTTTACCAAAATTATATACTGTCTCAAAATCGCTCAATGAACCACATTCAAATTTATTGCACAGTTTACGACAAGGAGCATTCTTATCGGGATCCAGTACATGAACGTTTACATTGTAATTAATGGCTTCCTGGATTAACATTCTTCCGAGTTGACCACCACCAAGAATGCCTAATTGCAGTTCGCCATAAAAATCTTTTGCCATAATTGATTCTAAAATCTTATAAAATTTATCTTTTAAGCTTTTTCCTTGAACAACAGTTCGCCCAATAAGCTTTCTTTATCTATTTTTTTTTGCAGTTCAATAAAAGCACCTATCAGTGCTTCCGGACGTGGTGGGCATCCTTGCACATACACATCCACTGGGATAATTCGATCCACCCCCTTCACTACGTGATAACCATGCTGCCAATAAGGTCCTCCACAATTAGAACAGGATCCCATTGAGATTACGTATTTAGGATCAGGCATCTGTTCGTATAGTTTTTTTATACGGTCTGCCATTTTAAATGTTACAGTACCAGCAATAATAATAACATCTGATTGTCTCGGTGAAGGTCTAGGAAAAACACCCATCCGATCTAGATCATAAGTTGAAGCCATAGCTCCCATCATTTCGATCGCACAGCAGGCAATACCAAAACTCATCGGCCACATCGAGGAGAGTCTTGCCCAGTTTAGCAGATCATCCAATTTGGCAACAACGACACCATTATTTTGCAGTTGACTATCTAAACTCATGCTTACTCAGGTTTTTTAAATTGAGGTTTAAAAGCAATCTTTGGCGCAGCTGTCACCTCTTGCGCAACAGTATTCTCTACGACCGAAACCGCAGGCTCCCTGTAGTCCCGCACTTGATAGCTGCTATTGTTCAATGTTGAATAAGCACTTTGAGGAATATTTACAGGAACCTTTGGGAGAGATACATTGGGTTTCACCCATTCTAAATCACCTTTTTTCCAGACAAAAACCAATCCCAAGATTAAAATACCGATAAACATCGCCATTTCAATCATCGTAAACCATCCCCATCTGTCGTCTGCGGCAATGTATTCTGATTGTCCAAATACTGTAGCCCAAGGAAAAATAAAGATGAGCTCAACATCAAAAAGCAGGAACACTAAAGCGATGACATAAAATCGAGGATTGAATTGTACCCAAGAGGAACCGATAGGATCTTCGCCACATTCGTAAGTACCAGATTTAATGGGATTATTCTTTTTGGGAGAGATTAAACGTGCTAGAAAAATGGTCGCACAGACTAACAATGCCCCTATCAGCAGAATGATAAGGATTTTGCCGTATTCCGATAATTGTGCGGGGTCATCCATAATAATTACAAATTTAACAATTATTTCGTTTACTCTAGCGAGGAACTTGAAATTACAAATTATTTATTAAAAAAATGGGGCATTGTATGCTTACAATGCCCCACCGTATATAACAATATATTAAAATTACATTTTCCCAGGCATTTTAGGCATATTGCGCATCAACTTAGCGGCCATTGCAGGATTGGACATTTGTTTCATCACTTTACGCATGTCACCAAATTGCTTCAACAATTTGTTCACTTCATTAACGTCAGTTCCCGAACCTTTCGCAATACGCAAACGACGTTTTTGATCTATTACATCCGGATTTTCTCGCTCAAAAGGTGTCATCGAATCAATGATGGCTTCAATAGGTTTGAATGCATTATCATCGACTTCAATATCTTTCATCGCTTTTCCTACGCCAGGAATCATGCCCATCAAATCTTTCATATTACCCATTTTTTTGATCTGTTGGATCTGGGATTTGAAATCATTGAAATCAAATTTATTCTTACGGATTTTCTTTTGAAGCTCCGCAGCTTGCTTTTCGTCGAACTGTTGTTGCGCACGCTCCACCAAGGATACCACGTCACCCATGCCCAAAATACGGGACGCCATACGATCTGGATAGAAAACATCCAATGCATCCATTTTCTCTCCGGTACCGATAAACTTAATTGGTTTATTGACAACAGATTTAATCGATAGCGCAGCACCACCACGTGTATCACCATCTAATTTGGTCAATACAACACCTGTAAAATCAAGACGATCGTTGAATGTTTTCGCTGTATTCACAGCATCCTGACCAGTCATCGAGTCAACGACAAATAAGATCTCATCTGGTTTTGTCGCTTCCTTAACAGCAGTGATCTCCACCATCAAAGGCTCATCTATGGCCAGACGACCAGCGGTATCGATGATTACAACATTATGGCCATTGCGCTTTGCCTCTTCAACACCTGCTTTCGCAATAGCAATTGGATCTGTTGACGCTCTATCAACATAAACAGGAACACCAACTTGTTCAGCCAATACCTCCAATTGATCAATTGCTGCTGGACGATAAACGTCACCTGCGACCAATAATGGTTTTTTATTCTTTTTATCTTTCAGGAATAATGCCAGCTTACCAGAAAAAGTTGTTTTACCAGCACCATTCAGACCTGCGATCAAAATAACAGTAGGATTTTTACCAATCTCCAACTCTGTGACAGACCCGCCCATCAATTCTGTCAACTCATCATTCATGATTTTAGTCAACAACTGACCCGGAGAAATACTTGTCAATACATTCTGCCCTAAAGCTTTTTGTCTAACATCATCTGTAAAAGTTTTAGCAGTCTTATAATTCACATCGGCGTCCAACAATGCTTTGCGAATTTCTTTCATCGTTTCAGCAACGTTGATTTCGGTAATACTGCCTTGTCCTTTTAATACCTTAAAGGCCCTATCTAGCTTATCTTGAAGATTTGAAAACATAAAATCTGAATCTTATTCTATATAAACAGCAAAGTTAAAAAAATTGTCTGTAGTAACCTCATTAACACCCCATAAAAAATGCGACTATTAAAAATAATCGCATTTCTTTGTATACTCGAGTTATACGACTACTCATTAGTCGCTCCTACGCCCACCAAATAAGATGGAAGCATAGTATAAAAGTGTGACCAGGGCACTCAAAGCCGCGACAACATAAGTCATAGCAGCCCATTTTAACGCATCTTTTGCACCGTCATGCTCCTCACCATTGTAAGTAACACCGGCATGGTTCAACCATTCCAAAGCGCGGTTTGAAGCATCGAATTCCACAGGAAGTGTGATGAACGAGAATATTGTTGTGATCGCCAATGCACCTACACCTACCGCTAACAACCATGGATTGCCGCCTTTAGAAAATGCAAATAACATCACACCGAGCATCAATACCCATGAGGTTAGTTTGGAAGCCGCATTGACCATTGGTACCATCGCTGAACGGAAACCTAACCATTTATATGCTTTCGCGTGTTGTACAGCATGACCACATTCATGGGCCGCTACCGCTGCTGCCGCAACACTGCGACCACTATATACTTCAGGACTCAAGTTGACCGTTTTATCCGATGGATTGTAATGATCTCCCAAGCGATCAGGAATCGACAATACCTTCACATCATATATACCATTATCATTTAGCATTTTCTGCGCAATCTCACCACCAGACATTCCATTCCCCAATGGCATCTCTGAATACTTCTTAAATTTGTTTTTAAATCTCGTCTGGACAATTAGGCTTACCACCATTATTCCAATAAATAAAATCAAGTACATAGCTTTTTATATTTTTATCGTTATTCTCTTTTTAATAGTTTCAATATAATCATCAAACCTCATTCCAATTCCTATAAATTGATAAAGGCATGAACTTCTAAGATAGTAAAAAGCGCATAACTGACAAAAAGAACAATTTCTTCTGATGCCGACATGACATTGTAGCATAAAAAAGGGAGTGAAAAACTCACTCCCTTCGATTGTTATTTTCTAATTTATACTACTTATTCGATTATCCCATCTGAAAGACCAAATCAGAGCCTTCTATCATTTTACGTAAATTGCTCAATGCATAGCGCATTCTTCCTAAGGCAGTATTGATACTCACTTCTGTTATCTCAGCAATATCTTTAAAACTCATATCACAGAAGTGACGCATAATTAAAACCTCTTTCTGATCATCGGGCAGTTTCTGGATCATTTTCTTTAAGTCGACATCGACCTGTTGTTTCAGCATCTTAGATTCAGCACTTTCATCACTGAATTCCAATACTTCAAAAATGTCAAAACCATCAGCATTCACAATATTTGGGGCCCGTTTGGCTTTTCTAAAAAAGTCAACGATCATATTGTGGGCAATACGGATAGCCCAAGGCAAGAATTTCCCCTCTTCATTGTACTTGCCCGATTTTAATGTGTTGATGATTTTAATGAAAGTCTCCTGGAAAATATCTTCAGCAAGATATTCGTCTTTTACTTTCATATATATAGAGGTGTAAATTTTCGATTTATATCGATTCAACAATGCCTCTAGGCCGGACTCTTGGCCCCCGACATACATTTGGATCAATTCTTGATCACTCTTACTTTTCAAAAGTCTCATACGTCACTTACTTTTTTAGCAGTTCGCAAATAAATTATCAGTTCTGTTGTAAAATGTAAATGTTTAGCGTATAGTGTTCCTTTCTTATTGTAAAACAATCAATTAATAGTATTTCAAAGTACCGTAAAATTATTGAGTAATCAAATTATTACATTTCATTTTAAGATTTTTTAACATTTAGAAAGGTAAAAACGCCCTTCTCTTAACCAAAAAAAGCACTTGACAAAATACTTGAGGCTGACTCAATTTACGAAGTGATTAACTTTGAGACAAATTCGAAACTAACAGGGACTTTATAGGGACCTCACTCGGACCTTGTCCGGACCTCATTCGGATAAAGGCGTATAAAGTGCCTATTAATCCCCTATTATATTAGGATAAAATCCCTTTTAATTAGAAGGTTGGTATACAGTTGCCCGCAAGATAGTACGGCCTTACTTCATAGCAGATGCGGAGCATAAAACTTAAAAAACAAATGCATTAATGGTTCGCGTGTGGCAGAGCAAGTACGCGGTGGGTATCGTATAAGATCAAAAACGAAAAAAGCGGAATCACCCTAAGATGATTCCGCTTTTCTATATGATAAAGACAGCGTCTTATTTATACAACGGGAACTGGGCCATCATGGCTCTCACTTTACCATGGATTTTATCCAATTCAGCATCGTTGGAAGCATTTTTCAATGCCTCATCAATTAACTCTCCGATTTGAATAATATCATTTTCTTTGATACCACGAGTAGTGATTGCGGCAGTACCGAAACGTACACCTGAAGTTACAAAAGGAGAACGTGTATCAAAAGGAACCATATTTTTGTTGGTTGTGATACCTGCTTTACCCAATACGGCTTCAGCTTCTTTACCAGAAATATCTTTGTTACGTAGATCGACCAACATCAAGTGGTTATCTGTACCACCAGAGATAATCTTATAATCTCTCTCAACGAAGAACTGTGCCAATGCTGCTGCATTTTTCTTCACCTGAACAATGTACTCCATATACTCATCTGATAAAGCCTCACCGTAAGCAATTGCTTTTGCAGCTATTGTATGCTCCAAAGGACCTCCTTGCGTACCTGGGAAAACAGCTAAATCTAACAACTGAGTTATCGTACGGATTTCACCTTTAGGCGTTTTGATACCCCAAGGGTTTTCAAAATCCTTACCAACCATAATCATACCCCCACGTGGACCGCGTAGGGTCTTGTGTGTTGTAGTTGTAACGATATGACAATGAGGAAGTGGATCATTCAATAAACCACGAGCGATCAAACCTGCAGGATGAGAAATATCAGCCAAAACAATCGCACCGATTTCATCAGCAACTTTACGGATGCGTGCATAGTCCCAGTCACGGGAATAAGCTGAAGCACCGCAGATAATCATTTTTGGTTTTTCACGAAGTGCCGTTTCTTCCAACTGTTCGTAATCAATCAGACCTGTATCTTCTTTTACACCGTAAAATAATGGTTGATAGATCTTACCAGAAAGGTTTGCCGGTGATCCGTGAGTCAAGTGTCCACCATGAGATAAATCAAGACCTAAAATTTTGTCTCCAGGTTTGATTGTCGCCAAAAAAACAGCCGCATTTGCCTGTGCTCCAGAGTGAGGTTGAACATTTACCCATTCTGCGCCAAATAATTGCTTTGCACGATCAATTGCGATGGTTTCAATTTCATCCACAACTTCACAACCTCCATAGTAACGTTTTCCTGGGAGGCCTTCTGCATATTTATTTGTCAACACTGAACCAGCAGCTTCCATCACTTGTTTTGAAACAAAGTTTTCCGAAGCAATTAATTCAATACCTTCTTCTTGGCGTTTCAGCTCATCAGCTATTAAATTAAAAATGGCTTGATCTCTTTCCATTGTTTTTAAATGTTGTAAAGTAAATTTTGTAGTTTATTTTAATGCCTCAAAGATAGCATATTCCATAAAGAATATCGACAAAAAGCCATATTTTATTAAATGTTCCTAGAAAAATGGGCTTATTTATGCGAATTAGCTAATTAACGAGGTACTCTTGAGGCATTCTTTTAACTCCTATTTGGAGCCCCCAAATCCAATAAAAATTGAATGTTTTGTAAATGTCAAAAAATCTACGGCGGGCGATTTGCAATTAAAAATATGTATTTTTGTTAAAGAATTGGCTAAAACATTATCAAAATGAGCACAGAACATACAGCAATTGCTCCTGTTACCTTAACGCAAGGGGCAATCAAGGAACTCAATAAATTAAAAGATCAACAAGAAATTTCTAATGATTTTGGTTTACGTGTCGGTGTAGAAGGTGGAGGTTGTTCAGGTATGAGTTATATCCTTGGTTTTGACCAGAAAAAAGATGGAGACAGCGAGTACGAAATTGAAGGAATCCGCATTTTTATGAACAAAGCACATGGCTTATATCTTGCAGGCATGGAAATTGACTTCAAATCAGGACTTGACGCAAGAGGTTTTACTTTCAATAATCCAAATGCAAGTAGCACTTGTGGTTGTGGAAGTAGTTTTTCAGCATAAGTTGAAATTTACACATATTTCAATGAAAAAGGGGATTGCGGGTAGCAATCCCCTTTTTGTCCTAGCCCTCCGTAACAACAAACCTAATCAACTATTTAGGAAAATTCAATTATCCTTTATTCAACTTATTTCTGCTACGATCGCCCCACCTCCTAGCTTTCGGTTCGACTTCATCTGCCACCATTATCGTATAATCTCTGATCAGTGACAGTGATGGGGATTTTCAAAAATATTTTGCCCATCATATAATGATACTACAGCAACAAAGCCCTCTTTCTTTTTCCATCATAATTCACTAAATTAGCGACCTTTAGAAAAGAAGCATACAACAGTCTGATGTACAAAGAATATAAGCAGTTAAATTTACCGGAGATTGGTAAAGAGATTTTGACCCGTTGGGAACAGGAAAAAATATTCGAAAAAAGTATCAATAATCGCCCTGAGAGCAAGTCATATACATTTTTTGAAGGGCCACCTTCTGCGAATGGAATGCCTGGGATCCATCACGTGATGGCTCGTACGATTAAGGATATTTTCTGTCGCTACAAGACATTGAAAGGCTACCAGGTAAAACGAAAAGGAGGCTGGGATACCCATGGCCTTCCAATTGAACTTGCTGTCGAGAAAGCTCTTGGTATTACTAAGGAGGATATTGGCAAAAAGATTACCGTAGAAGAGTATAACGACGCTTGCCGCAAGGAAGTGATGAAATATACCGATGTATGGAATGACCTAACCAACAAAATGGGGTATTGGGTCGATCTAGAGCATCCTTACATCACATATAAAAATGAATACATTGAAACATTATGGTATTTGTTAAAAGAGCTATATAAAAAAGGCTTATTGTATAAGGGTTACACCATTCAACCTTATTCACCTGCTGCAGGTACAGGATTGAGTTCGCATGAGCTTAATCAACCGGGTACGTATAAAGATGTGAAGGATACAACAATTGTTGCTGAATTTAGATTGATCAAAAGCCAGCTCCATCCAGCAATTGAAAAATTAGTAGACGATGAAGCCGAAGATGTTGCATTTATCGCCTGGACAACTACGCCTTGGACCTTACCGTCCAATACAGCCTTGGTAGTTGGTAAGAAAATAAACTATGTCAAAATCAGAACTTTCAATAAATATACAGGTGCACCGATATCTGTTGTATTGGCAAAAGATCTGATCAGCAAGCATTTTAAGGCAGAGGGACAAGATGCCTCGTTCCAAGACTATAAGTTAGGTGATAAAGTTATCCCTTGGGAACTTGCAACAGAATTTGTAGGCGAAGAGCTTGTAGGCTTGCGTTATGAACAATTATTGCCTTATATCACCAATGAAGATTTACAAGAGAATGCTTTTCGTGTAATCCCTGGTGACTTTGTGACCACCGAAGATGGTACTGGTATCGTACATGCTGCGCCGACTTATGGTGCGGATGACTTTCGTGTAGCGAAAGAACACGGTGTACCGGGTATTTTGGTGAAAGACGAAAATGGAAAAGATGTTCCTACGGTAGACCGTACGGGTCGCTTTGTGAATGAAATCACCGATTTCGCAGGACGATTTGTGAAAGAGGAATACTACAGTGCAGAAGAGCGTGCGAAAGAGGACTTCAAACCTACTGACGTCTTAATCTCGATCAAACTAAAAGAGGATAATAAAGCATTTGATGTAAAAAAATACGAGCACACCTACCCACACTGTTGGCGCACAGACAAACCAGTTTTATACTATCCATTGGATAGCTGGTTTATCCGTACTACTGCGGTAAAGGAAGATTTGGTAGCTTTAAATAAAACAATCAACTGGAAACCGGAAGCAACTGGAACAGGGCGCTTTGGAAACTGGTTGGAAAACCTGGTTGATTGGAACCTTTCCCGTTCTCGTTACTGGGGAACACCACTTCCAATCTGGCGTTCAGAAGATGAGAATGAAGAGGTTTGTATCGGTTCGCTACCTGAATTAAAGTCTTTGTTAGAGGCTTCCCTGATTTCGGATGTTCTATCCGCAGATGAGAAAGCGAAAAACCAAGCCTACCTAGACAAATTTGACACAGAAAAACTGGATTTACACCGCCCATACGTTGACGACATCGTTCTTGTTTCTGACGCTGGTCAAAAATTATTCCGTGAGCCTGATTTAATTGACGTATGGTTCGATTCGGGAGCAATGCCTTATGCACAATGGGGATTGGATCACGAAAAATTGGCAAGAGGTGAAGAGTTTCCATTTAAAGATGGATTCAATCATGCATACCCAGCAGACTTCATTGCGGAAGGAGTTGATCAGACTCGTGGATGGTTCTTTACGCTACATGCTATCTCCACGATGATGTATAAATCGGTCTCTTTCAAAAACGTTGTTTCCAATGGATTGGTATTGGATAAAAACGGAAATAAGATGTCCAAACGCTTAGGCAATGGCGTTGATCCTTTCTCGACGATCGATCAATATAGTGCTGATGCTACCCGTTGGTATATGATCAGCAATGCAGCTCCTTGGGACAACTTAAAATTCAACATGGAAGGATTGGATGAGGTACGCCGCAAATTCTTTGGCACGTTATACAATACCTACGCATTTTTTGCACTTTATGCCAACATTGATAAGTTCTCCTATGCAGAACCAGATATTGCATTAGAAAACCGTCCTGAAATCGACCGCTGGATTATCTCGTTACTAAATTCACTAACGAAAGAAGTGGATGAATATCTAGCGGATTACGAACCGACAAAAGCTGCACGTGCAATCCAAAACTTTGTGGACGAACACTTGAGTAACTGGTACGTTCGTTTGTGCCGTCGTCGTTTCTGGAAAGGAGAATATACCGAAGATAAGATTTCTGCATATCAGACATTATACACTTGTTTGGATACAATTGCGAAATTAATGTCACCGATATCGCCATTCTTCTCGGATAGACTATTCCTGGATTTGAATACTGCAACCAATAAGGAACAAGTCGAGTCAGTTCATTTAGCCAACTTCCCGGTATACGATGAAAAACTAGTGGATAAAGATCTGGAAGAACGCATGGCCCTGGCGCAGGATATTTCGTCGTTGACACTTTCACTACGTAAGAAAACGTCGATCAATGTGCGTCAGCCATTAAACAAAATCCTCGTTCCTGTATTGGACAGTGCTTTTCAAGAGAAGGTAGAAAAAGTAAAAGATTTGATACTTTCGGAAACCAATATCAAAGATATTGAGTTTATTACGGATACAACTGGTATAATCAAGAAAAAAATAAAACCAAACTTCAAAGCTCTTGGCGCGAAAGTTGGTAAGGATATGAAGTTAGTTTCTTCATCTATCCAATCGTTGACTATAGATCAAATCAGTACATTGGAATCAGCAGGTGAATTGGCCTTAACGGGCACACCATATACTATTCTATTGAGCGATGTAGAAATTATAGCAGAGGATGTGGAGGGATGGCAAGTTGCTAATCTGGGTAAATTGACCGTAGCATTGGATGTCCATATTACCGAAGAATTGAAAAAGGAAGGTTTATCAAGAGAATTGATCAACCGTCTACAAAATTTACGGAAGGAAAAAGGACTTGAAGTGACTGATAGAATTAACGTAAAGTTAACAGCAGCCTCAGAAGTAGTCAATGCAGCGAAAGAAAATTTATCTTATATTTGCACCGAAATTCTAGCCGATTCATTGGTATTTGAAGATTCACTAACTGAAGGAGAGACCATCGAGATCGATGGCAAAGAACTTAAGGCATTAATCCAAAAAAATTAAATTATGGCAAACAACAACGAGAAAACACGCTATAGCGATTCAGAATTACAAGAATTTAAAGATATTATCTTGGACAAGCTTAGAATAGCAAAAGAAGAGCTTTCCTCGTTGACAGCAACGCTCAATAACAGCAATGCGAATGGTACAGACGATACTGCGGGTACATACAAGACCTTAGAAGATGGCTCTGCAACTTTGGAGAAGGAACAAACCAACCAACTGGCTGCACGTCAAAAGAAGTTTATCGACAACCTGGAAGCAGCGTTGGTGCGCATCGAGAACAAAACATATGGTATCTGTAGAGAAACCGGAAAACTGATCCAAAAAGAACGCTTGAAAGCTGTTCCGCACACGACGTTGAGCATCGAAGCGAAAAACAAACAATATTAATTTTAGGCAAAAATATATGGTCTTTGCGCGGGCAAAGACCATTTTTATAGCAAAATGAAGGGGTATACGAAACCAGTCGCACTAATTGTCGCGATTCTTTTAATAGACCAATTGTCAAAAATATGGGTTAAGCTCTCTATGACAATTGGACAAAGTCATCACATTTTAGGTAAATTCTTCCAAATCCATTTTATTGAAAACAATGGAATGGCCTACGGAATGGAATTTGGTGGTGATTACGGGAAATTGTTCCTGACCGTGTTTCGGATACTGGCCGTAGCCGGTATCGGGTATGGTCTACATTACATGATCAAGAATAAATACAACCGTGGCTTTATATTAAATGTAGCCCTGATTCTTGCCGGTGCTTTGGGAAACATCATTGATTCAGCATTTTATGGTGTGATCTTCAGTGAAAGTACCTTTTACGAAAAGGCATCTTTATTTCCGGCGGGTGGAGGATATTCATCCTTCCTGCATGGAAAAGTAGTTGACATGCTTTATTTTCCTTTAATTGAAGGTACTTTCCCTACTTGGGTACCTTTTTGGGGCGGTGAGGAGTTTCTATTCTTCCGGCCAGTATTCAACATTGCAGACTCAGCTATTTCAGTGGGTGTGGTGCTGATACTATTATTCCAAAAACGGTATTTCAAAACGGAAAAAGAAGAGAAATCGAGTATCCATAGTGAAATCGTTGAAGATTAACGAAATATCTTACAAAGCCTTGTTAATCACAAGGCTTTTCTTTTAAAACTTAAAAACGGGGATTGTAATCCGATTATCAAGCAATCTGGTAATATAGGTTATGACGATTTCCATACTAAATACCAAAAAATGAAAAACATAAATTTATTTCTAATCGTCTGCGCACTTTTTGTGACAAAATTGGCACAAGCACAACAAATTGAAATCCCGAATCTAAAAAAACATATCTACTACCTAGCGGATGACAAAATGCTAGGTCGCGGAACAGGTAGTAAAGAAGTGTTCAAAGTAGCTGACTATATCGAAAAGGAGTTTAAAAAATATAAATTACAACCCAAGGGTGAAAAAGGCTATCGCCAATCTTTCAAAGCAAAGGTATGGAAGGTAAAAGTAGCTGACAGTATTCGCAATGCTGACAATATTATTGGTTTTATCGATAATGGAGCAGCGTTGACAGTTGTGATAGGTGCGCATTACGATCACTTGGGAACAGGTCACCAAGGTAGCTCCAAAGATTCTCTAGGTGTTGGTAAAATCCACAATGGGGCCGACGACAATGCTTCGGGTACTGCAGGTTTATTGGAACTCGCCCGTTATTTTAGCAGCAATAAGGAAAAAGAACCTTATAATTTATTATTTATCGCTTTCGGGGCCGAGGAACTGGGATTGGTGGGATCCAAATATTTTACCGAACACCCTACCCTACCGTTGGAAAAAATAACGGCAATGCTTAACATGGATATGATAGGCCGCTACAATCCCGACAATGGTCTTGCCGTCATCGGATATGGAACAAGCAGTCAATGGCCGGCTATTTTCAAAGATATCCAAGCACCTATCAAGTTCAATTTAAGCAAAGACGGTAACGGAGGGTCGGATCAGACTTCATTCTACAAAAAGAATATTCCAGTATTATTCTTCCATACCGGCGGACACCCCGACTATCATATGCCAACGGATGACGCAGACAAGATCGATTACAATTCGTTAAAATCTATTCTGGATCTAGAGAAATCGGTGATTGAGAATATCATGAAACAATCGAGTAAAATGGACTTTATCTGGACCAACTAAAACGGATAAAATAAACCATCGAAGACCTTTCAAAATATAACCTAGCTCAAAGGCAAACGTGAGCGGATTTATTAAGGTACTGTAGATACCCTCGAGATTAAAACACAAAAAAAATAAGTATACGGATGAAAAAAATTCTTGTCACAGGATCCAATGGCTTTTTGGGTCAAAAGGTCGTCGACCTACTTGCTGGAAATGATCTTTATGAAGTTACAGCCATTTCGAAAGGCCCGAATAGAAACCCTAATCAAGCGGGATATATTTTCTATCAGGTCGATTTGTTGGATCGGACCCTATTAGCGGATTTTTTATCCAACCATATTTTTGATGCGATTATACACACCGCTGCCATGACCAGTGTGGAAGCATGTGAAGCCGATAAAGCGGCCTGCCAGCTGATTAATGTAGATCTGGTACAAACACTAGCAAGTTACTGCGAAAAAAATAAGACACAGTTGGTGCATCTCTCTACTGATTTTGTATTTGACGGCAAAAAAGGTACAGCCTATAATGAATTGGACGCACCCACCCCACAAAGTGAGTATGGAAAAAGCAAATATGCCTCTGAGCAAGTACTCATGCAGTCTTCCTGTCATTATGCGATCCTACGTACAATTTTGGTTTATGGTATCAACGGAGATCCGAATCGTTCCAACTTAGTCCTTTGGGCAAAGGCAAAGCTCTCCCAAAAAGAAGCTATAAAAGTGGTTAATGACCAATGGAGAATGCCTACCTTTGTAGATGATTTAGCGCATGCTTGTCAATTGGCTATTGAACGACAAGCTCAGGGAATATTTCATATCTCTGGAGCGGAGTTGATGTCCATCAATGAGGCGGTTTATAAAATCGCAGATTATTGGAAACTGGACAAAACATTGATTTCAGAAATCAGCGCGTCAAGTATTGGACAAGCGGATAACAGGCCGCGCCAGACAGGTTTTGATCTCAGTAAATCAAAAAATGAACTGGGCTATGTACCAACAGCGTTTATGAAATCTTTGGAAATAATTGATAGCCAATTCAAAGAATTTGGACGATAATGACAACAAACGATATGATAGAGAAATTTGCGAGAGAGTCATACACAGAGATGAACGAATTGGTCCTGCCTAACGATACCAACACATTTGGAAATCTAATGGGCGGCCGTTTATTATACTGGATGGATATCTGTTCAGCTATTGCTGCACAAAAGCATTGTAGCAATGTGGTCGTTACGGTATCTGTGGATAATGTATCTTTTAAGCGTTCAATCAAATTGGGTGAAGTGGTCACCATACAAGCGCAAGTGACACGTGCATTTAACAGCTCCCTGGAGGTACGCATGGAAATTTTCGCGTCTAATCTGCCCGAGGGCACACGCGTAAAAACCAATGAGGCATATTATACCTTTGTTGCTGTAGACGCCGACAACAACCCTAAAGCTGTTCCTGTATTGATACCTGAGACAGAGTCAGAACACAAAGCTTACGAAGATGCCCTGCAACGGCGAGAACTTCGCCTTATTCTTGCGGGAAAACTGAAACCGGAAAATGCAAAAAAATTAAAAGCATTGGTCAGTTTATTCAGTCAAAAGAACTGATACTATAGGCTATAATTGCAATAAATAAAAAGAGAGAACATGAACATGTTCTCTCTTTTTA
The DNA here is from genome assembly GCF_059420745.1 of Sphingobacterium sp. GW821-FHT03E03. Taxonomy (NCBI): domain Bacteria; kingdom Pseudomonadati; phylum Bacteroidota; class Sphingobacteriia; order Sphingobacteriales; family Sphingobacteriaceae; genus Sphingobacterium; species Sphingobacterium sp. GW821-FHT03E03. Next base: position 102,678 of record NZ_JBWKUH010000002.1, read on the forward strand.
TTTATTGCATTAGCCAAACAATGCAGTACCTGGGCCTATCATTCGTCTGAATCAACTAGTCCTCGTTGCCTAAGGCTAAGATTCGATCAAATTCTTCAGGTTTTAGCGGCATTACTGATAAACGGCCCTGTCTTACCAAAGCGATATCCTGTAACTGCTCATCCGCCTTGATCGTCTCCAGGGTGACAGATCTCTTCAATGTTTCAACGGGAGCTAAATCTACGACAACCCAACGCTCATCATCCGTTGTTGGGTCCTGATAAAATTCTTTCACAACCTTAGCGACACCAACCACATCCTTTCCTTCGTTGCTATGATAAAAAAGAACCAAGTCCCCTTCTTTCATCGCTTTCATATTATTCCTAGCCTGGTAATTGCGTACACCATCCCAAAACGTCCGTCCATCTTTATTGAATTGTTCCCAACTATATTTAAATGGTTCAGATTTTACTAAGAAATATTGCATAGTCAAATATTTGTTAAGCGTTAAAAACTATTGTTGCGGCATTAATACTTCCATTTTATCTGCAAAATGCGCACAGTAATCACGCAAGTCGCCAATAACCTTCTCAGCCATGGGGTCCCCGCCTGAAGAACGGATAAATGAATCGCCTAAGGTTTGTAAGGTTTCGTAAAAAAAACGCTTCATCTCATCATAAGGCATATCTTTGGTCCAAAGATCAATACGCATTGAATTTTTATAATGTGAATCCCATAAGGCTAAAAACATTGCTTTAGCAGGTAATTCTTCTGCATTATTCCCATCTGTGGAGGACCACATGATGTTTTCAGGAACATTGTTTTCGTCAAGCTCTACTTGTAATTTTATTTCCGCTTTTTTCATTTTAGTATTGAGTATTGAGATATGAGTATTGAGATTTTACCTCAACAAGCCTACGGCTTATCCACCATCTCCATTTTTTAATTTTCCGCTACGCGAATGTCACTTTAACGATCAAGCTGGCAACGCAGACCACGACCAAAAATGCTAACTGCAACATCCACATTTTTTTATTCTTTTTGATAAGTACTCTAAACAAAATATCGACTGCCGTCAGTAGTACCATCAAGGCTATAAATGCTCCCCATGTAAATAGTGCCTTTTCGTCATTGGAATTTTCCATAACAAACCAAGCTACCAAGCATGCACTCGCGATATTTAATGGGGTAAACCGCATTTTTTTAACTATCGTTTCTTGAAACTACGATTTGATCCTGTTGCCTTACCGCCGCCAGACTTCCCTTTGCTCTTAGCCTTCGGCTTAAAGCCTGAGGCACGTTGTGCTTCTCGTACTTCCTTTTGTTTGATCACATATTTCTTTTCATGGAAGGCTCCTTGATAATCTGGGTTGTCTTTTTTCTTTTGATTATCAATATCACGGGCTATATCCTGTTTCTCCTGAAAAGGTGTTTTCTCTACGAATACCTCCTCTGGCATTGGATACACCGGAATACTCTGCTTAATCAATTTCTCAATTTTTCGGACATAATATTTCTCGGCTTCATTGCAAAAAGTGATTGCATCCCCTTCATTGAAAGCTCTACCAGTACGTCCGATACGATGCACATAGTCCTCTATAACAATAGGAACTTCAAAGTTGATAACATGGCTCACGTTGGAAACATCAAGTCCCCGTGCTGCGACGTCCGTTGCAACTAGGATACGGATATTTCCCTCCTTAAATGCATTGATCGAGTTTATACGGGTATTCTGCCCTTTATTGGCATGAATGACACGAACTTCATCTTTGCCATATTTACGCTCTAGAAAATGAAAAACGTTATCTGCAACTTGTTTTGTTTTACAAAAAACAATCAATCTACTAAAAGCTTCATCATCTTTCAATAGATGCTGTAGTAAATTCAGCTTCGTTTTTTGGTTAGGAACAAGATATAAAGCCTGACTGACCGTTTTTGCTGGTGTAGCTTGCTCAGACACCTCTATAACAGTAGGAAAAGCAAGAAAATCTCCAGCGATCTTACGAACAAGCTCACTCATCGTTGCTGAAAACAATAGATTTTGACGTTTGCGCGGGACGATTTCCAATACCCGGTGAATTTTGCTGATAAATCCCATATCCATCATCTTGTCCGCTTCGTCCAAAACTAAAAATTTGAGTGATTTAACAACGATATGTCCTTCTAAGTACAAATCAAGGAATCGACCCGGTGTAGCAACGATAATATCAACTCCTTTTTCAAGTGTTTCTATTTGAGTTTTTGGGCCTAAACCGCCATACAATACAACAGAACGTAAATCGAGATAAGTAGAAAATAATTTGATGTTCTCCTCGATCTGCATCGCCAACTCTCTGGTTGGTGTCAAGATCAGGGCACGCGCATCATTTCCTTGTGCATACTTCAATTTCATCAACATGGGCAATACAAATGCAGCCGTTTTTCCGGTTCCGGTCTGGGCTATTCCCATCACATCCTGCCCCGCCAATATCGGTGTAATTGCCTTTTCTTGGATCTCAGTCGGTTGTTCATACCCCGCTTCTGTGATCGCATTTAAGATCTGTTTATTGAATTTAAAATTTTCAAATGATTGCTGCATCCGACAAAGATAAGGAAAAGAGTCCATTTGACTTTCTTCGATGAACATTCCGGCACACATTTACTTTTAATTGACATAAAAATTGGGAAAAAGAACAATATAAAGTCTAATATTTTGGTTTTTAATAGAATTAAAGCATTTTTGTACGGTATAAACAAACTTTTTATCAGGTTGATATGAAAAAATTATGGATGTGTTTGTTGTTGATAACAACAAGCTTTGCTGCATTTGCCGATGAGGGAATGTGGTTTTTAATGTATCTGAAGCGTCTAAATGAGGCAGATATGCAAAAAAAGGGGCTTCGTTTGAGTGCCGAAGAGATCTACAGCATTAACAACTCTAGCTTAAAAGACGCTATCGTGCAATTCGCTGGTGGCTGTACAGCGGAAATTGTCTCAGATCAGGGCTTGGTATTCACCAATCACCACTGTGGCTACGGAGCAATTGCTGAATTGTCAACACCAGAAAACGACCACTTAACAAATGGTTTTTGGGCAAAATCGAAAAGTGAGGAATTGAAACCTAAATCGCTATCTGTACGCTTTTTTGTACGTATGGATGATGTTTCAAAACGTATCTTAGGTTTGGTTAACAATAAAATGACTGAAGATGAGCGCAACAAAATCATAGCGGCTGAGATTGCAAAAATCCAAAAGGAAAACAGCGAAAATGGTAAGTATATTGTTGAGGTAAAATCTTTCTACCAAGGAAATGAGTATTATTATTTTGTGTATCAAGATTATAATGACGTACGTTTAGTGGGAACTCCACCAAATAGTATTGGTAAATTCGGTGGCGACACGGACAACTGGGAGTGGCCTCGTCACACTGGTGACTTTTCAATTTTCCGCGTCTATGCAGACAAAAACGGGAACCCTGCCGAATATGCACAGGACAATGTTCCGTTGAAACCAAAACATTTCTTACCTGTTAGCTTAAAAGGTGTTCAGGAAGGTGATTTTGCCATGATCCTTGGTTATCCTGGTCGTACCAATCGTTGGATGCCTTCAGGAGGAATCAATCAAAACGTGAAATTTGCGTACCCTGCTTGGGTTGAAGCTTCCAAAACAGGTATGGATGCCATGAAGAAATTCATGGATCAGGATCAAGCGGTCAAATTAAACTATGCTTCGAAATATTCTCAAGTAGCCAATTACTGGAAAAATCGTCAAGGTATGATTGATGCGTTGACCTTACATAAAACGGCGGCATCTAAAGCAAAAGATGAGGTCAAATTTGACAAATGGGCAAATAGGGCTGCCAATAAAGCGGAATACGGTGATGTGATCAAAACAATCAATGCATTCTATACCGCAACCAACGAGCAAGCGAAACACGATAATTACTTGATGGGTATGATCCGTTCTAGTGCGATCGCTACTTTACCGTACTCCATCGGTTCTGGTTTAGAAGTTTATGCTACAGCTGATGAAGCGCGGAGAAAAGATATCCTTCCACGTTTAAAATCAGCGATTGATGCTGGCTACGAAAAAATGTATATGCCACTAGAAGAACAGGTATTGATCGACGAGCTGAATCTATACGCAAAAAAGGCCGGAAATATCGCACCTTATGTTGCTGAATTAGCGACTAAAAACAATAACGATTTTACAGCCTATATCAAAGAATCCGTAAAGAACAGCATTTTTGCTTCTGCAGAGCGTTTAAACAATTACTTGGAAAACCCAAATGCTGAAATTTTAGCAAATGATCCATTGTATAAGTTATCTTCGGCGTTGATCAGCAAATACCGTCAGGAAGATCCTAGCGCAAAAGCTGAGCATGACAAATTTGACGGAGCTTACCGCAAATATGTTGCTGGCGTATTGGCTTCCAATCCAAAAGGTAAATTCTATCCAGATGCAAACAGCACATTGCGTCTTTCTTATGGCACTATCAAAGGCTTACCAAAAGACCCACGTAACGACGCTGATAAGAACTTCTATACAACCCTAAAAGGTACTGTTGCGAAATACAAAAAAGGTGATGAAGAGTTCGATTTGCCACAACGTTTGATGGATTTGTACAAAAATAAGGACTATGGTCGTTACGCTGACAAAAAAGGATATTTACCAGTAAACTTCCTAAGTGACAACGATATAACTGGTGGAAACTCCGGTTCTCCAGTAATAAATGGCAATGGCGAATTAATTGGCCTAGCTTTTGATGGTAATATCGAGGCGATGGCTGGTGATGTGATCTTCGACCATAAGCTACAACGTACAATTTCAGTTGACATCCGTTATGTATTATTTATCATCGATAAATTTGCTGGCGCAACTAACATTATTGACGAACTTAAGATTGTTGAATAGTTTTTTTTAAGCTTTTTCGATAAAAAAAAACGAAATTTATTTTCAAATTGATTCGTTTTTGTATATTTAGGGAGTGTTTAGGAAAAACCATAAAAACTAAAATTATAATTATAAAAAAATGGAAAACTACGTAAAATTAAAAGAGTTAGTAGCTTCTATCGAAGCTGATGCAGACAAGTTCTTCAACAATGGTAATTCTGCTGCTGGTACACGTGTACGTAAAGGATTACAAGACATCAAAACCTTAGCACAAGAAATTCGTAACGAAGTTACTGCTAAGAAAAACGACGGAAAATAATCTTTCTTGAGTTTACATAAAAAAGGCCTTTCAAATGAAGGGCCTTTTTTATGCGTTAATACGACCTAAAACTTGTTACAAGTAGTAACAGCCCATCAAGAGGTTATACACCTTCACACCGAGATAATCACCCAATACAGCATTTAGTTTGTCGTAAACTTGCTTTCTATTCAAAGGTTTGTCTTTTTTCTTAAGAAACTCGTTAGAAGAAATCGTCACAGGACTCAGCTCTACTTTGGTGGCAAACATATTATAGTGGAGCTCTGGAACAGCCAAACCCAAAATCATCCCAGGTAGACCATTGAATGCAGATGGCCCGCCAGATACGGGAATTTGATCTGTGTAAAATGCAACAGCATAGATTGAATCAAGTACAAGACCATTTGCTCTGCGGCATTGGTATCCTGCGATCTCCCTGTACTCGTTCGTAATTTTCCACTTAATCTTAAGGGTAGAATCGGCTATCACAATCCGTTCTCCTGCCAATTCAAAAGTAGATTTGAATTCCTTTGTTTTCAAATTCTGATAACTGCTGATTCCAGACTCAAAAATTCCCATCCGCATCAGTTGCTGAACAGCCTCAGGATAATCTTCAGGAATATGTTCGCAAAGGACTTCATTTGCAGAAAATTTCAAGGTCTTTCTAAGCACCTGATTTTCTGGCGCCCCTTCCACTATTCCCTTTAATGCATTTCGGCTCTCTTCATCCTTAGAATAAGCCGCATAGCGCTTGATCAAATTTTTAAGAAATACGGTTTTCTCAAAAGTAATCGTTCCCTGATCTGGAAAATAAGCATATTGACTCTCCGCCTTTCCCAAACACAGTATTAAAAATAGGGTTATTATATTTCTGATCGTTCTCATTCTATTTTGATTTGACTAACATCTTGTTGATTTCCCAGCTCAGTTTTACCATATAATACCTACCGATCGTATTAAATCGGCGCTCGGTCAAAAGTGTTCCATTTTGATTTCGCTCAAAGCCAACATTTTGGTTCAATACGTCATTGATCATAAATGTCAGTTCCAACTTCTCATCTTTCATAAACTTTTTTGACAGCCCAGGACTCAAGACAAAACGCTCGAATTTCTTACTATAAACTGCAGTTGGTGCCTGATATCTATAATTAAAATCTGTCCGTAATACAAATTTGGCTGGCAGGAAGTATTTAAATTCTCCATTAGAAGAGAATGTAAAACCTTTACTATCTTCCATCATTCCAATTGAATTATCCTGGATGACATATCCCGGTGAAACTTCAAGTCCAAAATCCAAGCCTTTTGTGGAGGACTTTTGAAGTCCATAACTCAATGAATAGGTCTGAAACTTTGCATTGGCCAAAACATTATTCACGTAATTATAATTATTACCAATAGAAATAGTAGGTCCCCCACCGTGTCTCAATTGATACTTTTTCCATAAAATCCCATAATACATTGGTCTTATACTAATCTGATTATTGGCATTATGGTTTAAGTTATCCCAGATAAAGGTCGTTTTGCCGACAGAGTCTATTGTCGTGTTTTGTACCAAAGCATTATTCGTTCGGGAAGCATTAATGTAAATACCATAAAACTCACCTGTAAGAATTGAAAAAGATCTAAAATTTAAATTCAATTCATTCGTATAAGATGGCTTTAAATTTTCGTTTCCTAAATATTCGTTCAATGGATCAAGATTTGACCGTAGTGGCTGAATCTGATTGAGCGAAGGTAATCCATTTGTTCCTCTATAGATCACGGAAATAGATCTATTTTTTTTAATCTCATAGTTTAAATCCAAAATGGGATTATAAACAAAGAAAGATCTGGACAAATGTGCGTCGTCCACTCTGTTCAATTGTGACAAATCACTATTTTCAAACCTGTTGGCTATGTTAACAACAAATTTTTCCATCGGCTTATAGTTGATCGAAAGATTATAGGTGTTCTTCGTGGTTTTATACAGAAAGTCATTACTATATACATCATCCAAATCATCGTAGTCTCCTGTTTTTGGATTTTTATTCAGAGACTTTACCGAATTGCTATTGCGGTCAAAATTAATACCATATTCAAAAGCTAGTATGACCTTTTTTGATAACGGCTCAGAATAAGACAGTTCACCACCGACTGCAAATGTATTGTTATCGATAACTTTTTTCTGATCCAAGGTGGTATTTCCCACAGAATCTCCATTTCTATAGTAAACTAAGCTGGAATATAGCTGTTGGTCTCCATCCTGCTTACTTCCTGAGGTGAAATAATTGACTGTTAATGACCGGCCCTTTTTCTTAAATCGTTTCACATAAAGTGCTGAACCATTATACTGCTCCGACTTGGTATCATTTTGAAAATCTCGGGTATTTCCATTAACCATCTGATCAAATTGGTTGACTGTATTTGAGATCGTTCTCGAAGAACTGATATCCCGTCTCCTATTTGCGCCTGCCCATACAGTCAAATCGGATAAAGAATCAATTTTAAATTCATATTTCAGTCCAACGTTATGTCTTTTATTATCACTGGAAGCAGCTGTATTGTTATTGCTAATCAGAATGGTATCTCTTGCTGCATTTCTGCTAAATATACTTCTATCCAGATCAACATTTGACTGGCTATATTTATAGTCAATCCGCCAGGAATGCTTCTTATTTGCGGTTTTATCCGAATATAAGAAACCCGTATTGAGGGACTTAGGAATTCCTTCGCCCTCAAAATTTCCGGAACCGTCTCCATCACCGCCTATACTTGAAGCTTCCTGACCATTCAATCCTGTTTTGCCTGTATTACTCGCGATCAAATAAGTTGAAACCCGAAAAGATTGGTTAAAATAATTCAAAAATCCCTGACCAAGATAAAATTTATTGTTTCCTCCTCCAGCATCGACTTTTCCAAAAATACCACGTTTCGCTTCCTCTTTTAGCTTAACATTGATGGTCTGTGTACGTACGCCATCATCAATACCTGTTTTCTCCGCTTTATCAGATTTTTTCTCATAGACCTGAATCTTATCCACCATATCCGAACGGATATTTCGGCTTACCAATTTTGGATCGTCACCAAAAAACTCCTCCCCATCAACAAGCATCTTTTCGACTGTTTTCCCTTGTGCGGTAATCTTTCCAGAGGCATCTACAGTGATCCCCGGCAAAACTTTCAGAAGGTCCTCAACCTTCGCATTCTTTTCCACCTTGAAACTACGGGCATCGTACTCCGTTGTGTCTCCCTTTATTGTTATCGGAATCCGGCCCGTTACGATTACCTCCTGCAATAAAGTAGCACTATTTGTAAGCCCGATCGACAGGTCTGTATAATCCCTCTTTGGCAAGATATTGGCATAATATTCGCCATATTTTGGATAGGTTACGATAAGTATATATTGGCCAGTATCTGGTTGTAGTAAAGAGAACCTCCCATCTTCATCGGATCGGGTGAAGTCTGTCAGAATAGAATCTTTGGCAGTTAACAACATAATCGTCGCATTATGAAGTTTAAGCTTATCTTTTGCGTCGTTAATTTTTCCCTCGATTTTGGATTGCGCCTGAACTATTCCGCATAAGCAAAGTAGAAAAAGTAAAAGTGATAACCACACTCTTTTCATAAAATTTATTAAATGGTATTTAGTGACAAATTGTAATAGCAGGCAAAACTACTATTTTACTGGATGTTTTTTGCTTCGTCATAAAAAAAAATAACTATGTAATGAAAAAATCACCAACAAACTCAGGATAACTCAATATAAGTCAGATGATATCAACAAAATTTCATGTAAAATCATCAATAATAACATTGATTTTATTTTGCTACCATCGACAAAGGGCTACCATGGATGGCCCTTTGTCGATCAGAACAGCTAGTATTTTTAAATCACATTGTCTATTGAATAAGACGATCCTCCTATAAATTGCCTAGCTCCATAATAAATTGAACCGTTTCCTTATTCATGTGCTGTGATAATACGCCCGAAATCTGATCGGTCATTGTCTTTCTCGTCATCCGTTTCACTTTGCTTTTTTCGAATCTCTTTTTATCCATGACCACATCATTGCTTAATTCGACTTTAGTGGCAAAATAGGAAACATGCTGGCTGGGCACCACCAATCCAAGAATCATCCCGGGAAGCCCGTTGATAGACTCAGGTCCACCACTGATCGGAATCTCGTTACAATAATACCCGATCACATAAATCGAATCAGCTGTAAGACCATTGGCTCTCCGGCAACTGTAACCTGCAATTTCACGATATTCATCAGTAACTTTCCATTTGATACGTTTCATTGTATCCTCCACAATAATCTTTTCACCTACGATATCATTATACCTTAGAAAAGAGCGGGTCGTCATATTGGACAAGGTAACCCCTTCAAAATCCAGCGCAAAGGTCATAATATACTTTTTAACCATCTCATCTAGATTATCATCTTTGACAGGTTCAAACAAAGTTTCATTGGCATTGAATTTTAAGGACTTTTTCAATACGGCATTTTCAGGCAGCTTGGGTAACACCTGTTCAAAAAATATTTTTGATTTATCATCAGCCTTGGCCAAGAATTTCTTACCCACAATATTCTTCATGTACATGGTCTTATCGTAGGAAATGCTCCCGGACCTTCCGAATAGTGTGTACTGCGCCTTGAGGCTTAGAACAGTACAACAGAAACATAGGAAAACGATATATTTTAGCATGGTATTTATCTTAAATTTTATAAAAACATTTTTGTGAAGTCCCAAGATAGCTTGAGCATATAATATCTACGGATCGTATCATAACGACGTTGTGTAAAAATTGATGTTGATGCCGAACGACTGAAACCTTTATTTTGGTCAAGCACATCATTGATCATAAAATCCAACATGAGCGATTCATTCTTCAGGAATTTTTTACTTACCCCGGGGTGTAACAAAAATTGTTCAAATTTTTGATCAAAAGCCTTCGTTGCTGCTTCGTAGGTATAGCTATAGTTTGTATATACTTTAAAGGTTTTGCCAATAAAATATTCTACACTTCCATTCGATCCAAATACAAAGCCGTTACTATTTGTGTTGCGCTCCAAGCTTGATTTCATTAACCGATATTGGGGGCTGAAGTTCAAATCAAAATTCAATCCAGTCTTCGTATCTCTTTTAAAATTGTATGTAAAATTAAAATTCGTTGTATTGACTTTGTTTAGTTGCTGATTGAATAGATTATAATTGTCACTCATATTCAGATAGAACTGTGGCGAATTGGACAAGCCTAATTTTTTGCTCAATTTAAAATGATAGCCAGACCAGATGTTCACAGAGGTATTTGTTTTACCTTTTACATTATTCCAGGTATAGATATTGAGTCCTTTTACAGTATCAATATTTTGCGTGATTGGATTTTTATCCAAAGTGATATTCCCACCCGCATAGACATAACTTCCAGTCAGAATACGAAAGGAGTTATAATTGATATTTAGAGAGTTTCTAAAAGAAGGTTTTAAATTTTCATTTCCCAAATAACGGTTGATCTGATCCGAGTTATCCAGAATAGGCTGAATCTGAGTCATGGAAGGGAGCTGATTCTTTCCTGTGTAATTCAACCATAACCCCTTGGTTTTTGTAAAAGAATATCCCGCACTTACATTGGGATTATACGTAAAATAACTTCTGGACAACCCTTGCTTACTATTGTTGTTATATTGCTCCAGTTTATCGTTATTAAAATTATTGGCAACGGTAAACTTAAACTTGTCCGTCGTATGCACTATGGCTAATTTATACCTGCTGCTCCGTCTATCAAAATCGTAATTGTTACTGAAACGAGTGTCTAGGTCATTATATTTCCCTTCAGCATCTTTATTGAATGATTCAACACGGGAGGAGTTATTACTACTTTCTATGCCAGTTCCGACAACAAGATTCCAAACTTTTGACAACGGTTCTGTATACGATACCGAAGCGCCTAACACGTCATTTTTATTATTGCGTTCTTTGCGTTGATCTGTAGAGTCTATTGGTGTATAACCTGCGGTATCCTTCTTAGCTAAACTATTTTCAACAGTTGAGAATAGATAACCATCTCCTATCATTTCACTTCGTCTGAATTGACCATCAAATGTAAATGAACGTCCCTTTTTCTTAAATTTATGTGTAAAATAAGTACTAAAATTCAATTCGTTGATTGTATTCTTGATGGTCTCATGAGTTTTTTCAGCTACAGTTGTATCCATATTCTGAGTAAACTGATAGCCTTCACGTCTGTTGTCCGACCAAAGATTTTTGCGGGAAGCTCCGCCCCGGATGGTCAAAGTATTTAATGAATCAAAATTCAGATCATATTTTAAATTGGCGCGATGCTGATCGTTCTCCGTATCTATGGATTTAGTTGATTTATTATTGATCAGGCCAGTACTAATTGTCTCATCATCTCCATCACTGCTTAATCTTCCGTATTTATAGTTGATATTGACATTATGTTTATCCTTGTTGAATTTATCCGAAAAATTGACACCAGAATTGATCGCACGTGGTATACCGATAACACCTTGTCCAGAAAAAGGATCCGTAAAATTCGTCCAGGACATGGATCCGTCATCCCCATATGAAACACCCGAGTCACCACCATATTTCTGTGCATCCTGCCAGTTCATACTTGTCGTCCCATTATTTCCAAAAAGACCATAAACAGAGATCTTTTGAGATCCCTTGAATTTGTTTAACATCAACTGCCCCATGTAATAGTCACTGGTACCGCCACCCAGCAAGGCTTTTCCGAACATGCCATTTTTGGAACCATCTTTTAGTTTGACATTAATAGTCTGTTCGCGTTGACCGTCATCTACACCTGTTCGTTCTGCCTGCTCGGATTTCTTTTCATAAACCTGTACCTTATCAACCATATCCGATCGAATATTGCGGGTCACCAATGTCGGATCATCACCAAAAAACTCCTCACCATCCACGAGTACCTTTTTGACAGTTTTACCTTGTGCGGTAATTTTTCCGGACGCATCGACAGTAATCCCCGGCAAGACTTTCAACAAATCTTCAACCTTCGCATTTTTCTCTACTTTAAAACTACCAGCGTCATACTCTGTGGTATCCCCTTTTATAGTAATGGGAATTCGACCAGTAACAATAACTTCCTCTAATAAAGTGGCCGTTTTGGTCAGTCCAACAGCTAACTTGGAATAATCCCTGTCTTTAGAAATCTCTGTATAATAATCACCGTATTTGGGATAACTTACGATTAATAGATAGGATCCTGTATCTGGCTTTGATAAAGAAAAAAGTCCATTTTCGTCTGATCTCGTAAAACCTGCCAATATGGAATCTTTAGCGGTTAGCAACATGACTGTTGCATCAGATAGCTTAATCTGATCTTTTACATCACTTATTTTTCCGGCAATTTTGGACTGCCCTAGTGCTATTCCATGAACACCGAAAACGAAAAACAAGAGAATTTGCAAAACTCTTTTCATAAAATTGTTGGATAGTATATGAATATCAATATAACATTAGTATATAAAACCAATGTTTTGTTACAGTAAATTTAATTTTATTTCTCAAAAAGTATTTTTAAACGGTCTACGGCTAATTGAGACGAAATAAAAAGGCTATATAATCAGGATATAGCGATCGGATAAATTCCACAAAAGGTTCGGAATTATTGATAGCTCTTATCGCGTTGTATCTTGATCAATTTCCATAATTGATGACAGAAAGAGCAGATTAATACCACAAAAACAATTTGGGAGAGTATCATTATATAACTGCGGTATGTAGCCATCGTTTCCATCACCTCTAATCGATTCATCCAATAGTTATTGAGTAGAATACCACAGATTGATCCCAACAGAAAAAATATAATGGCATATTTTCTATCTGAAAGAGCTTTAGATTTTGCATTTTCTAAATCTGCAATCTGGCCCATAATACGTTGTTCAAAGTCATCAAAGGGCATGTTTACTTTGCTCATTTGCATGGCCTGTTTCATTTTCTTGTGTTTGTTATCCATGATATTCGGATTTTTTCATCAATTGACTCAATACTAGTTGCATATTTTTTCGTGCCCGATGTAGAATAACTTTCGTATTAGCGAGCGTCCAGCCCATTATTTCCTGGATTTCTTCCATTGATTGTTCCTCCAAATAGAATAGGCGTAGGGCGACAGATTCTTTGGGTGATAAAATAGCAAGGGCGTCATTAATCATTTCTCTTCGTTCATTGTCGATAATTTCATCAAGAATAGATTCATCATAGGCTTGGTCATGATCTGTCAGATCAAAGTCGATCAGTGTCAATTTCTTATACCTTATGCTATTAAAAGCAATATGAACAACGATACGATAAAACCAGGTACTAAATTTTGATTTACCTTTAAATGAGGACAGCGACTGATAACATTTTATAAAAGCATCTTGAACAACATCCTCAGCCAAATGTTCCTGCTTGACAATGGAAAGCGCAACAGAAAAGGCCATATCCTGATAGGTTTTTATAAAATACCGGTATGACTCTACATCCCCGGACAGTACTTTTCGAATATAGATTTCATCCATTGAATGGCTAAATATCGCGTTTTTTATCCAGTTTATTCGCTACAATCATTGCCACACCGGCAGCTATGATCAAAATTGCGACCGCGAGTGAATCAGGCAAATCGGCACTGACATAGTTTTGTATTACGCCCACGATAAACAACCCAATACCTATTCCTAATACCAGAATCCCCGGTTTTTGCCAGTCAGCAGGCTGTCTTCTTCTTTCCTCTCCCGGGATATTGATTGCGGTACTGCGATAACGCATGACAAAATAAACACAAAGTGTGATACAGGTGAATAATCCCACAGCCATAACTGCTGCCATTGTCTGTTTTTCCATAATGATTTGATTTAGTTTTAACATTAGTCACTATCACTTCCGAAAAGGTTACAACAAATTGAGTTAAATGTGTCTATTTGTGTAGATTTGTTTCAAATACAAACAATATGCAAAACATTAAAGAATATGTAGAAGCAAACAAGCAACGTTTTTTAGATGAGTTGTTTGATTTATTGCGTTTACCTTCCGTCAGTGCCGATCCTAAATTTAAGGGCGACGTACAGAAGACTGCTGAATTTGTTGCTCAAAAGTTGCGTGAAGCAGGTGCTGACAACGTAGAAGTCTGTGTCACTGCTGGTAATCCAATCGTTTATGGTGAAAAAATTATTGATCCTTCATTGCCAACTGTACTGACTTATGGTCACTACGATGTACAGCCAGCAGATCCATATGAGTTGTGGGATACCCCTCCTTTTGAACCGACTATCCGCGATGGCAAAATATATGCCCGTGGTTCGGCAGATGACAAGGGACAGTTTTATATGCATGTGAAAGCTTTCGAATATATGATGCAAAACAATGCTTTGGCATGTAACATCAAATTTATGATCGAAGGTGAAGAAGAAGTTGGTTCTGTTAACCTAGGTACATTTGTAAAAGAAAACACCGAAAGACTTAAAGCGGATGTAATCGTGATTTCGGATACGTCTATGATCAGCATGGCGCAACCGTCTTTGGAGACAGGTCTCCGTGGACTTTCTTATGTCGAAGTTGAAGTCACTGGACCAAATCGTGATTTGCACTCAGGTGTATATGGTGGTGCTGTTGCAAACCCGGCTACAATTCTCGCAAAACTCATTGCTTCTCTGCATGATGAAAACAATCATATTGCAATCCCTGGATTTTACGACGATGTCGTTGAATTAACGGTTGAAGAACGCAAAGCATTAAATGAAGCTCCATTTGATATCGAAGAATACAAATCAGATTTGGGTATTCAGAATATCTGGGGAGAGAAGGGATACACAACTTTAGAACGCACAGGAATCCGTCCTACTTTGGAGGTCAATGGTATCTGGGGTGGATATATCGGTGAAGGTGCCAAAACCGTGTTACCTTCCAAAGCAAATGCAAAAATCTCGATGCGCCTTGTTCCAAACCAAAATTCTGAACGCATTACTGAACTATTCAAAAAACATTTTGAAGGTATTGCTCCAGATTATGTTAAAGTAGAAGTAAAACCGCATCACGGCGGTGAACCAGTAGTCACACCAACAGATAGTGTTGCCTATAAAGCTGCTGAAAAAGCATTACATGAAACATTTGGCGTAAAACCAATCCCTACACGTGGTGGTGGATCTATTCCAATTGTTGCTTTATTTGAAGACGTTCTAGGACTAAAAACAGTGCTCCTTGGATTTGGACTTGACAGTGATAACCTGCATTCACCAAACGAGAAATATGGAATAGAGAATTACCTAATGGGTATCTCTACAATTCCTTTATTTCATAAATATTACGCAGAACTAAGCAAATAATTTAGTTTTTCATTAGATAAAGGGTTATTTTTAAATTTTAGAAATAACCCTTTATCGTTTTTATGGATTTTGATTTTCGTCTCATCGTTTTTTATACTGCAGCTCAGCATCTTAATTTCACCAAGACAGCTTCGGCACTTTTCATCTCACAACCTGCAGTCAGCAAAAACATTCAGGAACTGGAAAAAAAACTCGGCGTCCCTCTTTTTGAGCGGAAAGGCAATAACCTTGACCTGACTGAATCGGGGCAAATTCTCTATAAATATGCCCAACAGATTATCAATCTCTACAATCAGGCAGGACAGGAAATACAAGAACTACAAACAGGACGTAAAGGGAATCTTGTATTAGGGGCCAGCACGACAATCTCTCAATATGTACTTCCAACGTTACTGGCAGATTTCTTATCTCAATATCCAAACAACCGTATCCAATCTTTTCAATCCAATAGTCGAAGCATTGAAGAACAGCTTATTGACAAGACCTTAGACCTCGGAATCACGGAGGGATCAACTGACAATAGGGCTTTAAAGTATATCCCTTTCATGAAAGATGAACTTGTATTGGTCACCAATAGCGAAAACCCGCTATTAAAACAATTAAAAAATCCTATTCTCTCAGATATAACGCGTTTACCTTTGGTTCTTCGCGAGCAAGGTTCGGGTACCCGTACCATTATTGAGAATGCATTAAAAGAACAACGGATCAGTCTTGCTGAAATCCAGATCGAAATGATATTGCCATCAACAGAAAGTATCAAAGGATATCTGGCCCGCCGTCATAGTTTTGCCTTTCTTTCTATTCATACCGTTCAGCGGGAGGTCTTAAATAATCAATTGACCATCGTCGATATTCCTCATTTGTCTATCGAACGTTATTTCTATTTCACACATCTATATGGTGGCCTTGCGGGTACTCCCAACCAATTCCTGCAGTTCTGTCTGAGACAAAATTTCAAGATATAACATTTGGTTATGTCTCATAAAGAAACATCGTTTTAATCCTTGTCGATAGGCTGGTAGATTTGTACAAACGAATTAGAGGCATGGAATACAAAAAACTAACAAATTACCTAAAAGCGCTCAGTTGGATCATTGTCGCATTGTTTATTACCTGTACAACACTATGTGTGTTTCCGCTTAAGCATGCAACCAATGATAACTCAACGGATTCACTTCCGCTCTCCAATGATTCATTAATTACACATGTATCACAATTCAAAGCCGTTTCTTTCAAAGACAATCCTGAAGGGGAAATGGCTAGTTATGGTGAAAAGCTGATCAAAAATACCTATGACTACTTTTACGATGGTGACATAAAAATCGGAAATAAATTGGCTTGCAGTAGTTGTCACCTCAACGGTGGGACCAAGGCATTCGCGGCTCCTTATGTTGGCCTCACAAATGTTTTCCCAGTTTACATTGGACGGGAAAACAAAGTAGAATCTCTGGAGGAACGCATTAATGGTTGTTTTGAAAGAAGTATGAATGGTCGTGCTATTCCAGAAAACAGCAAAGAAATGCGCGCTATTGTTACCTATATAAAGAACATCAGTATCAATACAGTCAATAAAGGAAGATTAGCCGGCCAGGGTTTTGTCAAAATGGAGATCCCAAACCGTGCCGCAGATCCAAAACACGGTCAGTTGGTATTTGAAGGCAAATGTACAAGCTGTCATGGAAAAGATGGACAAGGCATGGCACAGCCCACTGGCAAGGGATATTTATATCCGCCACTCTGGGGGGAAGACAGCTATAACGATGGAGCCGGAATGGCACGATTGCTTACAGCAACACGTTTTATCAAAGCTAACATGCCCTTAGGAGCAAGCTACGACGCGCCTCAGCTCAGCGACGATGAAGCCTATGATGTCGCCGCCTATATCAATTCTTTTGACCGACCTAAAAAAGCAAACAAGGAGCTCGATTACCCAAATTTGGCAAAAAAACCAAAGGACAGTCCCTATCCACCGTACGCAGATAACATTAGTTTAGAACAACATAAACACGGACCCTATAATTTTTAATATGATGAAAAAACAACTGACAATCGCTTGTATCCTCTTAGCGATGACAACGATTCAAGCGAAGGCACAAAGCAATAAATTATTACTCAACAACCATCAATATACGGGTGCTGTTGCCAAGAAAAAAGTGTATAAAGCGATCTATCAATTGGATAGTAATGATCCAAAAACAATTGAGAAGGCTATTCGAAATATCAACAACGTTTTGAAAGATCCGCGATTAAAAGGGCATCTTCAAATTGAACTGGTTGCTTTTTCAGGCGGAACAGAAGCTTATTTAAAGAAGAATAGCCAGTATGAAAAACCACTTCAGGACCTCGTAGAAAAAGGAGTTATTGTCGCTCAGTGCTTAAATACATTGGAAGAAAAACATATTGCAAAAGAAGAATTATTCGATTTTATCGGGTACGTCCCCAGTGGGAATGGTGAGTTAATCTTGAGGGCTAATGAAGGTTGGGTCATTGTTAAACCATAGCACGATGAAAAAGCTAGTCCCCTTCACCCTCGCTATGGCCTTGTTCGTATCGACAAAAACTATGGCGCAAGAACATCGTTTTGATCCCCCTTGGAACACCCCACCAGAATCGGCGCTGAATTTTACAGTTCCCGGGATCGATAATATTCCAGATCTATATGGCGATATTGAAAATCCACAGCTAACAGTTTTCTTCGCTGGTAATCAGTTTATGGTCGTTGATGATTTATTAACATCTTTCAAAAAGGAATATCCGCAGTACGAACGTATTTTTGTGGAAACATTGCCTCCCGGAATTCTAGCAAAACAGATTAAAGGGGGCTCCATTACCGTCGGTAACCTACGCATTACGCATAAACCCGATATCTATACCGCAAGCAAACGCGCGATTAATGACATGGCTGATTATTTCAGTCATACCCAGACCTATTGTTACAACAATATATGTTTGATGATTCCACAGGGAAACCCTGCAAATATCAAAACATTGAACGATCTAGGCAACTCCAATGTGTGCATTAGCATGCCCAATCCGCAATGGGAAGGCATAGGAGAGCAAATCAAAGCATCGTATAAAAAAGCAGGGGGCGAACAACTGGTCAAGAAAATCATGGAAGATAAAGTAAAGGATGGAAGCACGTATTTAACAAAAATACATCATCGCGAAAGCCCGATGCGTATCCTTTATCGTCAAGCCGATGTCGCACCGGTCTGGACATCTGAGGTTGTTTATCAAAAACTTATTGGCCATCCGGTGGAAGGTATCACAATTCCGGACAGTCAAAACACCACAGCAACATATGTGGCTGCAAAACTAAAAAATGCACCACATCCACAGGCGGCAGATGATTTTCTGAAATTTATGAACTCCCCTACAGCCAAGCAGATTTACAAGAAATATGGCTTTACAATAGACTAAAAAAGAAAATGGATAATTAATTATCCATTTTCTTTTTTTACTTTAGGTCAAAATTAGTTGAATTGTATGGTACTATTGCTCAAAAAACTCCATCGTTACTGGTATTTTATTAGCGTTCTACTTGTTTTCATCGTATTATTCCCCTATATCTATTTTTTGGCCCAAAATCCAGAAAAGAACTATGCGCGGATTGCACGTATGAGGCGTTGGGTCTCAATTGGAGGATCGGCATTGGCGGGTGTATTTTTTAAAGTAACTTACGAATCAAAAATAGACTGGAACAGACCGATGGTGCTATGCCCCAATCATACTTCAGTGCTCGATATCACAGCACTGACCTATCTATGTCCTGTCCCGTTTTCATTTATTGGTAAGGCTTCACTTCTTAAAAATCCCGTTACCCGTATATTTTTCAAAACCATAGATATTCCTGTCACACGAAGGAGCAAAGTATCATCATTTAAAGCATTTCAACGGGCTAACGAGCTTGTTCAGAGTGGCCGAAGTGTCGTTATTTTTCCGGAAGGAAAGATCGATGATGGATTTCCACCTCAAATACATGCATTTAAGTCTGGTGCTTTTCGTATTGCTGTCCAAAATGATGTGCCTGTAGTACCTATTATCATTGAGAATGCATGGGACATTTTCTTTGATGACGGCGCAAAAAGAGGGTCTCATCCAGGAATTGTTAAAGTACATGTTTTTTCACCTATTGAAACAAAAGACTTTGACGACAACAATGCAACCGACTTAGAGAAAATTGTATATGACAAAATGCATTCCTATTGGATTATGAAGAATAAATCGTATTTTCATCAACCAGAGAACGTCCAAAAAATATGTCAGGAAAGATATTAATCGAAATCAAAGATATTGCGCGGGAATACCAAATAGGCTCAGAAACAATTCATGCGCTCAGTTCGGTTACCCTCAATATCAATAAAGGAGAATTTGTAGCACTTATGGGGCCCTCAGGGTCAGGGAAATCTACATTGATGAATATTCTAGGTTGCTTGGATACCCCCAGTAGAGGTGAATACATTCTCAATGGGATCAATGTAAGTGACATGTCAGAAGATGAACTCGCTGAAGTAAGAAACAAGGAGATAGGATTTGTTTTTCAAACGTTCAATCTACTTCCTAAAAGCACCGCGCTGGAAAATGTGGCACTGCCCCTAATCTACGCTGGATATAATAAAGCCAAGCGTGAAGAAAAAGCTACTGGCGCATTGGAAAGTGTTGGGTTGGGACACCGTATGGATCACAGACCCAATGAGCTATCTGGTGGACAACGTCAGCGGGTGGCTGTCGCAAGAGCACTGATCAATGATCCTTCCATTATATTAGCCGATGAGCCTACGGGAAATCTTGACACAAAGACATCCATTGAAATCATGGGCTTGCTCGAAGAGATCCACTCCAGAGGAAACACCATTATCTTGGTCACACACGAAGAGGATATTGCGCTACATGCTCATCGCATTGTACGCATGCGCGATGGACTAATTGAAAACGATTATCCCAATGCTGATATCAAATCCGTATCACCACGACTAAGTGCATTGAATGAAAAAGGGAGTGACTTTGAGAATATTTAAAAATATTATTTCATTATAAATCAAACACTTATATTATTGACACAAAAATAACAGTTGATTTACTTGTTTAAGTTAAATTAAATGATAGTTTTGCGAAAATAGAGAACTTAAATTGTTTTTATATGTATTGGACATTAGAATTAGCTTCGCATCTAGAAGATGCACCATGGCCAGCAACAAAAGATGAATTAATCGATTACGCTATTCGTTCGGGTGCACCAGTTGAGGTAATTGAAAACTTACAATCTCTTGAGGATGACGGTGAGCCATATGAAAATATTGAAGAAATTTGGCCCGACTATCCAACAAAAGATGATTTCTTCTTCAATGAAGATGAATACTAGAAAATAAAAAACGCCTTTAGTTAAAGGCGTTTTTTATTTCAGGAAATTAATCCATTGCTATGAAGTTCAGTCTTAAGCTTATGAAGATAAAAGTAAAGGTATTGTTGTTAACATTTCTAAGTTATATGCTATGTATTCCCCTATTTGCACAGGAAAAGCCGGTCACTTCCGAAAATGTTACTGTTTTAAAACAATTTGTACATCGTCTCAATGATATCAATCTCGCAACGGACATCATTTTAAGCCAGGATATATTAACAGAAAAAAATCTAGATGAAGACCAACAGGAATATCTTCTAGCTAGCATAGATGAGATGCGAATTAATGTACAGAGTAAGGATATCAGCAAATTAGAGTATATCAACTTTATACAAGCTGGTCGGAAAGAGACCTTCGATATTGACCTTGAAGGAATAGATCCAAAACAGGTCTATTTCGTTAGGCATCTCAATCGTTTTGTTTTTGCTACTGTTATTCGGGACAAAAAAATTGCCTCCTTTACTTTAGTTTCTAAAGGGAACAATAAAGCACATTTCGTATTCTATTAGTCTTTTATCAGCTTTATTGTTTGTCCGTACAAGTACCTATACCTTCTATGGTATTCAAGCAAATCTGATGGGCAATCTTTCTATTCTCGAAATAAATAAGTACAATCCAACCGTCTTATTCTCGGCTTCTACAATGGTCGGTTTGAAAGCAATTTTAAACGCAAGGAGCTTTCTTAAAAATTTTTCAATAAAAACACTTGCATTTTAAAATTCTATCAACCATATTTGTATTAATAAAAACGGAAATGATAATAACTGTATTAAATAAAGCTTGGTGGTGGCATGACGAATAACGTTGTGGCAAACTCCTATTGCATTATTTGATATACATCAAGATATGATGGGCTTGCCTGAATAAGGTAAGCCCTTTTTTATTTAAAAATAATTATGAAAGAAATTTTAGCCCATTTATTTGAATACAAGTCTTTTTCGCGAAAAGAAGCTTATGAGATCTTGACCAACATTGCCAAAGGTAAATATGACAGTCATCAAATCGCTGCTTTTATGACAGCTTACGGCATGCGTAGTATTCGGGTGGAAGAACTTGGTGGATTTAGAGATGCTATGTATGACCTATGTCTCCAATTGGATTTTGATGGCTACGATCTGATCGACCTATGTGGTACGGGTGGTGATGGCAAAAACACGTTCAATATTTCTACAATTGCTTCTTTCGTTACAGCCGGTGCGGGCTATCAAGTTGCCAAACACGGCAATATAGGTGTATCGTCGAGCTGCGGGTCTTCGAATGTAATGGAGTATTTGGGCTATCAATTTACGAATGACAAAGCTGAATTACAGCGTCAGCTTAACGAAGCCAACATATGCTTCCTACACGCACCATTGTTTCACCCAGCTATGAAAACAGTTGCGCCAATACGTCGTGCCCTGGGTGTAAAAACATTTTTTAACATGTTGGGGCCATTAACAAATCCAGCCAACCCGAAATTTCAATCTGTAGGTGTATTTAGCTTAGAGCTTGCACGCCTGTATGGTTATCTATACCAAAATACAAACAAACAGTACTCTATTATCCACGCGTTGGATGGCTATGATGAAATATCGATGACAGGAGATTTCAAGGTCATCAACAATCAGGGTGAAAATTATTATAATATGGAGGAACTAGGCTTTAGCCCTATTCTTCCCCAGGAACTTGCTGGTGGAGAAAGCGTGGCTGAAGCAGCACAGACGTTTTTATCTATCTTGAATAATGAGGGCACAGATGTACAGAACAATGTAGTGTTGACAAATGCGGCATTTGCCATAAAAACATTTCATCCTGAAAAATCTTTCGGTGACTGTTTCTATGAAGCAGAAGAGTCACTCATGACAGGAAAAGCGTTCAAAAGTTTCAAAAAAGTAACAAACCAGTAAAATGTCAATTAAGATAAAAGTTTGTGGCATGAAATACCCCGACAATATCGTCGCAACGACCGCTCTTGCTATTGATTACATCGGCTTTATATTTTATGAAAAATCCAAACGATTTGTTGGCGATGCCAACCGTGAATATATAAAAGGGCTTAAGAGCGTCAGAAAAGTTGGTGTTTTTGTGAACGCAAACCTGACGGAAATTTATGATAAAATAGACAAATTCAATTTAAATGCAGTTCAATTGCACGGAGATGAAAGCCCTCAATTTTGTGAGGAACTTAAGCAACATACGGCCGTAACTGTGATCAAA
Source organism: Sphingobacterium sp. GW821-FHT03E03 (assembly GCF_059420745.1). Taxonomy (NCBI): domain Bacteria; kingdom Pseudomonadati; phylum Bacteroidota; class Sphingobacteriia; order Sphingobacteriales; family Sphingobacteriaceae; genus Sphingobacterium; species Sphingobacterium sp. GW821-FHT03E03. The sequence goes on from NZ_JBWKUH010000002.1 coordinate 125,755, forward strand.
GCTTTTGGTATAGACCAATATTTCGACTGGACAGTATTGGACGCCTATGTTGGGGCAATTGATTATTTTCTATTTGACACCAAAAGTAACTCCTATGGTGGTACAGGCATACGATTCGACTGGTCTTTATTGCATCAATACAAGCTCGAGTACCCTTATTTCCTCAGTGGCGGATTAGATGCGGACAACATCAAAGACGCTTTACAAGCAAATGATCCCAGGTTATATGCCTTGGATCTCAATTCAAAATTTGAAGTAGAACCGGGGTTAAAAGATATCGATCTTTTGGCCCACAGCATAAATAGTATTAAACAATGAGTATATACCAAGTCAATGAAAAAGGGTATTACGGTCCATTTGGTGGTGCCTATATCCCCGAAATGCTCTATCCCAATGTAAAAGAGCTACGTGAAGAATATCTCAAGATAATCGGAGAAAAAAGTTTTCAGGAGGAATTCAATCAACTACTCAGTGACTACGTAGGGCGCCCCTCCCCTTTGTACCATGCGAAGCGACTGTCTGAAAAATATGGTACAACGATCTATCTCAAACGTGAAGATCTCAACCATACTGGCGCACATAAAATCAATAACACCATCGGTCAGATCCTTTTAGCTGAGCGTCTAGGAAAAAAAAGGATCATCGCAGAAACGGGTGCTGGACAACATGGTGTAGCTACAGCTACTGTTTGCGCATTAAAGGGGATACAATGTGCCGTCTATATGGGAGAAATTGACATTCAAAGACAGGCACCCAATGTTGCGCGAATGAAAATGATGGGTGCGGAAGTTATTCCTGCAACATCTGGTTCAAAAACGCTCAAAGATGCGACCAATGAAGCTTTGCGTGATTGGATCAATAATCCGGTCGATACACATTACATTATTGGATCTGTTGTGGGCCCACACCCGTACCCTGACATGGTCGCCCGCTTCCAATCCATTATCTCCGAAGAGACCAAAAAGCAGTTATTAACAAAAACCGGTAAAGAGAATCCAGACATCGTATTAGCCTGTGTGGGTGGCGGATCCAATGCCGCCGGTATGTTCTATCATTTTCTGGATGAGGAATCTGTACAGTTATATGCTGTAGAAGCTGCTGGACATGGTGTTGATTCAGGTGAATCTGCAGCGACAACAGCTTTAGGAAAAGAAGGTGTACTGCATGGTAGTCGATCCATATTAATGCAAACTGAAGATGGTCAGGTAATAGAACCTTACTCTATCTCTGCCGGACTTGATTACCCTGGCATCGGACCGCAACATGCTTGGCTGTTTAAATCCGGAAGAGGAAAATATGTTAGTATCACAGATGATGAGGCGATGCGCGCGGGACTGGAACTCACTCGACTGGAGGGTATTATCCCCGCAATCGAAAGCTCACATGCACTCGCTTATTTAGGAAAAATCCCTTTCAAGGGTGATGAAACCGTTGTCGTTTGTTTATCAGGACGCGGCGATAAGGATCTCGATAACTATATGAAATACTTTGATTTTTAACGCATGAATACGATTGAAAAAAAAGAAGGTAATCCCCTTCTATCTATATATTTTACAGCGGGATATCCCGAACTGGACAGTACAATCCGTATAGCCAAGAAATTGGAAGAAGCGGGTGCCAACTTTTTGGAAATAGGTTTTCCTTACTCTGATCCTGTTGCAGACGGACCTGTTATCCAACACAGTTCGGAAGTTGCTCTGGCCAACGGAATGACTGTCAAAAAATTATTTGAACAATTACGTGAGCTACGCCAACATGTACAAATCCCGGTCTTTTTGATGGGTTATGTAAATCCCGTAATCCAATTTGGCGTAGAGAAATTCTGTGAAGAGTGCAAAAATGTAGGTGTAGATGGGGTGATTATTCCCGACCTACCAATGTATGAATACGAGGATCTCTATAGGGAAACTTTTGAGAAAAACGGCATCGCAAATATCTTTATCGTAACGCCACAGACTTCAACTGAAAGAATCCGAAAAATAGATAGTCTATCCAATAGTTTTATCTACTTATTGTCCTCCAATGCCACAACGGGAAAAACACTAGATGTAGGCGAGGATACCAATGCTTATTTCAAGCGGATACATGATCTTCAGCTGACAAACCCTTTAATCGTTGGGTTCGGAATTTCAAACAAAGAAGCATTTCAAAAAGCAAGTCAATATACTGCTGGTGCAATTATCGGTAGTGCATTTGTAAAAAGATTGACGGAGCAAGATTATATGGATCAGATCCCTGATTTTATAAAATCAATAAAAGGGTAAAAATCCGTTTGATAATTCAGATAAGCGTTCAGTCGAAGGTAACAATTCCTTCACTGAACGCTTATTTATTTTATAATCACGCTGTAAAAGCCAATATTTGAAAAAACATACGTTTCGATAATGACCAACCAAATAAACTAAAACATGGACACAAGAAGAGATTTTCTAAAAAAAGCGGCAATGCTTGCCGGAGGAGCCTCACTTTCGCAGGTTATTCCTTCTGCTATTGCAAAAGCAATGGCCATCAACCCCGCTTTGGGGAGCACCTTTTATGATGCTGAACATGTGGTTCTACTGATGCAGGAAAATAGATCCTTTGATCATGCTTTTGGTACACTACGAGGAGTGCGGGGTTTCAATGATCCAAGGGCAATCCGCCAGCCAAACAGAAACAAAGTGTGGTTACAGACGCAGAAGACAGGTGAGACATACGCTCCTTTCCGATTGGATATTAAAGATTCAAAAATTACGTGGATGGGATGTTTACCGCATAATTGGACCGATCAAACCGATGCCCGAAACAAGGGAAAGATGGACAAATGGCTGGATGTCAAACATTCTGGATTTAAAGAGTTCGCAGACCTTCCACTGACCATGGGACATTATACACGAGAAGACATTCCATTCTACTATTCGCTGGCAGATTCTTTCACGATCTGCGATCAACATTTCTGTTCAAGTATTACAGGTACAAATCCCAACCGGCTCTATTTCTGGACAGCTAATATCCGGGAAAACCTGAACGGAAAAGCCCTCGTCTGGAACGGTGACTCAGAATTTAGTGGTAAAGCAAACTGGAAGACCTTCCCAGAACGTCTTTCGGCACTTGGCGTAGACTGGAAAATATATCAAAATGAGATTTCTTCAAGTAGTGCTGGATACAGTGGTGAAGCCAATAGCTGGTTAGCGAATTTTGGCTGTAACCCCATGGAATATTTCCCACAGTATCAAGTCAAATATAGTCCTCGCTACAGAGAGCTGCTCGCACGCAAAAAAGAAGAACTGGAAAAGAAAATAGTCACAACAACGGCGAAAGATACGCTTGAAAAGTTACATAAGGAACATCAACATGTGCTGGAAGAGCTACAACAATACACGACGGAGAACTTTGAAAAACTTGATGAACAAACGAAAGATATTCATCGTCGTGCATTTGTAAATAACAGTGCTCAGGCCGATTACATGGATCTAGAAACGATGCATTATCAGGAAGGCGACAATCAACGGGAATTACAAATCCCAAAAGGTGATGTGTTATATCAATTTAGAAAAGATGTCGAAGCAGGTAAACTACCAACGGTATCCTGGCTTGCTCCACCTCAACTTTTCTCGGATCATCCAGACTCTCCTTGGTTTGGTGCCTGGTATGTGAGCGAAATTATGGATATCCTAACACAAAATCCAGAAGTCTGGAAAAAGACAATCTTTATCCTTACCTATGATGAGAATGACGGTTATTTTGATCACTTCGCTCCTTTTACAGCTCCTAATCCTTATGAAGCAGATAGCGGTAAAGTGTCCCCAGATATTGACCCAAAATTGGAATTTGTGCGTCGCGACGAACAGTATTACCCCGAAAGTGGAAGAGAAAGCAACATCGGCTTGGGCTATCGTGTCCCTCTGATCATTGCTTCTCCCTGGACAAGAGGTGGCTGGGTAAACTCACAGGTATTTGACCATACCTCAAGCTTGCAGTTTTTAGAGAAATTCATTAGCCACAAAGTAAACAAAGAAGCAAAGGAAACCAATGTGAGCAGCTGGCGACGTGCGGTCTGCGGAGATCTCACTTCTGCTTTTAGACCTTATAATGGAGAAGTAATTAAAAAGCCATTGGTATTAGAACGTCAGCCATTTATCAAAGAGATTCACCAGGCAAAATTTAAAGGTCTTCCGATGGGATTCAAGGCATTAACTGCAGATGAGATCAAGCAGATTGAGCAAGATCCTACCCATTCACCCTATTTTCCGAAACAAGAAGAAGGGCTTCGTGACTCCTGCACTCTTCCCTATGAGCTTTATACACATGGAGAATATCTATCCGGTGGAAGATATCAACTAACATTTGAAGCTTCAAGCAAGACATTTGGAAAACATTCTGCGGGTTCACCGTTTACAGTATATCATAGTACTCCTTATAAGGGTGAGATTGGAACTTCCCGTAACTATGCCGTATCCCCAGGAGGCAGTTTGTCAGACAACTGGGCTATCAATGCGTTTGAAAATGGATTATTTCAACTTGATGTACATGGACCAAATGGATTTTATCGTATGTTTAAAGGCGACACTAAACATCCAAATATCAAAATCCGTTGTACTTATGAAAAGAGCAGAGATGAAAAATCATTTACGGGTCGTCTGTTGTTCACTTGTATAAATCAAGACAGTAAAAATCACCAGCTTTTACTTGAAGACATCAGTTATGGACAGGGCAAAAAAGAAGTCCAACTCAAAAGCGGTGAGACAACAACAATTCAGTTTGATCTTTCCAAACAAAGTTTTTGGTATGATTTCCGTATCAGCTGCAAAGATGACAATACATTCCAAGAGCAATATGCGGGCCGTATAGAAACTGGGGAAAGCGGAAAAAGTGATCCACTATTAAGCCGATAATAAAAAATTGAGTCGGGGTTATTTTCGAAAGGAGATAACCCCGTCTATCTATGATTCTTGCAACAAATAGTCAATACGTCTGAAATCGTTTATTTTCAGAAATCATCACACGACAAACCATACCTTTCGATATTATTCCTGTATGCGACGAATAACGTGGTTGAATCCTTTATACAGTAAAACTGCACCAACGATCAAAAAAACAGCCAATAAATATAAACTGATGGAGTTAATAAATAATAGACACATCATAACGGTAATTTTTGGTTTTTCATTTCTTATCTACAAGTTATAACATTTATCCAAAATATTACAAATAAAAAATACAAATTTTATCTACATTTGTGGAAATGAGGAAAATTGCATTGTTCATCGGCTTATTTTTTTATTTGCTTGCAGCAAGCGGTGCAACCCTCCATTTCCATTTCTGTCAAGGAGAAGCACAAAGTGTATCATTAAGCCAAAATCAAACGGCTCATTGTCCGATGTGTGCCAAGTCAGAAAAAAAACATCAAAACCACTGTCATCAGGAAGGTAGTTGCAAGGACGTAACCATTGCTGCCCAAAAAGTAGATGATTTCAACAGATTATCTCAGACACTTAATTTCAATAATTTTTCACCGGCGATTATTACCCTTCACTGGATACATAATTATTACCAATTTTCCACAGATGAGGATAGTTCATCCAAATTAAGTACAAATCAGAACACCTTCCTAAAGAGATACAGCCCTTCTGTATTTATTCTAAATCAGAGTTTCAGAATTTGATTTCCTAATTTTTTGATTTTTAATCAAAATAAACGTCGAAGATATTACCTTCGACCTTACATGCTATGCACGTTTTTTTAGTCCGTACATTATCAAAAAACTATGAATCAAATTTTAAAACAACTATATACTACAACCCTCTTATTGTTATTTTCCTTCGCAATTGCGCAGGCACAAAGCGACAGCACAAGAACGCTTACTGTAGCCGGTAACTGTGCGATGTGTAAAAAAAGGATCGAAACTGCTGCAAAATTACAAGGTGTCGAAAGCGCTGTATGGAACGCGAGTGATAATTTGCTACATCTTAAATACAATGCAAAAAAAGTTGAACTGGAAACAATCAAAAAGAATATTGCCCAAGTCGGACACGATGTAGACAATCTGGTTGCAAGTGACGAATCCTATGCAAAGCTTCATGAATGTTGTATGTATCCCAGATTGGAAAATGGAGAGGTTCCTGAAAAAAAGGCAGTACCTACCGAAGCTGGACATCATGATCATCCACATACCGTGACAGGTGTTGTTGTCGAAGAGAATGAAAAGGGAGATCTAAAACCTATTGTTGGAGCTAATTTACATTGGGCAAATTTGCCAAGCAGAAATACCCGAAGCAATGAGAATGGTGTATTTAAGTTAGAACACAAAGAAGGTTTTGACAAGCTTGTTGTTAGTTACGTTGGTATGAAATCCGATACGATTACAATTAAAGACTTACATGAGGTCGTCATGATTACAGCCAAAGGTAATGTGCTAATGGAGGTCGAAGTCAAAGGAACGCGTAAATCCACTTATATTGATCGTATGACACCTGCAAGACTGGAGGTTCTGACTGGGAAAGAATTATTTAAAGCGGCCTGTTGTGATTTAAGTGAGAGCTTTGAGACCAATGCCTCAGTGGATGTGATAAGTGCTGATGCTGTAACGGGTAGTAAACAGATTCAGATGCTGGGTCTAAGTGGTATATATACCCAATTGACGGTCGAAAACTTACCAGGACCGCGTGGTCTAGCTTCACCATTGGGATTAAATTCCATTGCTGGTACTTGGATCGAATCCATTCAAATTGCAAAAGGAGTTGGTTCCGTAGCTAATGGGTACGAAAGTATGGCCGGTCAGATCAACGTTGAACTGAAAAAACCTCAAAACTCCGAAAGGCTGTTTTTTAATGCCTATGCCAATAATATGGGACGTACCGATGTGAATTTGAATCTTTCACAAAAAATAGGTCAACATTGGTCCACATCAGTGTTATTGCACGACAACTTTATGTACAATAAATCCATGAATTTTAGCCACAATGGATTCCGGGATGTTCCAGTTGGTAATCTCTTCTCTGGTGTAAACAGATGGCTCTATGAGAATGGTAAAGGTTTAATGGTACAATTTGGCGTGAAGTATTTAAATGATGATCGTACCGGTGGACAGATAGATTTTAACAAAAAAACAGATAAAGGAACAACCAATCGTTATGGTCTTGGTTTTGACATCGAACGTGTTGAAGGCTTTGCTAAAATCGGTTATGTATTTCCAGAAAACAAACACCGCAGTATTGGCTTACAGTTAGCCGGTTCCAACTACAATCAAAAAAGTTATTTCGGATTAAAAAACTACAATTCTGAGCAACAGAATGGCTATGCTAACCTATTGTTCCAGGATATTATAGGTACAGTAGCCCATAAATATCGTGTAGGTGCCTCTATCAATTACGATAACTACGATGAATGGTATTTAACAGATCAAAATTTCAAACGTAAAGAAGTCGTTTCCGGTGCTTTTGCAGAATATACCTTCAGTCCATCCGAAAAATTTGATGCAGTAGTGGGTCTACGTCAAGATTACAACTCATTGTATGGATGGTTTACCACACCACGATTAAATTTACGCTATGCTCCTATTGCTGGAACTACATTTCGTGCAAGCTCAGGACGAGGTCAGCGTACAGCAAATATCTTTGCGGAGAATACAGCCGTTTTGGCTAGTAGTAGAAGACTGATCATTCAGTCCCAGGATATTTATAATAGAGCCTATGGCCTGCAACCAGAAGTCTCTTGGAACACAGGGATTGCGGTAGATCAAAACATGCGCGTATTTGGAAGAGAAGCCTCTGCCTCAGTTGAATTTTTCCATAACAGCTTTTCCAATCAGGTTGTGGTCGATTACGAGAATCCAAGAGAAATCAGTTTTTACAACTTAACAGGAAAATCATTTTCCAACAGTTTGCAGACAGAATTTAGATTTATGCCTGCCCCACATTTTGAAACGAGATTAGCTTACCGTCTATTGGATGTCCAGACCGACTTTCAGAGTGGAAGAAAAACTAAACCCTTGTTAGCTAAACACCGTGGTTTTGTCAATTTAGCCTATAATCATCATTCCGGATGGAGCTTAGATTATACATTAAATGTTGTTGGACCAAAGCGTATACCTTCAACCATGGACAACCCAGTTGAATACCAGATGCCAACCGAATCAAAAACGTATGCTACAATGAATGCGCAGATCAGCAAAACATTTGGAAAGGATAAAAACTTCACTGTTTATTTAGGAGGGGAAAATCTTTCAAACTATTTCCAGAAAACACCAATCCTTGCAGCGGATCAACCCTTCGGAAATTACTTCGATACCTCCATGCTATGGGGCCCTTTAACAGGACGAATGTTCTATACAGGTGTACGCTATTTCATAAAATAGTACTGAGTTAATATAAAAAAAGCGGCTAAGCCGCTTTTTTTATATTAACTTTTTCAGTTCCTGATATAACCGTGCTGTTGGAAGCCCCACCACATTATTATATTCACCTTCTATCTTCTCTATGCCAATTAAACCAATCCATTCCTGAATACCATAAGACCCAGCTTTATCAAGTGGAGAAAAATTAGTAACATAATAGTCTATCTCATCCCGATCCAAGACATGGAAATAGACTGTTGTCGTTTCCACAAAGGAATGTACTATACCTTGCCACTGTGTAGCGACAGCAGTGATAACCAAATGCTTCCTTCCGGATAAATTCTCTAAAGTCTGCATGGCTTCAGTCTCAGTCTTTGGTTTTCCCAAAATCTCACCAGCTGTTGAAACAACAACGGTATCTGCACAGATAACCAAACAGTCCGATTTATCCGCAAAAGCTTTCACTTTTTGCAATGCGATCTGACGAACTGCTTCAGTGGCAGAAAGACTCGGATCAACATACTCATCAGTCTCCCGAACCTCTACCTCAAACTCGATTCCTAATCCTGATAATAACTGTTTCCGTCTAGGCGATTGAGAACCCAAGATAACCGTTTTATTCTTTAAATTTTTCAACATCATTAAATGCTTTTTATCGTTTCATCCTCATACCAATTCCCTTGTATTTTAAGTACTTTTTCGATCAGTTCCCGTACGACTCCTTTTCCACCATTAAAACCAGAAATGTAATGCGATATCTTCTTAATTTCCTCCACAGCATCCGCAGGCGACACAGCCAAACCAACAGATCGCATGCAACTAAAATCAGGAATATCATCCCCGATATACATCAATTGATCAAGTCCAAGATTATACGTATTAGCCAATGCTTTCAATAGCGAAAGTTTATCTGAAACACGGGAGTGAATTTCTTTAACCCCCAACCCATGAAGACGCAGTTCCACCCCTTTTGAAGCTCCACCAGTAATGACAAAGATTGGATAGCCTTTTTTTATAGCCAATTGCATCGCATATCCATCTTTGATATTAAAAGTTCGCAGCTGTTCTCCCCTCTCGTTAACTTGTACAGTTCCATCTGTCAATACGCCGTCCACATCCAATACAAATCCTTTTATCGTTTTAAATTCAGTCAATACCATCGAAATATATTTTTGTAAAAATAAGGCATTTCAATTAAATATACGATTACACTTATATGGTCTTATTTATTGGATTTCTGTCAGAAAATTATTCAAATAAGCCAAAATATCATTTATTTGTCACAACATAGTTGTATTAGCAACTTATTATAAAAAACATTTGGATGAAACCTGTTATTTACCGTATCTTTGTAGAAGATAATTAAAGGTTATCTCGCTATGAAAACACTAACAGCGCTATTGAAACAGGTAATTCTGTTGAAAGTTGCATAAGATTAAAAAAAACAATCAACTTAGTTTTTCAAAGCAAAAAACACGGCAACTAATTTAGTTTGGTCGCCCTTAAAAAGTCTTTTCATAATTTAGGTTTATAATTGGTTAGTAACAAACCCTGGTGCCCATCATCAGGGTTTTGTTTTATTAGGACTTTTTCTTCCATTATTTACAATATTGTATCTATTCGTATTTGTGACTATTTTAGGAATAGCAAGTTTTTTTGTTATTTTACATATATCTTTTTTTCCCCAGGTAATATCAGGAAAACTACCTACAGAAAAATGAACGATAGTTGGGCGACCAAAAATTCATTAAACTCATTCTCACATGGATCAAAAAAATTATAGAAAGCAAATTACCATAGGAGTGATAATTTCTTTTTCGCTTATTTTTATTTCCGCCCTATATTTTTTTATTTCTTTGCATCACATCCTTGATAATGAACGTAATATTGTTCGAATAGCCGAAAATAGATTTAATATAATTAATGAAATTAGATCAAACATAGATGATGTCAATGACATTAAACACCATTATTTCGCCAAAAGAGATCCTGCGCTGTTTATTCCTTACCAACTCGAACGAAAACAAACAGATGAGTTATTGAGAGCTATTAGTAAAGTGGACGAAATGTATGAGGTTTCACCACATGTGATCGAAACTTTGCGCAATGAAATTGTACTTTTCTACGATTTTGATAAAGATATCGCCTATGCCAAAACTAACAATGACACTTCAGCACCATACATTCACGAACAAAAAACAGCAATTTTCAATCAGATTGATATATTATCCAGGGATCTGCTCGATCAAAGAGCAAATCGACTGGAAAACTCCAGAAACGATCTTCAGCTCGCACAAAACATTACTTATCTCTTCATTGCGATCGGTTTAAGTGGATTTTTCTATATTCTGGCTAAAATTTTCTCGATTTCAAAAGTGTTAAGGTCAACAGTCAAAAGTCAACAAGAATCAAACAACCGTCTTCAACTCCTGCAAGATCAGACCAATAATGATAACTGGATTTTAAATGCGATCAATCATATTGATGAACAGCTACGCGGTGATTATAGCGATAAAAAAATAGCAGCGATCAGCCTAAATGCTATTACGGATATGACGAAAGCATTGGGAGGTACAGTTTATGTTTTTGATGATACTTATCAGGAGTATCAATTATGCCATAAAATAGGAATTGCTTCCACACAGCAGGTAAAAAAGAGCATTAAGGAAAATGATGGTATTTTAGGCGAAGTAGCTAACAAACATGTTGTTGTGAAAATCAAGGATATTGATCATGCTCATCTCGTTTTAGAGACTTCTTTATCCAAAAGGATCGAGACTGAAATTTACATTATTCCATTTACTTATGAAAATCATTGTGTTGGGCTGATGGAAATCTGTTGCCCGCTGGTAAATGAAAAAGAGGAACAGTTGCGATTCAATTTCTTGGATAAAGTAAAAGGTAACATCGCTATTATTCTTAAAGTTGCGCAGACTCATGGCAAACTCGCCGATCTCTATGAAGAACTTCAACAGCAAACCGAGGAACTGGAGGCACAACAAGAAGAATTAAGGACGACTAACGAAGAATTAATCCATAAAACCCATTTACTAGAAGCTTCCGAAGAAGAGCTACGGGTACAACAGGAAGAGCTCATCCAGACGAACAATGAATTGGATGAGAAGGCAAAATTACTCTTTGCTCAAAATGAAGATCTAGAGAAAGCAAGACAGGCAATCGCTCAGAAAATAGAAGAAGTTGAATTATCAAGCAAGTATAAGTCTGAGTTCATGGCAAATATGAGTCACGAATTAAGGACTCCACTTAACAGTATTCTTATACTTGCCAAATTGTTGCAGGATAACAAAAAGGAAAACTTGAATGACGATCAGATAAAATATGCCTCGGTCATTCATAGTGCAGGTTCGGACCTCCTTCACTTGATCAATGAGTTGTTGGATTTAGCAAAAATAGAATCTGGAAAAGTCGAAGTTCAAAAAGAGCATATCAACACGAATTACCTGGTCAATTATATTAAAGACTTTTTTCATGATACCGCTGAATCAAAGATCATCAAATTCAATGTCGAAATTGATGGAGATACACCGCAGGAATTTATTGGTGACGAGCATCGCATACAACAGGTGCTAAAAAATTTATTGTCCAATGCTTTTAAATTTACTGGTGAAAATGGTACCGTATCACTCAAGATAAATGTCGAGGATGGAACCATATATTTCACAGTCCAAGATAATGGTATTGGGATCGCTCCAGAAAAACAAGAACTTATCTTCGACGCCTTTAAGCAGGAAGACGGTTCCACAAGCCGCAAATATGGTGGTACAGGACTTGGCTTGTCCATATGCCGTGAAATAGCAAGTCTATTAAAGGGAAGAATCACACTAAACAGTAAAGTTGACGAAGGCAGTGTGTTTATTTTCAGTTTGCCATTAGAAGCGGGCGCTCAAGATGGAAAAATCTCCGAATTACCCGTCATTGAAACAAATACAACAATTGCATATCCTCAATTAGAAGATATAACGATCGGAAAAGACCAATCAATTGACAATAGTAGTAAAAACAATAAACTGTTAATTATCGAAGACGATTTCATCTTTGCGGATATCCTCAAAGATTATGCAGTTCAAAATGGTTACGATGTCTATATTAGCTACGATGGACAGGATGGGCTCAACAAAGCACGAAACTTAATGCCTGCAGCAATCATATTAGATATTATGTTGCCAAAAATGGATGGGTGGGAGGTACTACGTAATCTTAAAAAAGCGACTTCGACAAAGGATATCCCCGTACATATGATGTCCGCAGGAACATTTCTCCATGATGAACCAATATCTGCTGGCGCTATCGGGTTTATGTCCAAACCTGTATCTGAAGAATCTCTCGCCGAAACTTTCCTGAAGATCAAAGCTTCAACAAGTCATCCTATTAAGAAAATTCTACTGGTAGAGGATCAAGAAATTCAAAGTGATTTTATCAAGCAATCTCTTGAAGAACAAAATATTCAAATATTTCAGGCATTCGATGCACAACAGGCGCTCGATCTATTGATTCAGGAAAAAATCTTCGACTGCATCATTATGGATCTAAATCTACCTGATAAATCTGGTATTGAACTGCTCAATGAGATCAAGTCGAATAGTGAATTTAAGGATCTGCCGATTATTATTAATACCGCAATGGAGTTAAGTCCTGAACAAACATCAGAAATTTTGCAACATAGTCAGGCCATGGTATTAAAATCAGCCAAATCCAACAATAGATTAATTGACGAAGTCAATTTATTCTTAAATAAAATCCGAAGTAGCAAAACGGAATATCATTCATTTAATAATAGTTCATCTGTACTTGTGGAGAACAATTTAGCTTCCAAGACAGTATTGCTGGCAGATGATGATATGCGAAATATATTTGCTTTAAGTACCGCGTTCGAGAGCTATGACATGAAAATAGAGATCGCCAATAATGGTCAGGAAGCATTGGATATCTTAGCACGCAATGAGCATATCGATCTTGTTTTAATGGACATTATGATGCCCGTTATGGACGGCTATGAAGCTATCGAAAAAATAAGGGAGAACAAGAAGTTTTCGAATCTTCCCATTATCGCTGTTACAGCAAAAGCTATGAAAGGTGACCGGGAAAAGACAATCGCAGTAGGAGCAAACGATTATATTAGCAAACCAGTTGATGTGGATAAATTGATATCTTTAATGCGTGTATGGTTGAGTTAAGCAATAAAATAGCAGCAATGATCACTTTTGAAGAGTTGGAGGAAATTATTGACATTATCAAAAACCTCCACGGCTACGATGTTTCCGGATATACAAGGTCATCCTTAAAGCGGCGTGTTACCAGAATTATGGAGCTCAATAAGCTAGATCTGGTCGAATTAAAATCCAAATTAATTAACCAACCAGGCTTCAGTACTTATCTTTTACAGGAAATTACGGTCAATGTGACTGAAATGTTTAGAGATCCGGAATTTTACAAAGCGTTAAAAAATGATGTCTTCCCTTATCTGGCCACCTATCCTCATATCAAGTTGTGGAGTGCAGGTTGTTCCACAGGGGAAGAAGTTTACTCATTGGCAATTCTACTAAAAGAAGCTGGGCTCTATCAGCGTTCGTTTATCTATGGAACGGATATCAACACAAAAGTATTGGAAAAAGCCAAAAGAGGCATTTATTCTTTAGCAAAGGTGAAAGACTACTCTGAGAATTTCATTAAAACGGATCCCAAAAGTTCTTTATCCGAGTATTATACCGCGATGTACAATGCCGCCACGATAAATAATAGCCTCAAGAAGAATGTTCTTTTTTCCCAACACAGTTTGGTTTCCGATCGGGTATTTAATGAATTTCAGTTGATCACATGCCGTAATGTGTTGATTTATTTTGACACAAACCTCCAGGAAAAGGTGTTGGATTTATTTTATAATTCACTCTGTCACCTTGGTTTTTTATGTCTGGGTTCAAAAGAATCTCTGATTAACTACAAAAATGCAGCAAAATTTAAGGTCGTAAATAAAAAGCACAACATTTATCAAAAAATAGGTTAGATCAAGATGGAACGGAAAATTCTTTTATTAGCGGGATCTGCAGGCGGGTTTAGCGTTATTTTAAACATCCTAAAAGCCTTGGAACGTCCTATTCAAATACCGGTCATCGTTATTGTGCACAGAAACCCTAAATATGCATCGAGCATCGAAGATACATTATCAAAAGCGTTATTGCAGAAAATAAAAACAGCAGATGATAAAGAAACTATAGCAGATGGAACAATCTATTTTGCCCCCGCGGGTTATCATTTGCTCATCGAGCCTGATTATAGCTTTTCTTTAGATATCTCTGAACCCGTTCAATATTCAAGACCATCAATTGATGTAACCTTCGAATCTGCAGCCGAAGTCTATAAAGAAAACTGTACCGCTATTTTATTTTCTGGAGCTAATCAGGACGGCGCGGAAGGGTTGTTGATGATTAAAAAATATGGTGGCAGCACTTTTGTACAAGATCCACTGGATGCTGAGGTCCCAATTATGCCAAAGGCGGCCATAGAATTAAATGCGCAAGATAAGATCTTAACAATAGCCGAAATAAAAGATTACATCATGCAATTAACCTAAAGTTGTATTTAGATTTGATATAATGAAGAAGATTAATATATTGATCGTCGATGATAAAATTGAAAATATTATCAGTCTCACAGCTCTGCTGGAGGATATCGAATATGTAAATATAATTAGTAGTACGGATCCCAACGAAGCCTTAAAAATCTGTTGGAAAGAGGAAATAGATCTTGCCTTAGTCGATGTACAGATGCCCGAAATCAATGGATTCGAATTTGTTACTTTTTTGAAGAAAAACCCAAAAACGAATCACATTATTCCGATCATGGTAACGGCTATTTCGAAAGAGGATAAGTACCTTATTCAAGGACTTAACAGTGGAGCTGTAGACTACCTATATAAACCTCTTAATCCAGAAGCTACCATAGCAAAAGTCAAATCTTTTGTTCAGCAACTATTGATACAACAGGAAATTAAAGAGAAAAATATCGCTTTAGAAGAATCGAAGCAAGCGATTCTTAAAGCGAAAGAGGAAGCTGAATTAGCAAGAAAATCAAAGGAAACTTTCTTAGCTAATATGAGCCATGAAATCCGTACCCCTATCAATGGCATTATGGGGATTACCCAAATGCTAAAAAACTCACAGCTTAGTCTCGAACAAGAAAACTGGATCAATAAACTCGATTCAGCATCTCAGAACCTACTAACAATTATCAATGATATATTAGACTTGTCCAAGGTCGATTCTGGCATGATGAAACTTAACATGGAATCCACTTCAGTACATGATATTACAGATGATTTGAATAATCTATTTATTGATAAGGCAAATTATAAGGGATTAAATTTTTATATAGATGTGGACGACCGGATAAACAGTTATTTTTTAACTGATCCACTTCGTTTAAAACAGATTCTAACAAACTTTATCTCCAATAGTTTCAAATTTACCTCAACGGGCTCAGTCATTTTAAAAATTCAACTTCTAACAGAAAGTGATTTGCAAATTGGTTTGCAGTTTCAAGTCATAGACACAGGCATCGGCATCGTCGAAGAAGCTTTGGAAAAAATATTCATTGCTTTTGAGCAAGGGGAAGACAGTATCACAAAAAAATTTGGTGGTACAGGTTTGGGTTTAGCAATTGTAAAACGTATCGCTGCCCTTCTCAATGGAAAAGTATTCGCATCAAGCGAATATGGTAAAGGAAGCATATTTTCTTTTGAATGTGCCTTTGACAAAATAGAAGATAAACCCCTAGAAAAAGAAACACAAGTGCTTTATACCGAGTTACCGAAATTTAATTCGCCGATGATCCTTATTGCCGAAGACAACGAATTAAACAGTTTTATGTTAGCGAATATTCTGAAAAGTTGGAACTGCGAAATTACACTGGCAACAAATGGACAGCTTGCATTAGAGGAAATAAACAGAAAAAAAATAGATTTGGTATTTATGGACGCACATATGCCCCTTATGAGTGGTTTCGAAGCAATTAAAGAAATACGTCGCCATCCTAATCCAACAATTGCGAATATGCCCATCATATCCATTTCGGCTTCGGTTTTAAAGGCCGAACAACAAGAAGCTATGGATGCAGGTGCAAACGAAGTCGTTGGGAAACCATTTGATCCTATCAAATTATATAAAACAATTGAAGCTTTATTGTCAAAATTGAAATGATTGTTTCTATTTACCAATGAAATCATTAATTTTAAAGAATTAACAAAACGTAATAATGAAAAAACTTTTTATGATACCAGCAGTTGCAGTTGCTTTGTCAATTGCATCTTGTGGCGGAAACAGTGAGAAGTCTGGCAAATCAGCTAGTACAGAATCGACAACTTCAACAGAAAATCAAGCGACAGAAACAATACCTGGAATTGAAAACGTGGCTATTTCTAACAGCTTATCTTTAGAAGGTAACGATCAGATGAAATTTGACAAGGATTTATTCCGTGTTAAAGCTGGCGAGCCAGTAGAATTATCCTTCAAAAATGCGGGTACCATGCCAAAAGAATCTATGGGACATAATGTTGTCATCCTTAAACCAGGTGTAGATCTTCCAACTTTCGGTGCTGAAGCTGCAGCAGCGGTTGCTGACGAGTATATTCCAAAATCAGCATTATCCTCTATCGTTTCCCACACAAAATTATTGGGTCCCGGTGAAACAGATAAAATTACATTTACACTTGAAAAAGGAGTATATTCTTTCATCTGTAGTTTCCCTGGTCATTACGGTGTAATGCAAGGAAAAATCGTTGCAGAATAATAAAATAAAAGTAAAAAGGATATTCAAATCTGGATATCCTTTTTGTTAACCTATCCTTTGCTCTTGTCTAGGACAGAAAAAAATCCTCTCAAGTAATCTTTCAATATCTATTATTGCCTATATCCCGTTGCTCTTCATAAGCACACCCTTTCAATATTGATGCATCAGTATACTTTACTTCTAGAAGCTTCGCCTCTATATATATTTTTCTTCCATACAAATTATCGAACTTAGATTATTTTAAAAGGGATAAGCCGCACTTCTTTTATCAAAAAAATGTAAAGTAAGTCTATTCGATTACAAATCGCAAGTTTTGATTTCCTATCCCATTAATAATCATTAAATTTGTACTACTAAAAATTAAAACGTAATCAATGCAATACGACGTAATTGTAATCGGAAGTGGTCCAGGCGGATATGTAGGAGCTATCCGTTGTGCCCAATTAGGATTAAAAACAGCTGTTATTGAAAAATATAGCACATTTGGTGGTACTTGTCTTAACGTTGGATGTATTCCTTCAAAAGCGCTTTTAGATTCTTCGGAGCATTACCACAATGCTGCCCATAATTTTGATGCATTTGGCATCAGTTTAAAAGATCTTAAGGTAGATATGGCAAAGATGATTGCTCGTAAAGACGATGTCATTGCGCAAAATACTGCCGGTATTACTTTCTTATTTAAGAAAAACAAGATTGACAGTTTCCAAGGTGTAGGTTCATTTGTGGATAAAAACACCATTAAAATAACGAAAGCAGATGGTTCTACAGAACAGATTACTGCCAAAAATGTCATCATAGCAACAGGATCAAAACCGACTTCGTTACCATTCTTGCCAGTTGACAAAAAGAGAATTATTACTTCTACTGAAGCCCTTAATTTAAAAGAGATCCCAAAACACCTTATCGTCATTGGCGGTGGTGTAATCGGTCTGGAATTAGGCTCAGTATATGCTCGTTTAGGCTCAAAAGTTTCCGTAGTTGAATTTGCGAAATCTATCATTGGCACAATGGATGGTGGCTTAGGAAAAGAATTACAACGTGTTTTGAAAAAATCATTGGGTATGGAGTTCTACTTAGGTCATAAAGTAACAGGTGCTGCAGCAAAAGGTAAAACTGTAAAAGTAACAGCTGAGGATCCAAAGGGACAAGAAATCACATTGGATGGTGACTACTGTATCGTTGCAGTTGGACGTACAGCTTATTCTGAAGCTTTAGGCTTAGAGAATATTGGCATTACATTAGAAGAAAGAGGCAAGAAAATCCCTGTAAACGCACACTTAGAAACTTCTGTTCAGGGCGTATTCGCAATTGGTGATGTTATCACTGGAGCGATGTTGGCGCACAAAGCGGAAGACGAAGGAGTATATGTTGCGGAGTATATTGCTGGACAAAAACCACATATCGACTACAACTTGATCCCTGGTGTAGTGTACACATGGCCCGAAGTAGCTTCAGTTGGAAAAACTGAAGAGCAACTTAAAGAGGCTGGCGTGAAATATAAAGCTGGATCTTTCTCTTTCAAAGCTTCTGGCCGTGCAAAAGCATCCGGTGATACAGATGGTTTCGTAAAAGTACTGGCTGACGCTACAACAGACGAGGTATTAGGCGTGCATATGATTGGTCCACGTGCAGCTGACATGATCGGTGAGGCTACTGTAGCGATGGAATATCGTGCTTCCGCAGAAGATATCGCGCGCATCTGTCATGCTCACCCAACCTATACTGAAGCTATTAAAGAGGCTGCGTTAGCTGCAACTGCAAATAGAGCAATACACGCGTAAGCGTTAAACAGAATAAACTTAAGGGGAAAAGGAAACTTTTCCCCTTTGTCATAAATACCTATATCAGATGAATTTTTATACAAGAAAATGGGTCAAACCCGAAGACCTTAACCCCAATGGAACATTGTTCGGCGGAACACTTTTACGTTGGATAGATGAAGAGGCGGTCATTTACGCCATAGTACAATTAGGGAATCCAAAGGTGGTTACAAAGTTTATATCTGAAATAAACTTTGTAAATTCCGCGAAGCAGGGAGATATTTTGGAATTAGGTATTGAAGCGATCAATTTCGGAACAACCTCTTTGACAATGCGTTGTGAAGTCAGAAATAAAATCTCAAAGAAAACAATCCTATCCATCGACAAATTGGTGTTTGTCAATTTGGACGAGGATGGAAATCCCACCCCACATGGAAAAGATAGTATAACCTATGCTTATATGGGGATCGAGAAAACAGGGCGGGAAGACTAAACATCTCCCCTGCCCCTATGGTATAAATATGTATTTTTTATAAAGCTTTATTTGGAAATTTGCGATCGCAAATTATCAAGTACGATGTGGCATGCTTAGGCATGTAAGCCTAGGGCTTACACTATTGGGATCTCTATGCGAATATCTCAATATTAGGATTTCTGTCTTTTGCCATCGATTTCCTTCTTTAGATCCAACTCTACCCAAAATCCAAGGATTGGAACCAAAGAAGCCAAAAAGTACTTTGTAGCTTTTAAAATAGGCCACTTATATTCGACAGTAGACATGATGAGCATCACAACGAATATAACGACAAAAAAGCCATGAATGGATCCTGCGATCTTAACAGCCTCTGGTATTCCAGCAAAATATTTCAGTGGCATTGCAATGAAAAACAAGCAAATCGTGGAAATAGCCTCCCACAACGCAATCTGTCTAAATATTCTTAACATAATGATAAACTGTGTATTGTGAACTTCAAAAATAAGACTCTAAATACAGTTGAGCCATTATTTTTTGCCCTTTTACCAAGACGTGACATTATCCATTATACAATGACATTGTTTTATCAAAAACCGCCAATTTTACAATAAATAGTTCATATTCATCAGAAAAAATACGTACTTTTGATTGAATATAAGGTTCGATACCTTGGTATTTGAAGCTATAACACTCAACTACAGAATATTTATTTATATGAATTACGACATCATTGTAATCGGTAGTGGTCCAGGCGGGTATGTTGCTGCCATTAGAGCCGCTCAGTTAGGGTTCAAAACAGCGATTATTGAACGCGAATCATTAGGCGGAATTTGTCTAAACTGGGGCTGTATCCCTACAAAAGCATTATTGAAAAGTGCTCAAGTATTTGAATATTTAAACCATGCCGCAGATTACGGCATCAATGTTCAAGGTGGTGAGGCTGATTTCGAAGCTATCGTCAAAAGAAGCCGCGGCGTAGCTGAAGGAATGAGTAAAGGTATTCAGTTCTTGATGAAAAAGAATAAAATTGATGTCATCAATGGAACTGCAAAAATTAAAAAAGGTGGTAAGATCGATGTGAAAGGTGCAGACGGTTCTACCAAAGAATATGCAGCAAAACACACCATCTTGGCGACAGGTGCACGTTCACGTGAATTACCTAACTTACCACAAGATGGCAAAAAGATTGTTGGCTACCGCCAAGCAATGACATTACCTAAACAACCAAAATCTTTAGTTGTTGTTGGTTCTGGTGCTATCGGTGTTGAGTTTGCTTATTTCTATAATGCAATTGGAACAAAAGTGACTATCGTTGAGTTTATGGATAGAATTGTTCCGGTTGAAGACGAAGAAATCTCAAAACAACTAGAAAAAAGCTTAAAGAAACAAGGTATTAATATCCTTACTAAATCAGAAGTTCAATCTGTTGACACATCTGGAGAATTGAGCAAGGTTTCTATTAAAACTGAAAAAGGTATTGAAGTAATCGAAGCAGAAGTTGTATTATCTGCAGTAGGTATTGCTCCTAATATCGAAAACATAGGCTTGGAAGAGGTTGGTGTAAAAACTGATCGTGGCCGTGTTGTCGTAGACGATTTCTACAAAACAAATATTGAAGGTGTATACGCTATCGGTGATATCGTTAAGGGTCAAGCTTTAGCACACGTTGCTTCGGCAGAAGGTATTACTTGTGTTGAAAAAATCAAAGGTCTTCATGTAGAACCTATTGATTATAACAACATCCCTGGATGTACTTATTGTTCTCCAGAGATTGCTTCTGTCGGTTACACTGAAAAAGCGGCAAAAGAAGCTGGATATGAAGTTAAAGTAGGTAAATTCCCATTCTCTGCTTCAGGAAAAGCTTCTGCAGCTGGAGCAAAAGACGGTTTCGTCAAAGTTATCTTCGATGCAAAATATGGTGAATTCCTAGGTGCACACCTTATTGGTGCAAATGTTACCGAAATGATCGCAGAGGTTGTTGTTGCCCGTAAATTGGAAACAACAGGACATGAAATGATCAAAACAATCCATCCGCACCCAACAATGAGTGAAGCTATCATGGAAGCATGCGCCGATGCATACGGTGAAGTGATCCACTTATAGTTACATATAATCATAAAAAAGAGGGGAAAATCATTCGATTTTCCCCTCTTTTTTATGATATTCATTTAGGTGAAAATTACATCACCAATCTCGACTTAAAAACAATTTGTTGATCCGCTACATCTGAATTCTCGATTCTTTCGAATAGAATTTCGGCTGCCTTACGCGCTTGCATACCTGGAAACTGTTCGATACGGCCCATTGGAGGATTTTCCATATACTGCCAAAGTGGATAATTAGCATAACTAATGAAGAAGATATCTTGATTTAAGACCAGTCCTTTGTTGCGCGCTGCTTTCATCAAATCCAGTGTAACAAAGTCATTGAAAGAAATAATCGCTGAAGGTCGTTCGGACATCGCAAATATGCTATCCATTGCTTTTTCATTTCCTTCCGTACTCAGGTCCGTTTCAATAATATTCTTTTCCAAGATATCCATCCCATTTCGCTTCATTGCAGATAAATAGGCTACTTTTCTATCCTCACTTGCAGGCAAAGTCTTTGGCCCGTTGACCAAAGCAATGACTCTATGACCACGGGCAACAAAAGCATCAACAGCCTCATTCATTCCTGTGGATAAATCGCTTTGAACTTTATTGATATTTGGCAAACTAGGGACACAATCAAAAAAGACAACTGGGATTCCAGATGACTCCAATTTTTCTATAAACTCCAAATTGGTCGTCTTCTTCCCGATAGACATCAAGATACCATCTACCCGATGGTTTTTAAATGTTTTTAGAATCTGTTCTTCCCGATCAGGATCATCCAACGACTGTCCCATTAAAACAGTGTACCGCTGTGCCGAAGCAACATTTTCGATTTCGCTTATTGCAAACGAAAAAAATGGTTCTGAAAGACTGGGTAAAATCACAGCTATGGTAAATGTTTTACGCTGTTTAAAAAAAATAGCTGTCTGATTGGGTTCGTAGTTCAATTCTTCGGCCATTTTTTTTACACGCATTGTTGTTACCAATCCAATACTTGGATGATCATTCAATGCTCTTGACACCGTGGAAGGACTGATTTTCAGCTTCTTGGCAATTTCCTTAATCGTGGCAGGCTTGTTCACTTTATTCATAAATCCAAGGGCTTTATATAAAAATAGGGCTTTTATATCCCTAATCATAATTTTTTTTCAACAATGTTTATTCTGTATATTTTATAGTCAAAACACTGTTAGTAGATAATACAAAGATAATCAATGCAAACTTAGTCCACAAATTGAATCGCAGTGATATCCACCGCAAATTCCTGTACTAAAAATTGAGCAGGGTCTATCTGCCGGAAAGCAAGCTCGTCCTGAAAATAAATTTTTATCCGATTGCTAAACTCACCCCAGTCTACAAATTTCACCTTGTTCAATTGCTCCAGTGGATTCCCCTTTGTCAAAACACATATTTTCTTACCTTCCGCACTCAGTTGCGAAAATAACGCAGTAATATGTTCAAAAAGATGCAATTTAAGTGGTAATACAGCGTTTACATGTAATCGTTCAAAATGCTCCTTGTACTTCATATCAAATCCAAATGTCGCTTGTGCATGTTCAAATAGGGATTCCTCCCCTTGATTTTCCAAATGGTTTTTCATAAAGTTGACCAAATCACCCTGCGGAGGAAAGGTCTCCGTGAATTCTATAAAGTTGGCAAAGAGATAATAAACTTGGAGTAAGTAGTCTTTTTTCGGAAAAAGAACATCGTCCAATTCAAAGACATATACTTTTTTTTCTTCTGGAAACATCATCACTAATAGATCTTTAAATTAAAAAAGTTGAACAGATTATGCCCAACAGATAACGAATAGAGAATCGGATCATATTACTTCGACACACAGACTAATGCAAACTCTTCAGCAGAATCCGAAGTGACCAAAAGTCCATCCAATGTATTTTCGTATATCTCCTCGCCCAATAAATTATTGCCCTTTGAAAGCAAAACATAAGGAAGATCAGCCGGAGGGTTCTCAATGATAGAAAATGTTTCAAGGATATCCTTATCTGGAACAAGAACTGAGATCTGATATTCATCAAATAAAACTTTGGCTTCGGCCAATGGTTCCAGTTCGAAACCACCTAAAGGTAACACATAATCAACCTGTTGATCTAAACTCAGTTTTAGCACCTCATGCGCAAAAGTTGGTAGCAAACCCTTTGGAATGGCTGCATAATTCCCAGATTTTAAAAGCAACTCGGGAATCTCTTCCGAACTTGCATACAAAACTTCAAAACTATCTGAAAGTTTTCTAGCAATACGCATTGCCAGAGGTCTAGTTCCGAAAGTTATCAATATTTTCTTCATCAAATAAAATGTTATTCATCGGCAATTAAGCCCTCAAAGATTCGCCCAATAAATCTTTCTTATACCCTGATCTATAAGCACAATAGCTTTCCTATGAAATAGGTTATACAACCAATCCATCACGCATATGAATTGTTCGATCCGATATACGGGCCAATTCTTCATTATGGGTGACGATGATAAATGTTTGCTGGAATTTGTTTCTAAGATCAAAAAACAACTGATGTAAGGCTGCTGCATTTTCGGAATCTAAGTTCCCAGAAGGTTCGTCAGCTAAAATGATTGAAGGATCATTCATCAGAGCCCTAGCCACAGACACACGTTGTTGTTCACCTCCAGACATCTCAGCAGGCTTATGATCAATACGATGTGAAACCCCAAGTAGCTCCAATAGTTCTTTCGCTTTCGCTTCGGCTTCGGCTCGTCCCTGTCCTCGGATAAATGCAGGAATACACACATTTTCCAATGCGGTAAATTCAGGCAATAAGTGATGAAACTGAAAAACGAAACCAATATGCTCATTACGAAATGCACTCAGCTTTTTGGCACTCAGTTTATGGATATCGACACCATCAATAAAAATCGAACCTTGGTCAGGTTTGTCCAATGTTCCGATAATATGCAAAAGTGTACTTTTACCTGCCCCCGAGGCTCCGACAATACTTACAATTTCACCTTTTTCCACGGTTATGTCGACGCCTTTCAAGATGGGCAATGCCCCATAAGCTTTGTGAATTCCTTTGGCTTGTAACATCATAGGGCAAAGATAAATAAATTTACGATATCACACCTTTGAATAAATAAGCAGTTATTTCTCTATTTCAGCCATTTTATTTTTCACAAATGTCAAAAAATAGATAAAAGAGCAATTTATCCCTTGTCTTATCCCTCAAAAAAGCATATTTTTACGCCAAATATTTTTGCAAATGAACATTCACGAATATCAAGGAAAACAAATACTAAAGAGCTTTGGTGTGCGCGTACAGGAAGGTATCGTAGCAGATACTCCAGAGCAAGCTGTGGAAGCGGCTAAAAAAATGAAAGAAGACTACAATTCCGACTGGGTTGTTGTCAAAGCTCAAATTCACGCTGGTGGCCGTGGTAAAGGTGGTGGTGTCAAGTTAGCTAAGAACTTAGATGAAGTCAAACAAAAAGCAACTGACATCATTGGTATGCAATTAGTAACGCCTCAAACTGGACCTGAAGGTAAAAAAGTAAACAAAGTTTTGGTCGCTCAAGACGTTTACTATCCAGGTGAAAGCGAAACAAAAGAATTCTACATGTCTGTATTATTAGACCGCGCTACAGGACGTAACATTGTTATGTACTCTACAGAAGGTGGTATGGACATCGAAGAAGTTGCAGAAAAAACACCGCACTTGATTTTCAAAGAAGAAATCGATCCAAAAGTAGGCTTACAAGGATTCCAAGCACGTAAAATTGCTTTTAATCTAGGTCTTTCTGGTGCTGCACACAAAGAAATGGTAAAATTCGTTGCTGCACTTTACAAAGCATACGATTCTACTGACTCTTCTATGTTCGAGATCAATCCGGTATTAAAAACTTCTGATGACAAGATCTTAGCAGTTGATGCCAAAGTAAATCTTGACGAGAATGCATTGTACCGTCACCCTGATTACGCAGCTATGCGCGATGTAACAGAAGAAGATCCAACGGAAGTTGAAGCTGGTGAATCAAACCTTAACTATGTTAAACTTGACGGTAACGTAGGTTGTATGGTAAACGGTGCTGGTCTTGCAATGGCAACAATGGATATCATCAAATTAGCTGGTGGTGAACCTGCAAACTTCTTAGATGTTGGTGGTACTGCAAATGCTGAAACTGTAAAAGCTGGTTTCAATATCATTTTGAAAGACCCTAATGTAAAAGCAATCTTGATCAACATCTTCGGTGGTATCGTTCGTTGTGACCGTGTAGCGCAAGGTGTCATTGATGCTTACAGTGAAATTGGTAATATTCCTGTTCCTATCATCGTACGTCTTCAAGGTACAAATGCCGAAGAAGCGAAAAAATTAATCGATGAATCAGGCTTACAAGTTTATTCTGCAATCTTATTGAAAGAAGCTGCTGAACTAGTAACTAAAGTATTGAAAGGTTAATTCCTTCAATCATCATAAAGCTTAAAAGCGGAACAACTGAGTTGTTCCGCTTTTTTTTGCTCCCAAGGCAGCTATTTTTTGCTGAGTTTGACGCAAATAGTGGTCGGATAAAACTAGGTTTAGAAGCTTATTGATCCTTCATTCAGCGAATTAAATCAACATTTATACCCAATAAACCAATAGAATAGCTTATTTTTGTATTGCTTTTTTAACAAAGCATCTTTTACAAGTCATTCTCCAAAAATTAAGATGGAACACACAAGAATAAAGGAACTATTGAATGCCACAGAATTCGGCAAAGAGGTCGTTGTTAAAGGTTGGGTAAGAACTTTCCGTAACAATCAATTTATAGCAATTAATGACGGTTCGTCAATCAATAATATTCAAGCAGTAGTCGATTTTGAAAATACACCTGAAGATATCCTAAAGCGTATCACTACCGGAGCTGCAGTTCGTGTAAAAGGTCAATTGATAGAATCGCTAGGTAAAGGACAAAAGGTAGAAGTTAAAGCTACTGAAGTAAGCATTATAGGAGATTCAGATCCTGAAAAATACCCTTTACAACCGAAAAAACACAGTTTGGAATTTCTACGTGAAATTGCTCACCTACGTTTTCGTACAGGCACATTCAATGCGGTATTCAAAGTACGTAACGCTTTAGCTTTCGCCGTACATAAATTTTTTCAAGAAAATGATTTTGTGTACATGCACACACCGATTATCACAGGTTCTGATGCAGAAGGTGCCGGTGAAATGTTTCAGGTGACTACCTTAGATTTGAACAACCCGCCGCGTAAAGAAAATGGCGAAATTGATTTCAAGGAAGATTTCTTCGGAAAATCGACAAATCTTACTGTATCTGGTCAATTGGAAGGTGAGCTCGGTGCAATGGCTTTTGGGAACATCTACACTTTTGGGCCAACCTTTAGAGCTGAAAACTCGAATACAACGCGTCACTTGGCTGAATTCTGGATGATTGAACCAGAAATGGCTTTCTATGAATTGGAAGACAATATGGATTTAGCCGAAGCTTTACTGAAATACGTGATTAAATACGCTTTGGAAACTTGTCCTGAGGAAATCGAATTTTTGAAAAGCCGTTTGTTAGAAGAAGAGAAATCAAAACCAGCAGCAGAACGTTCGGAATTAAATTTGGCTGAAAAACTGAACTTTGTCTTAGAAAATAATTTCGAACGTGTAACTTATACTGACGCTGTTGAAATACTAAAACGTAGTAAGCCAAACCAAAAGAAACAATTCAAGTATCTAATTGATGACTGGGGAGCTGATCTACAATCTGAACATGAACGCTATTTAGTGGAAAAACACTTCAAAAAGCCTGTTATCCTAACTGATTACCCAAGAGAGATCAAATCTTTCTACATGAAGCAGAATGAGCCTGATGCTCAGGGTCGCAATACTGTTCGTGCCATGGATATTCTTTTCCCAGGTATCGGTGAAATGGTCGGCGGTTCACAACGTGAGGAAAATCTGGACCGTCTATTAGCGCGTATGGCCGAAGTAGGTATACCAGCAGAAGAAATGGAATGGTTCTTGGATACACGCCGCTTTGGTTCGGTGCCACATTCAGGATTTGGTGTAGGCTTTGAACGCTTGGTCTTATTCACGACCGGAATGACAAATATCCGCGACGTAATACCATTTCCTCGCACACCGAAAAACGCAGAATTTTAATATAAAGAACAACAGCCAAAACAAAATATTTTGGCTGTTGTTCTTTAAGAGATATTAGATTTGAGTATTGAGATATTCGATTTTAAACACTAAACATAAGCCTTTGGCTTACGAATGTCTCTATTTTTTAATTTTGACTTTTTAATTTACTACATGCTCATCAAAATATATAACGACAATCCCAATCCAAAAGCCATAGCGCAGGCCGTTGACATCCTGAGACGTGGAGGTGTAATCATTTACCCTACAGATACCGTTTACGGTATAGGCTGTGATATCACACAACAAAAGGCAATTGAACGTGTCTGTGAGATCAGAGGCTTAAAACCCGATAAAGCCAACCTCTCTTTTATCTGTTACGACCTGACCGATATTTCACAATACACCAAATCTTTCGACACCGTCGTCTTTCGTGTCCTTAAGAAGGCATTACCCGGACCTTTTACATTTATCTTCAACGCTACCACCAAAGTTCCCAAATTATTAAGTTCGAAGAAGAAGACTGTGGGTATTCGTGTGCCAGACAATAACATCGTTCGGGAAATTGTGAAACAATTAGGTAATCCGATTGTGACGACTTCCATCCACGATGAAGACGAAATTATTGAATACTCTACGGATCCCGAATTGATCTATGAGAAATACCAAGATCTCGTGGATGCCGTTATTGACGGAGGCTATGGGGACAATGTCGCTTCAACAGTAGTAGACCTTACAGAGGGAACCTTTGATGTTATTCGTGAAGGAAAAGGTGATTTGGAACAATACTTATAGTATTTAGTATTCTTCAAATAGCGCAGGACTATTTAACATTTCAACAAACATCTTAACAAACCAACAAAGATCAGCCTAGATTAGATTGTTGGTATTTTGTGTATAAGATCTACTTTCCGATATTTCAACACTCACTTTTCCACAAAAACAACCACTTATTAACACCTGAAATGTTAATAAGTGAAACATACATATGTAACCATTGATCCAAAATGTGTACAACTCTACACTTATCAACAGCTAAATGTGAATAAGATAAATAAGCAAATCTAAAGGGTTATCAACACAAAAATGTTTATAACAAGCTTAAAAGCTCTTTGCCATCGAAATACGATGTGTATAACAGATCCAAATTCACATAACAATGTTGAAAGTTAACAATTCAACTCCACACGTTGTTTCAATGCTGCATTGAAAAGTTCAAACCCCTGCCTCGTTGTCAACAATAACTTTCCGCAGAATGGGATTAATAAACCCGAAAACAGCTCACCTTGAATAAGTCGAACCTGCCCCTCCTCCATTTGCTCCAATATAAAATAATGTTCGCCATCAAAGATTCCAGGAATAATTAGCTCACCTTTCCAACGCAGCTCACGGTTGGAGTCAATACGCAAAAAACGTGGGTTCATCTTTATTTTAAAACCATCGGGTTGTTCTAGCATGACTGAACAACGCTGTCCCAATACGGGGTCCTTTTCAAAGCTTTTAATCGTTGGACTCCACACTGGATAAGTTTTGAAATCTGTCAATACTTGCCATACTTGTGCGACTGTCGCTCTAATCATGGTACTTGTCTCAATCTTTTTCATTGTTTTATAAATTTATTATCCCTGTTTAATGATGCCCACATGCTTACCCGAATGGCCTTTATTGGTTGCTATACCCAAGATGGATTCATTGGATTGAATTACTCCAGAAAACAAGTGTGCACAAGGCATTTTCAGATTAAATACCTTATTACAGAAATTCTGGCGCAATTCAAAGCCCAAAGGCCCCTCATTTACTATTGGAGATAAAACAAAACTAGGATACGAAATGGAGACAGCTCTTGACTTTTATCAAGAACTCATTTTTGCACGGATACGACTGAGTGTTTCGGGGCTCATACCCAAAACTGAGGCAATATATTGAAGTGGTACTTGATGGAATAGGAATTTATGTTGCTCAAAATACTGTTGATAACGTTCTTCCGCTGTCAAACAAATAAAATCTGAAATTCGTTGCTCCATCGCTCCGAAACATTTTGCTAAAAATGCCTTTTCAAATTTATTCCATTCAATAACCTCAGATTCCATCTTTTGATAATCTAATTTTGATAAACGGTACAAATAACAGTCACTGATACATTGAAAATTCCATTTAGAAGGGGTATCAAAAATAAAAGAAGAGAGATCTGTAACAAAATGATTAGCAGTACCGATCCACTGTGTAAATTCTCCTTTTTTACTCCATGCGTATTGACGAATCAGTCCTGATTCAATAACAAATAAATTGGAAGAATAGTCTCCTTCTTTGATAAGATAATCTCCTCTTTTGAGTTTAATTTGTTCGAAACTTGCGAACAATTTTTCTTGAGTGGTTTTGGGAGGAGGAAATAGGTTTTCAAACAATTGATTAAACATAGCTACGAAAGCAAACTACAAGATCACGACTTCTTCGATGATGACGTGTCCTACATACTCGTTTACCCTTCCGAGGATTTGCCGACGCATTAATGCCAGTTCGTTTTTAATAACGGCAGACTCCACACGCACAAATAACTTTTTGTCTCGCACATAAAGCTGTTGCGTACGGTTGGCAATTGCTTTACCAATCAACTGAGGCCATACCGAAGCGATTGAGGTCTCATCAAATTTTCGACGCAGCTTGTAAGCTTCAAGGAGGCGTTCTACCCCCTGCTTAATGGTCATATCATCACTTGACCGAATAAATTCTAGGCTCTTTTTCGTTGGTTGCTTCTTATACATTCACTTGTCCTCCTTCGATACCAAATATACGAACAGGGCGGTTGATTTCGTTAAAGATTCGTTGAATTCTTTTCGAATCTGTATCCGTTAGAAAAATTTGCCCAAAATCATCCTCAGAGACCATCTGCATTAATTTATGGGTACGACGATCGTCGAGCTTATCAAAAATATCATCCAAGAGCAGCAAAGGTTTGAATCCCTTTTTCTGTTGTAGATAAGAATATTGAGCAAGTTTTAAAGCAATGAGAAATGATTTTTGTTGGCCCTGTGAACCAAATTTTTTCAGTGGCATTCCACCATGAATAGTAAATATCAGATCATCCTTATGAATTCCCTGACTGGTGCGTTCCAGCATACGGTCACGCTCAAGGTTCTTCTCCAAAATATTCAAGAAAGAATCTAACATTAAAGGAGATTCATACTGTAGTTGGACCGATTCAGCATCTTCGGTCAGGAATTGATAGTGTCGATCAAATTCTGGTTGGAACT
This sequence comes from Sphingobacterium sp. GW821-FHT03E03, assembly GCF_059420745.1. NCBI lineage: Bacteria > Pseudomonadati > Bacteroidota > Sphingobacteriia > Sphingobacteriales > Sphingobacteriaceae > Sphingobacterium > Sphingobacterium sp. GW821-FHT03E03. The sequence continues at coordinate 156,551 of NZ_JBWKUH010000002.1, forward strand.
CTGCCATAAATGATCTTCTCTTTTCAAAGATAATATTGCCGACTTCCTCCAGTTGAAAGTTAAGAATTTCGATTAAGCCTAGATCCAAGATATTGGTCTGACGGGCTTGCTTCAGCACGCTATTTCGTTGGGTCAGAAACTTATTGTAGATAATTAAGGTATCTAGGTATTTATTGTCAGTTTGTGAAATCACATTATCCACAAACTTTCGGCGTTCTTCGCTGCCATCTGTAACGATTACACTATCATTGGGTGATATCATGACCAAAGGGAAAAGTCCGATATGATCAGCCAATCGCGGATAATCTTTTTTATTTTTTTTAAACTGTTTTTTTTGATTCTTTTTTAGGCTGCAGGAAATAACATCACTATTCGATTCCTTATCAAATTCTCCCTGCACCATAAACCAATCATTACCGGATTTGATATGTTGCGAATCAATAGGATTAAAATAGCTCTTACAAAGTGATAAGTAGTGGATTGCATCCAATAGATTGGTTTTACCAACACCATTATTCCCTGTAAAAGCATTTACTTCAGGGAGAAATTCCAAAGAAGATTCTGAGTAATTCTTGAAATTTAGAACAGAAAGTTGCTTGAGCCACATAGCCACAAAGATACGCTATTTGGACCGCTAAAAATTATTTTATTTCCTCAAAATCGACAAACTCACCAGCTGTCTCTGTCCCCTTACGCTCGGGAGTTTCCTTCGGTGGAATATAGTCAACCTGAATTTTCCCCTCTGGTTGGGATCTTTTATTTTCTTGCTGTCCTTGACCAGTAAATTCGTAATAGAAAGTACCACCTTGTCCCTGACCGCTATATGCTCCCCCCTGTTCCTGCGCCTTTTTCATCAACTTTTCAGCTGCTTTGCGCATCGCAAACGGTAAAAATAATTTGAATAAGAATCTTACTACAAAGTAAACAGCGACTGTAATAAGTATAAATTTTAAAAATGCCATAGTTAATTCGTTGCTATTTTCTCAAATTTAACCAATAACTCGATAAACTGTTGTCTTTAAATTGTCAGATAAGAAATATTAACAAATTTTAAGACTTTCCCAATTTCCCTTTTGTGTCCATGATGGTGCGGTATAACTCTTCTTGCCGTTGAGTCCCCAACACATAAGTTAACCCATCTTTATCTGTTAGATATACAGCATTTTTCCCACCCGCAAAAAACTTAATCTTTCCTTTGGTATGCAGATTATAAACAGGATTATTAAAAAAGAATGTACTATAAGGAGCCTTTTCAACCTTCGAGATGGAGGCCAGATCAATTTTCACAACTCGCGTTGACCAAAGACCGCTGATCAAGATATGATCCTGAAATACCTCAATTCGAAACAAGACCATATACATCATCACAATAGATGTAATAATAATCCCAACTCCGACGATGAAAAACAATTGACTGGAGATCAAATGATCCAAGTTTAGATAAAATGCCGTAAAGCAGAATAGCACAAGTACCAAACGCACGCTTATCCAAACACGGTCACGTCCTAAATATTGATTTTCCGAATAGAGTACACCTTCTTTCATTTCTTTTATTAGTATTGGGATAGTAGACTTAAGCCTTAATCACATTTACAGACTAAAGTAAGGACTTTTTTTGTATTGCTGGTAATCTTATAACGATTATCCATACGATAATTGGCTAGCCAAAGGATATCGCCATTACCGTTCACCACAATGGGAATATTTTCCTTTTCGAATAAGCTGATTTTTTTATTGATGAAAAAATCGCTCAGTTTTTTCCTACCTTCCATGCCTAAAGGATAAAAACTATCCCCGACCTTCCATGAACGAATTGTTAAAGGAAAGACAAGCAGATCGTAATCGAGTTTTGCGATCTCTTTATTGTTGGTGATGGTAAGCTCGGTAGATACCCCAGCATGGAAACAATAATGCTTCCACTCTACGGTTGATGTTTCCGAAGTGATTATTGCTTCGTCCGAAGATATAAATTCCTTTTCTCTGATAAAAAGTTCATTTCTATCCAAAAGCATATTGTAACAATCGGATTGAAAAATACGACCTGATTCCTTGGCCCAAGCCTGTTGCAAATCACTTAACACTGCTTTTGAAAAATTAAAACCAGAGAACAATTCGTATAATAAAGGTAAATTATTCAAATATTCTTCCAGGTCCTCCTTACGTACTACCCAACCATCGCCCGTTGTCTGAAAAAGTTTGTTACGAATGGGTTCGACAAATTGTTGTAACAAGAGATATGATTCCTTAAAGTGTGTAATATTCTGTTCAAAAATCTGTTCAAAATCAGGTTGTAGTTTTTTGAAATGAGGAATAATATCTATTCGTATCTTATTGCGAGCATACTTTGTCGAAAAGTTAGATTGATCATCCCGATAAGCAATAGCATATTCCTGAACGTAATATTCAATTTCACTTGCTTTGAGAAATAAAAGTGGTCTAATGATACGATCTCTTAGGGGTAAAATTCCCTGAAGACCTTGTAATCCAGTTCCACGTGAAAGATTTAACAGTACGGTTTCAATGTGATCATTGAGGTGTTGGGCCACAGCAATTCGGTCAAACTGAAGTTCCTCCCTAAGCTGCTCAAACCAGGTATAACGGAGTTCACGTGCAGCCATCTGGATAGAAATTTGGTTTTCCTTGGCATAGGTCTTAGTATCAAATTGATTGACAAATATTGGAATTCCATTATCAGAAGCAAACTTTCTAACCAAGGCTTCATCCAACTCAGAGTCTTCCCCACGCAACTGAAAGTTACAGTGTGCGATAGCGATCCTAAAGCCCGCTTTTGCAAATAAATGTGCCATCAACATCGAATCTTTCCCACCACTTACTGTAAGCAATATTTTGTCATGAGGCATCATTAAATGCTCCTTTTCAATATATCCCTTTAATCTTTCCAGCACATTCATATAACAAAGTTACGGTATATTTTGTCCGAATGACAAATTCAGATCTTAAAATTTGTGAAATCCAATAAAGTAGCAATTAAAATCCATATTTTTGCCCTTGTGAGACAATACATTTTTACCCTTATTGTATTAATTTTAACTGCCTTGACGGTCCAAGCGCAGAAACAGGACGAATTAAAGTTACTTTCTTCGTCGCATATTATTACTGGAAAAAACGGTAACGTTGTTTTCTATCGTCCAGTTTATGAGCATGTTGGTTCGACGCTATCGTCTGACAGTGGGTATTTACATAATGATAAACTAGGTCGTCAATTCTTTGAAGCGTATGGAAATGTAATCATCACCCAACCTGATGGCACACAGATATTTTCCAATAAACTGCATTATGAAGCTGCCATGCAGTTAGCCACATTGACGGGAGCTGTCCGTATGGTCAGTACTAGTGGATCGATATTGACCACCGACCATCTGGTTTATAACATGCGTAGTAAAATTGGAAACTATTATAGTGGTGGACGTATTCTCTCCGGAAGTGACACCATCACCAGTCAACGCGCGACTTATTTCGAAAATACTGGCGAATCCTATTTTAATCAAAAAGTTGTTGTCCGATCAACCAATGTTAAAGTCTATACAGACTCCATGAAATACAATGGCAACACCCGCATAACGGATTTCTACGGCCCTACAAATATGAAAGGAAACAAGGGTGAAAATCTATATACTGAAAAAGGTCGTTATCATATGGCAACTGGTCAGGCTTATTTTTCAAAAAACAACCTATATACAGAAGGCACTAAATTCCTTAAGGGGGACAGCCTTTTCTATGACAGACAAGTCGGTATCGGCAAGGCCGTGAAAAACGTTGTCTTTGTAGATACGCTGGATAAATTCTATGCTTATGGTGGATATGGACTCTATAATGGAAAAAACGAATCCATCACCATGACCGATAAACCTCTGGTTGTTTCGGTGGTAAAGAAAGATTCCACCAAAAAAGATTCTGTCTCATCCTTGTCGGCGGTGCAGCAAAAGTCCGAAAAAGAGCTAAAAAAAGAAGCCAAGGAATTAAAGAAAGCTGAAAAAGAAGAGCAGAAGGACAAGGAAAAAAACAATAAAACTGAAATTGTTGCTAATAAGGATTCTAAAAAGAGCTTAACGGAAAATAAAAATATCATCGGAAAGGATGAAAATTTAAAGGAAAACGCCGAAATGGACTCTGTCTTTATGACTGCTGATACCCTATTCTCCCAAATGATCTTCCGTCGAGATTATGTTGCCCGAGATTTTAAATTAAACCGTGAAGGGGGAGCCATCGAAGAAGACGATGAGGTCGATTATGGCGATAAAGATTCCATTTCTTCGGATGTAGATTCAACCAATACCCTACAACAAGCAGCAGATAGTCTTAAGAAAGGCATAGATAGTTTGCACGATAAGGAAATCAAGAAACCAGTCCTTGACAAGGTGGGCAAGAAATTACCGGATACGGTTACAACCAACAGGCAGAATATTCCGAAAAAACAACCGGTAATAGCGGGGGATCAAAATCGCATCGAAATTGAAAGAAACCTGAAGGCCGATAGTATCTTGCGTAAAAAAGCAATCATTCCTAAAGGCGGGGAATCAGATAAGATTATGGGTGCAGCACTAAAAAATGCACAAGAAGGAAAAAGAGATTCCCTATCACAAGATACTGCTAAAACAAGGATTCTAAAAGCCTACTATAATGCGCGACTATTTAAATCCGACCTACAAGCCGTTGCTGATTCTATGTATTATGGCATGCAAGATTCGATGTTTAGGTTAATGGGAAAACCGATGATGTGGGCTGAGAATTCGCAGATATCGGGCGATACAATATTCCTACAGGTGAAAAATCAGAAACTGGATAACTCCCTATTGGTTGGAAATGCATTTATGGTCAATGCTACTAGTGATTCATTGAAATTTAATCAGATTAAAGGACGAAAAATCACCAGTTTCTTTACCAATAACCGTATGGAGCGCCTCTTTGTTGATGGGAATGCCGAAAATATCTTCTATAACATCGATGAGAAAACCAATGTAACGACAGAACTCGTTCATGACCGAAGCAGCCGTTTCAAAATTCTGATGGAGAATAATAAACTTCAAGAATATGTTTCTATCCGAAAAGTCGATGGAAAAGTCTATCCGATTGCAGAAGTTACAGCGGATAAAGAATTTTTACCAAACTTTACATGGCGCCCTGAAGACCGTCCTAAATCCAAGGATGATCTATTAAATAGGAAACGTGATCTTTCCAAATCCTCTTTTACAGCTCCAACAGAAAAGGACAGCGATGACAATGGAAAAATGAAATCCAAGCCTAAAGAGGACAAAGGAAACTCTCAAAAAAAGACCAGCGATGCTAAATCTGAGGCAGACGTTACTACAAACAAAACAAACGGTAGTGCTAAAGCAGCCAAGCCCGAAGCAACAACGACTAAATCGCCAATAAAAAAGGACATTGCTTCTACAACAGATAAAAAAACTGTTAAACAGGATTCAACGAATCTAAAACCATCAATACTACCAGCACAAGATAGTACTCAAATATCCAAAAAGAAAGAAGTAAAATAATCTGTATATAAGATAAAAGCAATCGGGGCAAAATTGATATTTTGCCCCGATTGCTTTTATCGTCAGAAATAAAGTTTATCGACCAAACCTTATCTCAGTATTATTTAGTTTTTAAATAAGTGGCAAGCTTGCCTACGGCAATCGCACGATGACTGATAGCGTTCTTTTCTTCAGCACTCATCTCCGCAAAAGTTGTATCGTACCCATTTGGAATAAAAATCGGATCATACCCAAATCCATCCACTCCTCTACGCCCTTTAGTGATCTGCCCTTCGATACTTCCCTCAAAAAAATGTTGTTGTTCATTCAGGTATAAAGAAATGACAGTTTTAAATCGAGCGGTTCGGTTGGGGTTGTCCCCAAGTCTTTCCAAGACCAGATTAATATTTTTTTCCATATCCCTAGAGCCCGAATAACGTGCCGAATACACACCTGGTTCGCCATTTAATGCATCAATTTCTAGTCCAGAATCATCCCCAAAACAATAAAGTCCATATTTGTTTACCAAATAATCCGTTTTTTGCTGTGCATTTTCCTCAAATGTAACTCCAGTTTCCGGTATATCATCCTGACAATCGATATCGTTCAAACTTTTGATAACAAAAGCATTCCCCACAATTGCTTGGACCTCTTCCAATTTATGGGCATTATTTGTTGCAAATACAAGTTCTAGCATCTTCTTCAAATTTAAAAGTTCATTTGTTATCTCCCTCCAGCTAATAGTTTGTCCCTAATTGCACTATCCGCCTGTTGAATCACAATGACCAAAAATAAGCATTAGGATATAGATAAGCATAAATAAACCTATATTTGGCAAATATTAACCCAATAAAAAAATAATGAAAAAGTTTTCTACAGTCGTAAAAGTACTGTTTATTCTAATGCTGGTGTCACCTTACACCTTATTTGCACAAAAAATGAAAGTCATTACAGGAAATTTTGATTTCTTAAAAGGACAGCAGGAATTGAATGTTATATTTGATTATGCCCCCATGACCTTTTATAATGAAAAAATGTCCGAAAACGATTATTTAGAAAAACGAAACAAAGATATCAGCTCCAATAAAGGTACAGATGAGGCTGAAAATTGGAAAAACGACTGGGATTATTCAAAATCTACGGCGTTTCCAAATAAATTTTTTGCTTCGATGAACAAAAACTGTGATATCGTCACCGGTAAGAAAGAGTTGGCTCCATATACTTTAATAGTTCAAACGACATGGATTTATCCCGGTTGGTTTGCAGGTGTAATGAAACAACATGCAAAAGTTAGTACACTATTAAAATTTATTGAAACAGCTAATCCTTCTAATGTACTTCTTGAAATCAACAGCGAAAAAGCACCGGGCGATTTTGATTTTGTTGGAATACCAAATACGAATGATCGAATAGCTGAAGGTTATGCAAAAACGGGAAAATCCCTAGCCAAGTTTCTAACAAAGAAGATTAAATAACAGGATAACTACAAGGGATTTAAGAGCCTACATTACCTCTTGAATCCCAATGTATGATCTAATCGACCATCCAATAATCTAAGAAACAATAAATGTTTTAAACTCGTTCCAGAACAGTTTCTTTTTATTGACATCGGCAAACATCTCTTCAAAACTGAAGGTATTGAACACCGTTGCTATGCGCCCCTTCATATAGGAATTATGTTCGATTGGTGGAAGTTTTAACGATGCGGGTTCCACGCCTAATAGAATAATCTTCGTCGGTTGAAAAAATTGCATAATCTGTTTAAAGTCGTTCGGATTATGAGTATTGGCCAAATTAACCACCGCAACCGTTTCCTTCGTTAATTTTAGGGCGCCAATCGTTTTTTCAAATGCTTCGAGTGCCGCCGGAGAGAAATAGGGATATTGTACATAGCGCAGGATAAAAAGTATCCCCTGATCTTTGCTACCCTGATAAATAAACTCTCCACCTAATACTTCAAGGGCATTGACAACTCCAACAGAATCTTTTTCATTACCTACAACACTTGATTCGTTGCTTTTTTCTATCATCGCTGGTTTAGCTAGCTGATCAGTAGCAGGAATTCCAACAGCGACATATTCTGTATCCTTTGCTTTAGACACAGCTTCCAGCTCTGATTGAAAATCAAAGCCATTGGCAAAAATCGTCTCATCCATCAAGGCTTGTAGGGCGACAGGATTATCTGTTGTTAAATTGCTCATTGTTTGAAAAGGAAATAGTAGAAAGTAAAGATAAGCAAGAAAAGAGTAAAAGAAAAAGGGAGTAAAGAATAAAGAAATTGCCTGAGACAAATTCTTCGTTCCTCACTCCCTTTCGTATATCGAAAAGATTAATGTCCTAAGATATAAGAGAAAATCAAAGGTGCTACGATTGTAGCATCAGATTCTACGATAAATTTAGGCGTATCAATATCCAATTTACCCCAAGTGATTTTTTCATTTGGAACTGCTCCAGAGTACGAACCATAAGAAGTAGTTGAATCAGAAATTTGACAGAAATAAGCCCAGAAAGGTACTTCTTCCCACTCCAGATCCTGATACATCATCGGAACCACACAGATTGGGAAATCACCGGAAATACCACCCGCAATCTGGAAGAAACCTACGCCTTTACCGGCGGAATTGTTACGATACCATTCAGTCAAATAAATCATGTACTCAATACCTGATTTAACGGTGCTTGCTTTCAATTTACCTTTGATCACATTTGACGCGAAGATATTACCTGTAGTCGAGTCTTCCCATCCCGGACATACAATCGGCAAATTTTTCTCAGCAGCAGCAACAATCCATGAGTCTTTTGGATCAATTTCATAATATTGTTCCAATACACCAGAATTAACTACTTGATATAAGAATTCATGTGGTAAGTAACGCTCGCCTTTCGCTTCTGCGGCATGCCACACATCTTCAAGATGTTTCTGCAAACGACGGAAAGCTTCTTCTTCGGGAATACAAGTATCTGTTACACGGTTATAGTGATTATCCAATAATTCTCTTTCTTGTTCCGCTGTCAAATCCCTATAATTCGGAATTCTTTTGTAATGTGAGTGAGCAACTAGGTTCATCACATCCTCCTCCAAATTAGCACCAGTACAAGAAATAAAATGTACTTTATCTTGACGGATCATTTCTGCCAAAGAAACACCCAATTCAGCAGTAGACATTGCTCCTCCAAGAGAGATCAACATTTTTCCACCATCCAAAAGATGTTCCTCGTAACCTTTTGCAGCATCTACTAATGCCGCTGCGTTAAAGTGACGGTAATTATGCTCAATAAATTGAGAAATAGGTCCTTTTTGAGTACTCATGATATTTTCTAACTTTTATAAAATAATAAGTACGGCAAAGGTACTGAATATTATCTATTTCAGGTTCCCTCTCCCACCAAAACAGCTATTAACTGCTTATTTTTTAACAAATGTAAAAAGAATGCTAACACCATAAATAGAATTACATTCTTGAAACTTCCGTTTCGAGCGAAGTTTTCTTAGTTCTTTGTTTCTGATAAAGCCCAAATGTATAATTGAAATTTAAACCAAAAATTCGTGAATCATTTATTGTTTTAGAACGGATGTCGAATCGCTCCCCAGCAATTTCACGCTTGATCACATTTGTATGAAACAGATCTCGTGCCGTTAAAGCCAGACTGAGATTATTGGAAAACTGCTTATTGATCGCCAGGTGCATTTGGTACAACGGCTTAATAATTGTCTGTGCATAAAGTACATTCGTCCGATACGAATTGGTCCAATTTATTGTCAATTTATGCGGTAGCTTTACCTGCATCATCAAATTACTTTGAAAAGACCAAAGATTTCGATCAATCGATAGGTCATTTAGCTCATCAGGCATATTTTTATAGTGGATATATTGGGCCTGGCCAAAACCGTACAGGGTTAAGTTCCTAAAAATTTCCTGGCCCACATTCAAGGAAATAGCAGCACTCCGAACAGCCTCAATATTTTGATAAGTCTGTGTATAATTCTTTTCATTAAGCTGATGGATCATGGATATATAATTTCGATGGTTAAGGAAAGTTACACCAATATTCCAACGCTGGCCATGCACATATTTTAGCTCCATATTATCGGTCAGTTGTGGTACCAAATGAGCATTGCCCTGGTAGCTCGTATTGGCATCAAAAAAGAATATTGCAGGATTCAGATCCTGATAGTTGGGACGCACGATCCTTCGTCCATAAGCAATTTGTATGGCTTTGTTATTTTCTTTGTTGATTTTGTAAATGCCAAACAAAGTTGGGAAAAGATATAAAGTTTGTTTACGCTTACCCTGTCCCACATACACATCGTTAATTTCAGTATGAAATTGTGAATATTCAGTCCTTAACCCCAGCTTAAATTCCCACTGTTTTAATTTCACCTGAAAATCTGTATATAGTGCTTCGAGATACTCCACTTGCCTAAATGCGCTTTCAAGTGCGTCTGCATCCCGCAGATCTTGGTCAGTTTTCCCTTTTTTGTAATATCCACGTGAGCTACGTGCCGATCGGCTTAGCTGGAACCCAGCATCCAGCGCAAATCGTTCTTCAAATTTTCGCTGGAAATCGGTCTTAAGTCCAAAAAGCTCAACAGCAAAAGGATTGTTGGAATATAGCTCATCTTTACGCTGATGTGCAGCTCTCTGCATGATCATTGTTATTAGATCTTGCCACCTATTGCTTGTATATTTTAGGTAATCGACATCCCATTGAATTGATGTCTTTTTGTTTTCAGCTGCAAAATCGTAGTGTAGGTTAGCACTATTTTTATGAACAGGATTGCGCAGGTTACTCCATGATGACGTGGATTGAAACAAGTCACCTGCGTTGGAAAAACCGGTCTTATAATCCCCTAATTCCTTATAGTTATTTTGAAGAAAATTCCAGTTCAATTCGATCGAAGAATTCTTGCTTATCCGATAATCAAGTCCGATTCGTGCATTCAATTCCAATGCATGATTACGCTCTTGGTTATGCTGAGTAATTGTATTGATCACATGGTCCTCCACTACCAATTTACGTTCGCGAGTGACATCGAAATAATTGGAAGACCGCGCAATTGAAAACCCCGAGTTGATGGTCCATTTTTTTGTGCCATATTGGATCAGCATACCATTGTTGTATTTCCACAGCTGGCCCTTTGATCCTCCCAAAAATACAGTTCCTTTCAACCCTTTTAATACATCCCTTTTTGTTCTAATATCAATTACTCCAGCATAGCCTTCAGCACTCCATTTTGCTGGCGGTATCGACATTAAATCAATGTTAGCGACTGATGTCGCCGGTATAGATTTCAGATAACTTATCAATGCTATCCCATTGAGATGAGTTTGTTTACCATCTACAGTAACTAGCACACCCATTTTGCCTAAGAAAGATAGATTCCCTAATTCATCGATCTGTAAACTCGGAATATTATTCAATACATCAAATGTATTCCCATTTAATAAAACAGGATTGCTTCTAAGGTTGATCCGTACACGATCTAGAAGTTGCTGTTCAAGTGCTGTGTTTCTCTTTACTTCAACCGTATCTATTTTTTGTGGCTCCAGACCAAGTGGTTTCAATATGACACTATCCCGCGATTGTACCTTTTTCTTCGGCTTTACCTGTGCCAATAAAAGACACGGCAAGCCCAGGGATAACCATAATAGTATCCTAAATCTCATGCTGTTTTATCCGTTAAAATTTATTGATCGAAGCTTTGATCTATTGCATTGGCTAATTTTTGGACAAAATAAAGTTTTACATTTTTATCTATTGCATTGATATTGTCCAGATCAAGTAAGAGTGCAGGTATTTTTGCATTACGTAGAACAGCGTGTTTCGTACTAATCTGAGGCCGGCTTACCTGCAATCCATTTTGTTGAAGTTTCTGATCTAGGCTAAATGCAAACCTATGATTATGCTGTTCAAGCACATTATTAGTAACCCCTGATTGGTACAAAATCCGAATCGGGAGCATCTCTTTTGTTTCTATGCGATCAAAATGAATGGAAAGAAATAAATCCCCTTCCAAATTGGATCGTTCCTTCAACGTTTTAAACTCGTCACCTGCACGCGATAGTAACACTTTATATCCTTTACGCTCTAATTCCTGTTTCAAAAGCAAACAAGTCTCCCAAGCCAACGACTTTTCCGTCAATCCAGAAAAGGCTGTGGCTCCCACATCTTTTCCTCCATGTCCTGGATCTAAGACAATAGTTTTTATAACTCCTCCTTTTTCGGAATGAAAAATGGAGTACCACGAGCTCCGCGGTGGATTGATAAACGAATAAAACAATAGTAAAAAACATAAGACTGGAACAGCCAATATGTATCTCCATTTTGATCGGGCGGAGGATGGTTTAGTCATCATTACCTGGATACGTTCAACCAACTCATGCTGGTTATTAAACAAACTGCTCTGCAATCCAATCGGCTTTTCCTCCTGCGAAAAGGCAAGTAAAAAACGAGCATACCTGCTTTGACTGTACTTATTAGCCAAAATACGATCAACTTGGTATTCATGTGTTAAGTACAATTGACTGCGCAACCAATAAACCAATGGATTCACCCAGAAAAGACAACGGAAGAATTCCATAACCCATTTATCTACCCGATGCTTGAATAGAATATGTTGGCTCTCATGTTCAAAAATTAATTGTCCCGCTGCTGTGTCGAGCAACCGCTCCTCCATGACAATAACATGTTGTACAGAACAGTTTACATATTGATCAAATGGATCTACGACAATAAATCCCTCGCGTTCATGCTGATCTAACTGCCTAATTTTCCTACTTAATGTCATGTAGCGGACAATACAACGCAGTAACAAAAAGACTGTGACGAACACATAGAAATATGCAAGCCAATGACCAAGCGAAAGTGAGCTCCACAGCGAATCAGTCATTTCTTCTTCCGCGATCAGATCTCCGTCCATTTTTGCTGTATTTAATACTGGTTCGATCTGCCCTATTCCTGAAGCCGTTGCTACCGACGAAAAGAATATTTCCCCTATACGGACCTTGCCAAAGGGCAATAGCACGCTAAACAGGCAAAGACCAATTAAAAAATAGCGGTTCCATTGGAAAAAAGAAAGACGATTGATGACAAGGAAATAGAGTGCCGCACCCAACATCAGACTACAATTGACCTCAAGCAGATAGTAAAGTAAATTATTCATGATCTTCATTCTTTTTGATGAGCTCTTCTATCTTCTGTATATCTCCAGAGGACAATTTCTTTTCCTTTACCATAAAAGACAAAAGATTTTCGACCGAGTCGTCGAAGTAGTTATCCAGTACCCTCGAAAATGAAAATTTTCTATACTGCATTTTTGAAATCAATGGATAGTATTGATAAGTCTTTCCAAAAGCCTTATAACCTACATAACCTTTCTTTTCCAGTATTCGAACAATCGAGGAGATTGTATTGTAGGGAATTGAATTAGTTGGGTCTAAATGCTCAATGATATCTTTAACAAAGACTTCTTTTAGATGCCAGATCACCTGCATGACCTCTTCTTCTTTTTTTGTTAGTTCTTCCATAACATAAAGCTATAACTTATTCTTCAGTTATACAACTTATTTTTCAGTTTAAAAACTGAAAAATAAGTTGTATAACGAATTTCAATAAAAAAAAGAATACTAAGTCTTATTTCTACTTCTTTAGCACTCTCGAAAAGAAGAAATATGCAGCCACTAAGAAAATGATAATAACAATAAGGACGGCAACCTCTTGGCCACCTATCCCCCAGTTCATACTATTCATACCTTCTTTATAAAAGTTAAATTACCCATTGCTCACAGCGATCCAAAAATACTTGGTCCATATCCGCGCCGATACCCGGTTCATCCGAAATATGGATTTTGTAGCCATCATATTGGATCCCCCCAATCACAGGGTCTTCCAGATGACCAACCATGCAGGTATCTAAATCAAAAAATTTGACATTGGGAGCCGCATAGGCGAAATGAACTTTTGCAGCCAATGCTAAACGAGACTCCAGCATCCCCCCAATCATACAGTTAATACCATACTCCGAAGCAACTTTATTGATTCTCAAGGCTTCTTGAATCCCCCCTGATTTTGAAAACTTAATATTGATGTAATCGCAAGCATCTGCTTTACAAAGTCGTTCGGCATCATGATGCGAATAGACCGACTCATCAGCCATAATTGGGACGATTGTCTCTGCGCGCAACTGAGGTAACAATTCATCATTCCAGGTCCGCATAGGCTGCTCACAAAATTGAATTTTAAACGGTTCTAACCCCTGTAAGGCTTCTACCGCATCTTCATAGGACCAACCTTGATTTGCATCGATCCGAATAGGCATCTCAAATCCTACCGCTTTACGTATTTCACGGATACGAGCCACATCTGTTTTCGGATCCTTGCCCAATTTTACTTTCAACATCACAGCCCCCCCTTCTTGCAGACGCTTAGCTTTCATAGCCATTTCCGCTGGAGACGCTATACCTAGAGTCATATCCGTTGTTATCTCACGTTTAGCTCCACGCAAAAACTGATACAGTGGAATACCCGCATGTTTGGCGGCTAAGTCATGCAATGCGATATCAAAAGCAGATTTGATCGTTCGATTTCCTGCGATATACAAATCTAGCTCAGCCAATCGTTCATCGATGGCCAGTGGATCCTTCCCTTTCCAAATCTTGGCAAAATCACGAGCCAAAACCAGACAGGTATCCTGTGTTTCTCCCACAATCATCGGAAAGGCAGAGCATTCACCGACACCGTAAATAGTTGTATCGGTAAGTACACGTATAAAGGTATTTTGCGCATAATCCATGGTTCCGGTTGCGATAACAAATGGTTCCATCGGGATGCTTAGCCGGTATATCTCAATTTCAGTTATTTTCATCTTATTGTCTATAAATTAAGTCATTTTGATAGCGCACCAACGATGTGCAATACTTTGCCTAATTTATACATATTATTGCAATCCCACGATGCTTTTTCCATATCCAATAAAAATTTATCGCCAAATGATGCATTATTCGAGGATCGAAAAAGCGTGTTTACACAATAAAACAATAAATACAATATACATAACAAAAACAACAAAAAGAAACAATAAAACCAAAACAAACACATTTTTATTAGAATATTTATAATTTTATTCATTTTTATTCCTATATTAGCAATGTATAATATTTGAAAAGGAAAGATGATTCAACAAAGACCGAAAACGGAGGGCCTTTACGACCCTAATTTTGAGCATGACGCCTGTGGAGTAGGCTTTGTCGCCCATATCAAAGGGAATAAATCACACGCACAAGTAAAAGACGCCTTGACCATGTTGGAGAACATGGAACATCGTGGTGCCTGTGGTTGTGACCCCGAAAGTGGTGACGGAGCCGGTATCATGATTCAGCTGCCACACGAATTTTTATGGGAAGAATGTATCAGCTTAGGAATACAGTTAGAGGAACCGGGTTATTATGGAACAGGAATGGTATTTCTTCCTAAAGAAGAAGGCATGAACAAAATATGTCGGGACTTGATTGAGGAAGCGGCAGCCGAAAGGGGTATGAAATTCCTTGGCTACCGTCCAGTACCAGTCAATCGTGAAGGTATTGGACCAACAGCGCTCAGTGCCGAACCTGAAATCGTCCAGTTTTTTGTTAGCAGACCGGATGGAGTTTCAAACACGGAAGAATTTGAACGCAAACTTTTTGTTCTACGTCGCCTGATCATTCAAAAAGTTAAACAACAACAAGAATACCCTCTCCCACTTTACTTTGCATCACTTTCTTGCAAAACTATCATTTACAAAGGTCAATTAACAACATACCAAGTCGGCACCTATTACCTTGATTTACGCGATCCTCGTGTGGTATCCGCATTTGGATTGGTACACTCACGCTTCTCGACCAATACTTTTCCTTCCTGGTCACTAGCACAACCGTTCCGTATGTTGGCTCATAATGGTGAAATCAACACCCTAACAGGTAACCTCAATTGGTTTTACGCTGGAATGCGTGCCCTTTCGTCACCTTATTTCACCGAAGACGAAATGGAAATCCTGCTTCCTATCGTTGATCGAGGCCAGTCGGATTCAGCCTGTCTTGACAATGTTGCCGAACTCCTTTTACACAGTGGCCGTAGCCTGACACACGTCATGTTGATGTTGGTCCCTGAGGCATGGGATGGTAATACCCAAATGGATCCATTGAAACGTGCATTCTACGAGTACCATGCAACCTTGATGGAACCTTGGGATGGACCTGCAGCACTGTGTTTTACTGATGGTAAACATATCGGGGCAACACTAGACCGTAACGGTTTACGCCCATTACGTTATGCTGTAACCTCTGATGATCGTGTTGTCGTTGCTTCCGAAGCCGGCGCACTTCCAATCGAAGAATCTACCATTATTAAAAAAGGCCGTCAGCAAGCAGGCAAGATATTTCTCGTCGATATGGAGCAAGGTCGCATCCTGACGGACGATGAAGTAAAAGATCAATTGATCAACCAACAACCTTATAGTGATTGGCTGGACAACTATAAAATCAAGTTAGAAGAACTGGAAGAACCTCGGGTCACCTATACCTATCTTTCCAAAGAATCCGTTTTCAAATATCAGAAGACATTTGGCTTCTCCAGAGAAGACCTCGAAACAATCCTGACGCCAATGGCATTGACCGGATACGAACCAACTGGTTCGATGGGTTCGGATGTTCCGCTCGCTATTCTTTCTGATCAACCACAACATATCTCAAGTTACTTTAAGCAATTTTTCGCGCAGGTAACCAACCCACCGATCGATCCGATTCGCGAGCGTTTGGTCATGAGCTTGGCGACCTTTATCGGTAATGCGGGAAACATCCTGATCGAGGACAAAAAATTCTGTCACTGCGTGACCTTACCTCATCCGATCCTCACATCCAAAGAACTTGAAAAATTACGTTCTATTGATACCGGATTGTTTCAGGCAAAAACCATTCAGTCCTATTTCCGTTCAGACGGAAAGCCGGGTTCGCTGGAAGCAGGTTTAGAGCGTCTATGCAGATATGCCGATGACGCTGTACGTGATGGTTTTCAGGTATTGATACTTTCGGATCGTGCCATAGATTCCAAACATGCGGCCATCCCTTCTTTGCTTGCCGTATCAGCAGTCCACCACCACTTGATCAAAACCGGTAACCGTGGTGCTGTCGGTCTAGTTGTCGAAGCCGGCGATGCTTGGGAAGTACACCACTTCGCTTGTCTATTGGCTTTTGGCGCTACAGCAATCAACCCATATATGGCACTGGCAAGTATTCGTACCATGAAGGAACAAAACACCTTGGATACCGAACTTACTTGGCCCGAGCTATCCAAAAACTACGTAAAAGCAGTTAACAATGGACTGTTGAAAATTTTCTCCAAAATGGGGATTTCAACATTACAATCTTATCACGGAGCACAGATTTTTGAGGTACTTGGTATCGACAAATCTGTTGTTGATAAATTCTTCTGCGGTGCAGTATCCCGTATCGGTGGCATGACACTGGATGATCTGGCTAAAGAGGCCTTATCTAAACATTGGCGTGGATTTGAAAAAAGCCGTACACCACAAAATCTTCTTCCCGAAGGTGGTATCTATCAATGGAAACGTCGTGGCGAAGGTCACTTGTGGAATCCAGATACCATTCACTTATTGCAGCAAGCATGCCGGACCGGAGACTATGCTACCTATAAAAAGTACGCGACCAAGATCAACGAGCAGAAAGAACATATGTTTACTCTTCGTGGGCTATTAGATTTTGCTAAACATCGTAATTCCATTCCATTGGAGCAAGTCGAACCAGCAAGTGAAATCTTAAAACGTTTTGCAACTGGCGCGATGTCCTTTGGATCTATCTCCCACGAAGCGCATAGTACCCTTGCCATTGCCATGAATCGCATTGGTGCAAAATCAAACACAGGTGAAGGTGGAGAAGACGAATTGCGCTATCAACCACTTCCGAATGGTGATTCCATGCGTTCGGCAATCAAGCAAGTCGCTTCTGCACGTTTTGGGGTAACATCAAATTACTTGACACAAGCGGACGAGCTACAGATCAAAATGGCACAGGGTGCAAAACCGGGTGAAGGTGGTCAATTACCAGGACCTAAGGTAGATGCCTGGATTGCGAAAACCAGACACTCTACACCTGGCGTTGGTCTGATTTCTCCGCCACCACATCATGACATCTACTCCATCGAAGATTTGGCACAGTTGATCTTCGACTTGAAAAATGCCAACCGCAAAGCTAGGATCAACGTAAAATTAGTATCTAAAGCTGGTGTAGGAACGATTGCTGCTGGTGTTGCTAAAGCACATGCTGACGTTATCCTCATCGCGGGTTTTGACGGCGGAACAGGAGCTTCACCAATTAGTTCGATCAAACATGCCGGACTACCTTGGGAACTTGGGCTTGCCGAAGCACATCAGACGCTTGTAAAAAATAAATTGCGTAGTCGTGTTGTTTTACAGGCCGATGGTCAGGTAAAGACAGGTCGAGATATCGTTATTGCAACACTATTAGGCGCCGAAGAATGGGGTGTTTCCACAGCCGCGTTGGTGGCTGGTGGCTGTATAATGATGCGCAAATGTCACTTAAATACATGCCCCGTCGGGGTAGCTACACAAGATCCTGAATTGCGCAAACTTTTCTCTGGAAAACCCGAAGATATCGTTAACCTATTCACCTTCCTCGCCGAAGAAGTACGTGAGACCATGGCATACCTTGGTTTCCGCACCATCAACGAGATGGTAGGTCGTGCGCAGTTCCTGAAAAAACGTGAAAATATCGACCATTGGAAAGCAAAGAAAATCGATTTTACAGATATCCTACATGTAGAGCGCAATGAACCAGGACAATCGCTGTACAATACAGAGGAGCAAGATCACGGCATGGCCATGATTTTAGATTGGGGATTATTGAAACAATCCAAGCTAGCGTTGGAAAGCAAGACACCTGTATTTGGAACTTTCAAAGTAAAAAATACCGACCGTACCATCGGAACAATGCTATCCAATGAGATCTCCAAATTATACGGATCTGAAGGATTACCTGATAACACCATCAATTTCAAATTTGAAGGATCTGCAGGTCAGAGCTTTGGTGCGTTTTCAACAAAAGGACTTTCCTTTGAATTGCAAGGAGAAGCCAATGACTACGTTGGTAAAGGCTTGTCGGGTGCGCAGTTGGCCATTTATCCGGTAACGGAAAGTGCCCTTGTACCTGAAGATAACATCATTATCGGCAACGTCGCACTATTCGGAGCCACTTCAGGACACCTATTTGTCAATGGCCAGGCAGGCGAGCGTTTCGCTGTGCGTAACTCCGGAGCTACTGCTGTCGTTGAGGGTGTAGGTGATCACGGTTGTGAATATATGACGGGTGGTCGAGCACTGATCCTTGGTGCAACAGGACGCAATTTTGCGGCCGGGATGAGCGGAGGTATTGCTTGGATTTACGATATCAACGATGACTTCCGCGAAAACTGCAACCTGGAGATGGTTGATCTGGATCCATTGGAAAGTGAAGATGAAACAGCGATCATAGCTTTATTGAAACGCCATGTATTGTTGACAAATAGCCGTAGAGCAGATTTTATCTTACAGAACTGGTCCCGGGAGAAAAATAAATTCATAAAAGTGTTCCCTAGGGAATACAAAAATGTCATTCGTCAAAAATTAGTTGAAGCATAAAAAAGGAAGCACAGATCATGGGAAAAATTACAGGTTTTAAAGAATTTGAGCGCGTGCTTCCAACAAAAGAAGCTGTTGAAGGCCGTGTACAGCACTTCAAAGAATTTAATAAAGGATATTCTGAGAATGAGCTGAATAAACAGGCTGCACGATGTATGGATTGCGGTATTCCATTTTGCCATTCAGGCTGTCCATTGGGCAATGTTATTCCTGAATTCAATGATGCGGTATATGACGGAAAATGGGAAGAGGCATACCAGATCCTGACCTCAACCAATAACTTTCCAGAATTTACAGGCCGGATATGTCCAGCACCATGCGAATCTGCTTGTGTGCTTGGAATCCATAGCACACCGATCACAATCGAAGAAATTGAAAAACATATCATTGAGATAGCATTCAAAAAGGGCTATGTTAAAGCCCATAAGAGCTATTTAAAAACAGGCAAACGTATTGCTGTGGTTGGTTCTGGCCCTGCCGGACTTGCCGCTGCAGCACAGCTGAATAAAGCGGGCCATGACGTCACTGTTTTTGAACGTGACGATCAGGTCGGTGGTTTGCTCCGATATGGTATTCCTGATTTCAAACTGGAAAAGTCTGTTATCGACCGCCGGATTAATTTAATGAAAGACTCAGGAATTGAATTTAAAGTAAATACAGAGGTCGGAAAAGACATAAGCTTCTACGAATTGAAAGCTTATGATGCTGTAGTATTGGCTACTGGATCTACCGTACCTTGGCACATGCAACTACCTGGACATGAAGCCAAAGGAATACACTTTGCCATGGATTTCTTGAAACAGCAGAATCAAGAAGTTAGCGGTATTGATATTGATCAAGAGCGTATCCTGGCAACAAACAAACATGTCGTCGTGATTGGCGACGGCGATACAGGTTCGGATTGCATTGGTACCTCCAACCGTCATCGTGCCAAGAGTATTACACAGATCGCCCGTAAACCGACTCCAGCAAAAGAACGTTTAAGAAACAATCCCTGGCCGATGGACAAAGTAACCTTCGGAACCTCCTCTTCGCAAGAGGAAGGCTGCGAGCGTCTTTGGGCAACGGAAACACAAGAGTTTGTTCATGACGAAAATGGCCATGTCAAAGCGGTAAAAATTAAGGAAGTTCAATACGAAGTCGATGAATTCGGACGCCGTACAAGATTGGGTGAATCCGAAATTCGGGAAATTCCAGCTGATCTGGTTTTATTGGCTATTGGCTACAAACATACCGAGCAAAGACTATTGGAGCAACTCGGCGTACGTGTGGACGAAAAAGGAAATATCCTGGCAAACGATAAAGACTACCAAACTTCAGTGGAAAATATCTTCACAGCAGGTGACTGCCGTAAAGGACAATCATTGGTGGTCTGGGCGATTTCTGAAGGCCGGGAATGTGCACGGAAAGTAGACGAATACCTCATGGGTTATTCCGAACTTGAAAGCAAGGATTTCCTAGCTACACAAGAGGTGCATTAACAATCATTCGTAGCAAGTTAGATTGGGGATCTAATCTATATTTGCATAAATAAAAGCACCCTAGGGTGCTTTTATTATAGTTATTTCTTTCGTGTTTTTATTCGTTTCCATATATTTTGAGGATTGGATTCAGAGATGTGAAAACGAAAGGAATATAGCGAATAGGTTTACTATTTATATCTTAAACCGAGAAGAATCTCTAAAGCCTTCCCTCTAATTTTTTCATACATAGAACTAATCATTTGATGACTAAAATAAATTGAAGCATCGTGTACGTCAGTAACTACATCTTCAAAAACTACCTTATTGGCATACTTAAGTATTAATAGCTTAGGTTGAGTTTCAAGCTCTTTCAAAAAAGATTCAATTTCAAAAATTGATTTACTAAAGAAAAAATCGATTTCTCTAAACTCCTCTCTGTTAGCCATATATTCGATCATCTGATCACTTGTTAGGCGCCCGAAACTGGGAATTTGAATTTCATAAGGGGTACCAGGCGCTCTTACTTTCCGATATTCAAACTTTTCTGATTCATTTTCGGTAAACGAATATCCTAAAAGCTCACTTTCTAAAAATAAATTGAGCAACTTATCATTCAAATCATGGCCTAATTGATTAGCTTTTCCGATCGTATACGACAATGGAATATTCTTATCTGAAAAGTCCGAAATCACAATATTCAATCTATTCTCCGGCGACAACGAAGAGGGATTGTCAGATAGCTTTCTCATCCATTGGTTTATAGCAATAATTTCTGATGCATTGGCAACCGAATTAGAAGAACCATTTCTAACATAAACAGTATCAACTTCTATTCCTTTCATATTTTGAGTCGCCGTTAATGGCCGCTCATAGTTGTGTACTGGGATTTTAATGATACCAAAGACCCTATCTTGGAATATAAAAGTACGAGAAGAAAAAACAGGTTTGGGCCAGATTTTGTTTTTAACTTTTTGTTGTAAAATGGCATCGTCTTGGAATTCATTTACTCCAATCAAATTATTTATGCCATGACAACTTTCTACACCAAAAATAATATAAGAATCATCTTTCCTAATTGTATTTGCAAATGACAATATATCCTTAATAAACTTTTCGTCTCCCTTTTTGAAGTCGTATGTAAGAAGTTTAAAATCAAGACTAATCCCCTCGGATTGTTTAATTAATTCCTGAAATAATTCATCATTCATTTCAAATGTAGGCTCTAAAATTTGTATTTTGTCTAACTAGAGAAAAGCCGAAAGATTTTAAATATATAAATACATTTTAGTAGATCTCTTTAACTTGACAATTAGGTATATTCCATAAACGACCATAAAGAGAATATTGAATCACTTATGCTATTTCTATCTCTGACAACATTATGCTTATTTTATAATGTGGTATTCTAATAAGTTTAAAAGAGTAAGCTAAAACAACTGATTGCTACCTCCCCTCCTTCAATTTCTTCACCTCAGCAGCAAGATCCAAAACAGCTTTGCTAAGCTCGGCAATAGATTGGGTTTTAATCCGGTCTTCCTCAATAAATTTTTCCAAGAGAGCTACTAATTTATCGGCACCATCATGATGAATTGTTGGCTGTGT
Source organism: Sphingobacterium sp. GW821-FHT03E03 (assembly GCF_059420745.1). Classification (NCBI taxonomy): domain Bacteria; kingdom Pseudomonadati; phylum Bacteroidota; class Sphingobacteriia; order Sphingobacteriales; family Sphingobacteriaceae; genus Sphingobacterium; species Sphingobacterium sp. GW821-FHT03E03. The sequence goes on from NZ_JBWKUH010000002.1 coordinate 178,798, forward strand.
ATGTTGGCTCGAATTAACAGAATTATCATTGGAGTGATCATTAAACGTATTACCGTAATTCTGTATATTATATATTACATTTTCATCCTTAAAAGACTTCACAAAATCCGGAGCAACACCCAATGCAGTAGCCAGTTCCTCCAACAGCGGTTCATCAAGGGCGACCATATTTTCAAAGTCCGAGATACGCTGCTGCGAATACCTATTGCGACAGAGCTGACCAAAGGCCTCCTGTTTGATTCCTTGTATCTCACGGATACGCTTGATATTATGACCGATATGCATGCTGTTAGTTTTTTCCTTAAAAGTAGTATTCATAAGCCACGAAAATTATCATCTGGTTTTTTACCGGTAAATCGGTGAAAAACCACTGTAAAAAATAATATTGAATGAAATATCTTTGGTCTTAAAGTTACGAATTATTGTAACCAAAGGCAATAGCTGATGTTCTTTGACGTATTGGTATTGAAAGAAATTTTGTAGGATTGATATATAAAAAACAAATATAATGAGGCTGCTTGTGACGCCACAGGGTGAGGATGATTTCACTCACCAAATTCTTTTATCGAAATATACATCGTTCTTAGCGGTACCACATCAATCTTGTGGATCGACCGAGAGACAAAAAGAAGCACAGAGGTGGGCTCTATGTAAGATTGAGAATAAAACAATATCTGTTGATAAACTTGATGTATACCAGAGTTTTGAATCTCTAGGCTGATTTTGAGTTTTTGGATCAAGATATAAGAGCGTATACACAATGTTTCGCGTAAACTTTAACAAAAGGAACACAACGGCGGGCTTTCTGTTAATCTGTAGGGAAATATACTTATAAAGATAATCTATATAAAAACAACATTGAGGCTGCTTGTGACGCCGCAGAGTGAGGACAATAGTCACTCACTAAATACTATTTATTTGCAAAAGAGCGCTAGATTACCGCTTGAGTATATGCAAAGGGTGGGCCTTGCTGTGAGAAGTCTAAGGCTATTTTATACACAACTAGTTTCTCACGCGCTCAATAGCATTAAAAATATGTACAATAGGTGGGCTTTCTCTTGGTAGGTAATAATGGCAATATCCCCATACACAAACGGGATCTCGCCGTGTTAACAATAATAACTAGGCACAAATGGCGTCCGCTTACTCGTCTTCTGCAGCAGATCGATAATAAGTATATACAAAGGTTGGCGCTTGCCTTAAATCCATTCAATCAAATATATCAATACCAATTAAGTCAATGTTCTATTCACCTATCACAGTATCCCTGTTTCCCAGAAATCCGTCAGAGCCTGCCGTGATCCATCTAGGTAATTAACTAAAAAACATTGATTATGAACAAAACTTTACATCAAAAACAAACCGAAAAGTATATTGTTCTGCTTCGAAAAGGAGACGAACGAGGATTAAATTTTTTCTACAACCATTTTTACGGCTATCTTTTCGCACGAACATATCGCGCTACACAAGGCGATTGTGCCGCAGAAAGCATCGCGCAAGAAGCAATACTGCGGCTATGGCTGTTCCGTAGAGAGGTTAAAGATGTAGACCATATTTTCACTTTTTTAAAAGCACAGGTCAAAGCAGCTCTTCATGCTTTTTTTAACAAATCACGAAATAGATTCCACCGAAGCTTGCTCCGCCTGGATGCTATTGAGGATTATCAGGAATTTTTGTTAGGCTATGAAACGGAAGAAGAGGAAGAAATTGATCTGGTGTATCTGGAGAAATTGGAGGATGAAAAACAACAGCGTTTGGACCAATTGAACACTCTTTTACCAAGTCTTAACCAACAACAACAATTATTCATAAAGCTCTGTTTAAAATACAGTTTTAACTACGAACGTATAGCCTACTATCTAGGAGGGATCTCGGATTATGAAGTTAGCCTACAGGTGGAGAAAACAATTGACACCCTCCGATCGGTATTCAATAGTTCGCAAAAAATGGAGCTTATGAACAGACCAAGAAAGATTGTGCTGCAAGGCGAATTTAATGAGCACCAGGCAGAAATCTTCCATATGCGCTACGAATTACAATTATCCTTCGAACAAATCGCAGAAGCATTAAAACTTAATTCGTCCTTGGTGAAGAAGCTTTTTGTAGACGCACATACCAAAATAAAAACAGCGAAGAAAACCGCATAATAAGAAACAATTATGGAAAAGGATACGCTCATCTTAACACGCAAAGTACAGATCTATTTGGATTGCGAAGATAAAGAGCAACGCTCAGCATATTTCAAAAAATTATTTGAATGGCAGGATATGGTCTACCGTGGCGCTAACATGGTAATGACCCATCAGTATGTACAGGAGCAGATCAAAGATCTTATCTACCTACGCGATGATGTTAAGGTAAAACTGGCGGACTTCAAAAAGGATCCCGACGGCATTTTCACTTCTTCCAAGATGAACACGACCTATCGCATACTATCACTATACTTTAAAGGAAAGCTGCCGTCAAAGATTATTTCGGCCATGAATATGACCTTGAACAGGGCATATAGCACGGATCGGTCGGCTTACTGGAAAGGCGAGAAGTCTTTGCGAAATTACAAGAAAGATATGCCTATTCCATTTGGAGGAGATCAGATCAAACTAAGTAATGATGAGAAAGGCAGTGATTTTAAACTTTCACTCTTTAAGATTCCATTCCGAACCTACCTTGGCAAAAGATCGATCGGATAAAAGAGTTCTTCTACAGAGAGCCTTAGTCGGACAAATAAAGATATGTACCAGTTCCATCAAAATCGTGAAAGGGAAAATATTCCTGTTGTTAGCTCTCGAGCTTCCAAAGAAGCAACATGAACTCAAAGAACATATTATCGCCGAAGCTTCGCTTTCTGTCGAACATCCCATAACTGTAGCTATCGATAAAGACAATTATCAAATTGGTAACAAAGAAGAATTTCTGTACAGGCGCATGGCCATTCAAGCCGCAAGACATCGGATACAAAAGGCCGCTGCTTACAACAAAGGCGGACACGGAAGAAAGAAAAAGCTACAGAGTCTGGATCATTTTGAGGAGAAAGAGCGTCGCTACATTGATAGCCGACTGCATCTTTATAGCCGTCGCCTGATAGATATTTGTGTAAGATCTGAAGTTGGAACACTACTATTGGTCAATCAAACGAGCAAAGAAGAAGTCGCTAAAGAAGATGAATTCCTCCTGCGCAACTGGAGTTACTACGGACTGATTGAAAAAATAAAGTATAAGGCTAGTATGGCAGGAATAAATATCATCGTCGAATAACAATTGGTAAAAATAAAAAAGACGCAGATATTACCATCTACGTCTAATCAAAATAATTTGAAGATATAAAGAGTGCTAATAAGCTATACTAGTCATAGCGGTATACATCTAGGGATAACAAATCAATACCGAAGTATCACGCACTAATTTTACAGACCAGTTATTGTATAGTTTTTTAGCTCTCTAAAATCTGCTATTTTAAGAGCAGGCATTTTATTTACGAATTCCCTAATTCCATAAGTTCCCAATATATAATCATCATAATAACTATATCCTTTCTTCGATTCAGGATCAAGAAGATAAGTCATTTTTGTGTATGAGTTATAATACTCTTTCAATTTGGATTCATCAAACATATTAACAACTTCATCACCATATCCTCCAGCATAGAAATGAGTATACGTTCCCCTCTCCATTGTTTGATCCAAAGCAGTTACTTTTAAGTTTTTATAAAAAGGTTTCGCTACTAGAAATTGGTTAACTTCCTTTTTTAAATGATCTATCATTGCTGGTGTCAAAGTAAGATTCTCAGCTTCTATAATATCAGAAAGCCAATATCTATTAAGGTTATATTGTACCTTTCCCTCATATAGCAGTATTACATCTTTAAATCTGTTAACTAAATATATAAATGGTCTATACCCGGCTGTATAGGGACGACAACTTTCACAATACTCAGCGACTGCCACTACTTCAAGATGAGGTTCTACAAAAGCACTTTGTGGCATAGTGTTAATCGCGAGGCCCCGAGAAAGAATATTATTTATACGCACTTTGGTGTTTTTTTCAAGAATAAAATCCTCTATAGATTTCAATCCATTATCATTAATACCAATGAGCACATGTTTGCTCTTATCATTTAATGAACTAACCCATCCACTTAAGTCTACATTCACAGCATCAATTGATTTAGGAGTGGTGAATGATCCAAATCCATATGCTCCCCCAAACGTCTTCACTGATGTTGTAAATTCAGATATATTATTGCTTTCAGCGACATAACGAGAATTTGAATTGCCAATTCCGAAACTCGCTGAAATGTTATCCGTTTTTGGCAAAGGTTTAAACGAAAATGAGGCATTAATTGAAATATCCATGCCTGATTCTTTTGCTTCTATGCTCGATTCAGCATTATTTATACCGGTAAACAATGCATTGGCACGTCCACCAGAAACAAAATCTGTCACCACAAATCCACCAAAATTATTATAAAATTCTGCTGTAGGACTATTGTTCAGTTCCGCGAAGAAAATAGGCGAAAGATATTTTTCGTTGATTAAATCTGTAACATTTGAACTTGATAATAATTGATAGGATGCATCTTTAACCAAGACATTTAATTCGCCGTACATCCTTTTATACTCATTAAGAATATTCGTTGAGAATACAGATGTAAATTTTTTTGTAGATCCGAATTTAAATAACCCTAAATTTAATCCAAATCCTCCAGTCGTTGTTTTTGATTGATTCGTTTTTAATTCATACCTATCAAAATCACTAAATGAAAAGCTAGTTGCTTCAGCCGAACCAATATATTTAGCAGAATAATAAGCTGGATAATCTTTAACAAGTTTTTCTATATCAATTACGGGAAAACCTACCCCTTCTGGATTTCCTATGTCCGTCTTATGACTATTATAGGAACGACCAAGATAGTAGCGTATATCAAGAACTTCAGGAAGCTCTCCTAGAGCAGCTTTCTTTTGCAATGATCTCTTTGATAAGATCATTGGTTCATCCGATTTTCGTTCCGATAGAACAATTACGTTCGGTTTTTCCTTTTGAAACGTTTCAGTATCCATTACTTTTTCCTTTTTACAGGAAATTACATTAATACCTACGAAAATAGATAGAAGGATATATAGCATTCTACATTTCATTGACTTTGTTAAAATTGGTTTCATAATATATTTTGATATTTTTTTTTGAAAAATCTATATTTTTTTTATTAACATTTCAACACATATCACAACAACCAAATATAATACAGTAATATTACAATAAAATTAAATTTATATAAATTTAATTACATAAAGATTATTTTTTTTACACACAAAATCTAAGAAACATCATGAAATTAGCGCCGCTTATGATCATTAAAAAAAGCAAATAATTACGATGTAATCTACAAAAAACACCTGCTGATATTAATTATAAACAGGTGTTTTTGTATCTAATTTAAAATAAATAATTACTTTAACGGAGTCTTTAATTTAATGAAGTAGATGCTATTCTTATCAACGGTATTTATCGCAGGTAACATCTTCGATTTATAAGTCCCCTCTCCCGTAACGCCAAAATCATCATCATTACATACCGCGATTAAAGACGAATTAATAACAGCCAAACCCTCTGCTTTATCGTGCGGATATAATTCCTTGATATCGGTCATTAAATCAGCAACTAGAGTTTTGGTGACAGGTTTAATGTTATATTTAGCCAAAGTAGCCGCATCTTTCAGCTCTTCGACGGTCTTAGTACCTTTCCCAGGAAACAAACCATTATCACCATTATTAGGATCAGAAATATCTGTTGCTCCCGCAAGATCTATCTGATAGATTTTCTTGAACACTTTGCCCCGTGTTGCCTCCGTTGCATATTCCCCGTCACGCTCCAGCACAATAAAAGTCGAATTGGATACCGCAGCAATTTCGCTGACCGCTTGTAGATCGGCCCGTTCCATCATATAAGCGTATTGTTTGGTGTTTCCTGTTGCGATATCCATGGTGACAATGCGGATAACCAAAGAATTCTTCACCGCATCTTTTGAAGGATTATAGAGTGGAAATTGCAGAATACCGACCAAGGTCTTCCCATCTGGTGTTATGGTCAATCCCTCCATCCCTCGATTTGGGCGACGTTTGGCAAATACCAATGGTAATTTCTTTCCTGTTGTCCAAGGATTGATCCGCTCAATCTCCTTTCCAGAAGCATCAAAGTGAACGATATGTGGCCCATACTCATCACTTACCCACCAAGAGCCATCAGTACCTCTTGCCAATCCCTCTGAATCGATACCATCTTCACTTTTTCCCAAATCCTTTCCATTCGTATCCAAAGCGTTCTCTCCCGAACCACCTTTACCCTCAGGGTTCGGCAAACCATTCAATTTTACACCATTTTTATTCTTTAATTCAATTGCTGATTCAAAAACCAACACATTATCCTTTAATCGAAATTTACCGATCTGCGGTGTAAACATCGGGTTAGCAAAGACTTTGCTATTTTTTTCTGTACCGTCAATATTTGGTCCGCGATCCGTCAAAAGATAAAATACTGTTTTATCATTCGGATCCTGAACCATAGAAGATCCATACCCACCATTATACACATTGACCTCACCAACCGTACCCAATACTTTTGGATCTGTGGCTACAGCCTTATCCGGATAAGTTAAACTGACAATTGGATCAATAATCTTTGACACATCATTCTTGCTGCAGGAAGCACACAAAAGAGCAATCCCCAATACACTGTATAGTCTTTTCATAATTTATTCTATTATCCTGCAAACATAAATCTCGCATATTAGGCAATCATTAACAAATGTTTAAATAACTTACATCCACCGACCAAATCATAATGACAAATAAAAATAGATTGCCTTTATGGAATTTACTTTTTCATTGCATCAAAGAAAAAATAGGCAAAGGAATTGGGGGACGAACAGTATTGATCATTGTCAAACACCAGACCCCAATTCCGATGGAAACAAGCAGATAAACAATTATTCAAATGAAAAAGACAGTATTAGCCCTCCTCATCTTATTGGTATTTTCCAATGTGGATACAAAGTCTCAAATAAAACCCGGTCGTGAGGTACCCAGCTTAAAAATAAAAAATGAGCAACGTGTAGATGCAGCAAAACTCGTCGACCTAAAAGTGGCTGTCAGTATTTTTGGAAATATTGCAAAAACATCCATGACCATGACTTTCGAAAACACGACAAATCGGGATCTCGAAGGGGAACTTACTTTCCCGATGCCTGAAGGCGTTTCCGTTAGCGGTTATGCCTTGGATATCAATGGAAAATTACGCCAGGCGGTTCCAGTAGACAAAAACAAAGGCACCGAAGTTTTTGAAAGTATAGAAACACGACGAGTAGACCCCGGGCTACTTGAAAAAGTAGAAGGAAACAATTTCCGAAGCCGAATCTATCCCCTACCTTCAAAAGGAAGGCGTACGATCCAGATTAGTTATTCCGAGAACCTAACACCAGAATCCGATCGGGCGTTATACTATTATCTGCCTTTGAACTATAATTCCATTATTGAAAACGTCGAGCTGAACATCAACGTTTATCAAGGCAATAAAAAGCCAAGCTTTACCGAGCAGCCCGATGGTTCCTTGGCTTTTTCTGAACAAAACCATAACTACGCTGCTACATTACACAAGCAACAGTTCAAATCCTCAAAAAATCTCGCGATTAAACTCCCTTTAAACGAAAACGCCGTCTCAGGATTAAAACAATTCAACCAGGATGACAGTTTTTACTTTCTAGCCAATGCAAAATTGGAAATACCTAAACAAACGCAAAAAAAATGGGGCAACAGCATAGCCATTATTTGGGATCGTTCATTAAGTTCAAAAAATAGAGATCTGGAAAAAGAGTTCAGCCTCCTGGATCAGTTTTTCAGTGAAAATCAGAATATATCAGTGGATCTAGGCTATTTAGATATACGTTTCAGCAAAGCCCGGACATTTCAGATCAGCCAGGGAAACTGGGAAGAGTTGAGAAATCAGCTGAAACAAACAGTTTATGATGGTGGAACCGACTATAGCCAAGTAAAGAGCGGAGTGCTACATGGCGCAAATTATCTCTTTTTCAGTGACGGACTTTCTACATTTGGCCAGAGCAAAATTGTGCTTGATCAGCCTACTTATTGCATCACCTCTTCAACCAGCTCAGACTATGCTAATCTCAAACAAATTGCCCAGACTCATTATGGGAAAATGGTCAATTTGACAAATACAACAAGCACTCAAGCCTATAATACGTTAAATTCGATCGACCTCCTCTTTTTGGGAGTAAAAGAACAATATGCTTTTACGGAAATCTATCCTGAGAAAGGCTCACCTGTTCAATCCTATTTTTCTGTTTCGGGACTTGGCAAAGACAGTGGGGCAAAAGAAATCACACTTTTAGTTGGTGATGGCACACAGATAATTAAAGAAATCAAAGTTCCATTAAAGTCTGACAATGGGGAGGTCGATCTGCAACAGATCTGGGCACAAAAGAAAATAAATACATTAGACATCCAATACGAAGACCATCGGGATGAAATCGAAGCAATCGGAAAGCAATTTGGCATTGTGACACGGAATACCAGTTTAATCGTTCTGGAAAATGTAGAAGATTATATACGTTATGCAATTACACCGCCAGTAGAGCTGCTTCCCGAATTCAATCGTCTCAAAAAAGAAGAACGCATAGAAAAGGAAGAACGCGTAGCAGATTTATTGACACAGGCCCAAAGTATCACCGAGCAGCTCCAATCCTGGTGGAATACCGACTTTCAGCAAAAAACGAAATACCCACAACGGGATCGGTCAGGTCGGTCGACTCATACAACTATTGCCCAAGACGAGCCCACTGCAACTATTGTTGCTCCCCCAATGCCGTCTCGTCCTTCGGCAAGTCCAGTGGCTACACCCGCGGTCGTGGAATCCAGATCAGCAGAGGGTGCTAACAACAAGAGCGTGTCTGCGTCCGCCAATTCAAGAGCAGCTAACGCAGCAGTCAGCGAAGTAGCGCTGGAGGAGATCTCATCCACCGACGCACTTAAAGAATCCGTCACTGTAAATGCTGTTCAAGCACTAGAAGGGCGAGTCGCTGGAGTACAGGTAACGAATACCCGCGATCAGGTATCTGGAAAAATAAGTATTCCCGAAATTAAGGAAGACAACGCTTACCTAAAGGAGCTCAATCAATCCAAAGATCCTTACAAAAGCTATCTTCAGCTTCGGGATCAGTATATGGGTACACCAACGTTCTATTTTGATGTCGCCAACTTCTTTTTCAAAAGGGGAGATAAACAAAAAGCATTGCTTATCCTGAGTGCTATGGCAGACCTGCAAATTGAAAATGCTGATCTTTACAAGACCATTTCCTACAAGCTCCGGGAATGGGGAGACGTCGACAACGCGTTGTACATAACCGGTAAAGTATTAAAATGGCGACCAATGGATCCACAGAGTCATCGTGACCACGCCTTAGTATTACAGGATAAGGGCCGTTACAACGAAGCCTTGGAAGAACTTTATGGCATCTTGATACAAAGCTATTCAGCGGAAGCCGCAAATAGAGATGATGGCATTGAAGAAATCCTTGTCATGGAGATAAATAACCTCATTAAACTTCAGAAAAACGCAACGGCTAAAGTTGCCGTAGAAAAGAAACTTGTCGCTGATCTACCTGTTGACATCCGGGTAGTCATCAACTGGAATTCCCAAAATACCGATATTGACCTCTGGGTCACAGATCCAAATGGAGAAAAATGTTTTTACAGCAATCCCGCAACAGCAATTGGAGGTCGGTTAAGCAACGACTTTACGGGAGGTTATGGTCCAGAACAATTCCTATTAAAAAAAGCATTGAAAGGAAAATATAAAATAGAAGCTGATTTCTATAATGATAGCTCATTAACTCTAGCTGGTCCTGCTGCTGTCCTAGCTGAAATCTTCACCTATTATAGTTCAGGAAGACAAGAACGGAAACTCACGACAATCTACCTTGATCGTGACAAAGAAAGAAATATATTAGTGGGTGAATTTGTGTTTTAGTTCACCCGAAAGATAGGATTACTGAGAGATTCAAAAAGAAAAAGTAAGCCCGCTGCGAATTGGTTAGTTGAAATAGAAATGCAAAAGAACATAAGCAGATGGTGAAAGAAAAAAGGTGTCCGGCAACTCCGGACACCTCAGTAATCTTTAATGCAATTTACGGATGATAAGTTCTTTTTGTCTTTTCTCCAGTTTCGTTTTCACATAAGGGTAGGTAAAAACAGCACCGAGAACGATACAGGCACCAAGGTAAAATCCACCGCTCATCGTTTCTTTCTGACCAAAGATCAACATAGCTAAAAGTATACCATAGACAGGCTCCAGATTGGTAGTTAATGCAACCGTAAAAGCAGATAATTCCTTCATCACTGCTACCCCCATCACATAGGCAACCGCCGTACAAACTACGCCTAATAATAAAAGATAAATCAGATCCTGTTGTCCCAATTTCATCTCAGCATTAAAATCTCCTGTAAACAGCATGAGTATACTGATCCAAAAACATGCTCCCAGCATTTCATAAAATGTGATCAGCGTTGGGCTGGATTTCTTGACCATTCTTGCATTGGCAATGGAAAATATACTTGCACAGAAAGCGCAACCGAGACCGGCCAATAAACCGACCAAATAATGAGTCTCGAACGAAAATATAGTATAAATCCCTACAATAATCACCAGACCGACGACAATATCCAGTAATGCGATACGTTTTTTGTTTACAATAGGTTCCAATATGGCCGTAAACAATGTCACCGAAGACAAAGTAACCAGTGTTACCGAGACGGTAGATACCTTAATGGAATAGAAAAACAAAACCCAGTGTAAACCGACAACGGCCCCGACCATAAAAAACTGAAGAAACTGTTTTCGAGAAACCAATATTGATTGTTTGGTCAACAGAAAATAGACCAACAAGGAAATAGACGCAATCGCCACACGATACCACACCAGATGAATAGCAGAAACAGAAATGAGACTACCCAAGATCCCTGTAAACCCCCAAATAAGGATTGTTAAATGCAGAATTAGAATATTCCGATTTAGTTGAATTTTAGACATATTCAATAGAATATAATTTATTTTGTAATGGCAATGAAAACGATTAGGAGCAGCACTTATTTTTCCCTTTGATATAAACTGCTTAAGCTAATGATGATATGAATTGGAATTATTTTGGAGCCTTTATCGTCAGATAAATTGCCACCAAAAAGAACGTCACATTAGGAATCAATACCGCAACCAATGGTGGCAATCCTCCTTTCAGCGAAAACATAGTCGCAAATTGAATAAAAACAATATATGTAAAACTTAAGCCGATTCCGATACCCAAACTTAAACCAATCCCCCCTCTGACCTTTTTGGAAGAAAGAGCCACCCCCATTAAGGTCAAAACAAAAGCGGAGAATGGATAGACATAACGTTTATATTTCTCCAGTAACAGATCGTTCATTACCCCAGTCCCCCTTGTTTCCTCTTTATGAATACGAATATTGAGTTCACGGGTATCCATTGCAGTAAACATATTATCCCGTAATTCAAAATCCGATGGTTTCATGTCCAAGGTCGTATCTTTGACCGTTCCTTTGTCCATTCGCTCATGTAGACCATTAATAATACGATTGGTGTATCCCTCAATTTTCCATTTTGTCGCCACAGAATCCCATGTGATACGGTCTGCCATCATCTTCTCCCTCAATGTATCCCCCTTGAAAATCTCCAATACAAAACCATAGCCCGTTTTGGTGGTATTATCAAAATTATCAATATACACATAGCTGTTTTTATCCAGCTGCATATGCGTTGAGACACGAGAATTATCTTTCAACGGCTTCACATAGATATTCTCAAAATCTACCTTCATTTTATTAGTATGCGGAATAATGAAGATATTGAACACCAAAGAAACGATAAAGATCAATGTTGCAGATATCATATAAGGCCGCAACAAACGGTTGAAACTGTATCCCGCACTTAATATCGGAACAATCTCGGTCTGATCTGCCATTTTTGAGGTAAAAAAGATAACCGCAATAAAATTAATCAGTGGACAGAGAAAATTAAGATAGAATGGAATAAATCCAGCATAATACTCAAAGATAATCTTATCTAAAGGTGCCTTATATTTCAAAAAGTCATCCAATCTTTCGGACACATCAAAAACAACCATAACCACGGTGAATATGGCCATCGTGAACACAAATGTTGTCAGGTACTTTTTGATGATGTAACGATCGATTAACGAAAGCATATTGTTAGATTTGAGTATTAAGATATGAGATTTGAGACTCTACTTCTGCAAGCCCAGGGCTTACATACTTTATCTATATTTTATTTTTATGTGACTCTATTACAAACGTTGATCCAAAATTTTCACCATTTTATTTTTCCAGTCATAGAATGTACCATCTATGATTTTCTCCCGGGCTTGATTGACCAACCAAAGATAAAAATGTAAATTGTGTAATGAAGCAATTTGCGCTCCTAAAATTTCCTGTGATTTTATCAGATGTCTTAAATAAGCCTTTGAATAAAATAGATCAGTATGTAAATCACTTTCTGCTTCAATAGGCGAAAAATCATCTTTCCATTTTTCATTCTTGATGTTGATGATACCATTTTGTGTAAACAACATACCATTTCGCGCATTACGCGTTGGCATCACACAGTCAAACATATCAACCCCCAAAGCGATATTTTCCAGGATATTTACAGGAGTACCTACCCCCATTAAATAACGCGGTTTTTCTTGAGGTAGAATATCACAAACCACCTCGGTCATCGCGTACATTTCCTCTGCCGGTTCACCCACGGATAATCCACCAATTGCATTTCCATCCCGATTAAAGGATGCTATTGTCTCTGCGGATTTTATTCTTAAATCTTTATAAACCGATCCCTGCACTATAGGAAATAATGTCTGATCATATCCATAAAGGGGATCAGTGCTATCAAAACGATCTACACAGCGCTTCAACCAACGATGGGTCATATCCAAAGAACGACGTGCATAACCATAATCACATGGATAAGGTGTACATTCATCAAATGCCATAATGATATCTGCACCGATAATACGCTGCGTATCCATCACATTTTCTGGTGTAAAAAGATGTTTTGAACCATCAATATGCGAACGGAAAGTAACTCCCTCTTCTTTAATCTTACGCACCTCTGTCAATGAGTATACTTGATAACCGCCTGAATCCGTCAAGATCGGACGATCCCAACCATTAAACTTATGTAACCCTCCGGCCTTATTCAGCACATCCAATCCCGGACGCAGATAAAGATGATAGGTATTACCTAAAATAATCTGTGCTTCAATATCATTTTTCAACTCATGCTGATGAATGGCTTTCACCGTACCAGCGGTGCCAACAGGCATAAAGATTGGAGTTTGAATGGGACCGTGTGCAGTTTCGACAACACCCGCACGTGCTTTTGATAGTTTATCTTGTGCTTGTAGCGTAAATTTCATTAATATTTTCCTCTGTGACTAATTATATTCCAGTAGACAGATTCCGCGTATGTTTTTTTTCATAACGCCAGTAAGACTGTTTTTCGTAACGGAAATAAGGTTCCGCTTACGGATATGTCACGCCCGTCTTTTCCTAAAATATGTTGCAAAAATACTATAAAAAGATTTGCAAACAGGATGTTTCAGGAATAAATTATCATTTTCCTTTATAAAAAGATTACGAATGCGCTTATCTTTGTGGGCTATGCTTGACCTACATGTATTTTTGGCCAATCTTCCATATATCATATTTGGGATATTAGGTCTTTTCCTATTGGCACAATTATATTACATCTTATTTGTTTACAGCAAATTGAGCAGGTACCAAATTGAAACGAATCAAACGGAAACCGATCTTCCTCCATTATCTGTCATTATCTGTGCGCACAATGAACAGGACAATCTTAGGGAATTTCTGCCCAGCATCCTCAATCAAGATTATACCAATTTCGAGGTCATTGTCGTAAATGATTTTTCTACAGACGAAACCCCTTGGGTACTTCAAGAATTTGATAAGCAATATGCTCATTTAAAGATTGTCGATATCAAAGAGCATATCCGGTTGAAACATGGTAAAAAATTCGCTGTGAGCATGGGGATCAAAGCTTCAAAATATGAAACTTTGGTATTTACCGATGCAGATTGCGCACCTCAATCTGATCAATGGTTGAAAGAAGTTGCTTCTGCCTTTAGACCAGAGACCGAAATCGTATTAGGCTATTCGCCCTATTTTAAGAAAAGAGGTTTACTCAATCTCTTAATCCGGTTTGAAACGAGCCACACTGCCATGAGTTACCTCTCCTATGCACTCAAAGGAGATGCCTATATGGGAGTCGGTCGAAACATGGCCTACAAAAAAGAGCTCTTCTTTCGAAATAAAGGATTTGCAGCACACATGCATATTAAATCTGGTGATGATGATCTTTTTGTCAATCAAAATGCAACAGCAATAAACGTCAATATCGCCCTTGCACCAGCTGCTATTGTTTACTCAGCTCCCAAAACAACCTGGAAAAGTTATTATAAACAAAAAGCAAGACATTCCGGTGCATCCACCATCTATAAAAAACGCCATCAACGCATGTTGGGAACCCAACTGGTTTCTGCGGTATTATTTTACCTGACTCTGATTGCTGTTACTATTGCATTCCCCACTTTTTGGTATGTCCCCCTTACAGCTTATCTATTGAGACTATTCGCCCAATGGGCCGTTTTTACATCTATTTACAAGAAACTCGAAGTGAAAGAACTGATTTGGTGGCTTCCTTTGGTAGACTTCATCTACTATTTCTATATTTGCATCAATGGTTTGTTCAGCCGAAAAAAGAAAAAAATAAGCTGGAAATAATTCACCTTTAAAACATCACATTTTGAATCCTACAGTCGATATCATCTACGCCTACTTTCCGAAATTAACGGATGTACAGAAAGAACAGTTTGCCCAACTTGCAGACCTCTATACCTTATGGAATAGCCAGATCAATGTAATTTCACGTAAAGACATCGATAGTCTATACCTTCATCATGTATTACATTCATTGGGTATAGCCAAATTTGTGCAGGAATTAGCTCCAGGAACACAGGTTTTAGATGTCGGTACCGGCGGTGGTTTTCCCGGCATTCCTATGGCTATCTTATTTCCAGAAGTTAAGTTCCATTTAGTAGATTCTATCGAAAAAAAAATCAAAGTAGTTCGTGAGGTTGCAGCCGCATTAGGACTTAAAAATGTTGAAGCCGATCATATTCGTGCCGAACAATTAGACGACAAATACGACTTCGTCATATCCCGAGCTGTAACCAGGCTCGGAGATTTTACACCTTGGATCCGAAACAAATTTACAAAAAAAGACAAAAACGGAATTCCAAACGGAATTCTCTACCTCAAAGGTGGAGACCTAAGTGAGGAAATTAAAGAATCCAAATTAAAAGCTGAATTGCACCCGCTTTCGAGTTACTTTAAGGAAGACTTCTTCGATACAAAATATTTGGTATACGTACCTATGTAGTTAAAGTTTTGCATTACCCATAGGAAACTGAAGTCGCCTATGGATAATGTCTACAGAATCTAGATAATATGTTAAGCACTTATGTATATAAGCGATCTTCTCATACCGATCATGCTCACGAAACCACTTTATAGCGGGTTCATAATATATCCTAAATTTGCGCAACGAATCTCCCGACAACTTACTGTATTCCTTCGTCAGCGGATACCATTCCTCCCGAATCAGATCCTGTTGGTATTCCTTTTCAAACTGTCGCTGAAGCTTTCTCGCATTCCGCCCTTTTCGACTCAACTTATTGTAGAGCTTATTAATACTCAGCCCTATCCCACCATTCTTGGGCAAGTTAACCATCTCCTTGGTGTCTCCTAAGGCGTAAATGGATTTATAGCCTTCTTTTTTTTCGTTAAGCTTGTCCTCTGCCGGGTTATTTTTACGCTTAACCTGGATTGTATCTAATCGGAGTGTATCTTTCCCAATCTTCTTTTTTACAGTATCCTGCAAAACGAATTCTACAGGCTGAGCAAAAACAGGCAGATCAGAAGCCAAATAAACACAAAGAGCGATTAAAAATAGGAAACAAATACGTGCCATAGCTATAATTGATTACCCTAAGATAATCAACAGGAAACAGGGCCGAAATGACTTTAACGATCTTTAACTTATTGCCCCAGTTCCTTTTTGATCTCCTCACCGATTAGGTTAACCTCTTCGTCCATACCGAACATTGGCAACTCCGTTTCAGGATTCAGTTTCAACCAGGTGGTATCTGTATCCTTAATAATTTTTACATATTCCATTCCATCTTTAAAGACAACATAGGTATCCTCCTCCTCCGGAAAAACAGAATAAATCACATCACCTAACTCGATATCAAAAGGTTCTTTCATTTCCATGCTAAAAATATTATTAATCAAGCAAAGCTACCAAATCCAGCACATTTTTTCCAAACACGACCTCAATTTCTTCTCCATAAAAGAAAGTCTGCAAATGATATTGCATCAAATGCAATAAGACAAATGAGCAATCCTGCTCAAAAAATCATCAGCCAGTCACAATGATATGAAACGTTCGGTACAGAAACTCTGCACGACTTACCATTTCTATAATGGCACAAAATCCAAGGCATATCATGATCTAGTGTATTTCTGTTGCACTTTCATCCAATCAAAGATTATACATGTGTTTAAAATAACCTTCAACACGAATTGCTTATTCTAATGAAAAGTCATACAAGATTTATAATTTTTCACTATATTTAAAGTACCCAATTATGAAACTAATCTATCCCATAGCTTTGACTAAGATCAAGGGCATTGGCCCTAGAACAGCCCGTAGTATCATAGCCCATAGTGATAGCTTAGCGGATTTCTTTTCCTATTCAAAAAAAGATCTGATGCAAATCCCTGGAGTAAGGGAATCAATTGCAGATGCAATACGCAACAAAACATACCTGGAAGCCTGTGAAAAAGAACTAGCTTTTATTGATAAACATCGCATCAAAGCCTTATGGATCGAAGATAAGGACTACCCTGATCGACTCAAGCAATGTGATGATGCTCCCCTCATGTTATATTACAAGGGACATGCCGCACTCAACACAACAAAAGTGATCAGTATCGTTGGGACGAGACATGCAACATATTATGGGCAGCAGCTATGCGAAGACTTTATTCAAGGCTTAAATGAAAATCAAGATCTTCTGATCGTCAGTGGTCTAGCATATGGTATTGATGCATTGGCACATCGAAACGCCCTAAAGAACAATATACCAACAGTTGCAGTGCTCGGACATGGATTGGATCGGATATACCCTGCCTCGCACCGGGAGCTTGCGTCAAAGATGCTCGAACACGGAGGCTTATTGACCGAATTTACATCTGAAACCATACCTGAGCGGGTCAATTTCCCGATGCGTAATCGCATTATCGCAGGAATGGCAGATGTCACGATCGTCGTAGAAGCAGCAATCAAAGGCGGAGCTTTGATTACCGCCGAGATAGCAAATAGCTATAATAGAGATGTATGTGCCTTTCCGGGATCCATTTACGAAAAGAGTAGTGAAGGAACCAACTATCTGATCAAAACAAATCGGGCACATATGATCAGACATGTTCAGGATCTCGAATATCTGATGAATTGGGAAATCAGTAAAAAAAATGAGGCAAACCAACAATTAGCGCTTCCCTTTAAATTGGATAAGGATCAAGAGCGCCTTTTTAACCTCATTCATGCAACAGGACAACTGGAGCTTAATCAGATGATCGAACAGCTTCAATGGCCACAGAGTAAATTGGCGCTGGTCTTATTGGAATTGGAAATGCAATCACTGATCCATTCACTACCGGGAAAAGTCTATAAATCGCTTGGACAACCACTTGTAGCAACCAAATAAATTATCTGGAGGTTACACAACAAGATTTTAAATAATACATACAATATTTCTACAATAAGCAAACATAACACTAAACCAATTATTAATGAACGACAACAGTACAAAGAGCATCTGGAAAGTCATCGGAGCCTCTTCCATGGGGACACTTATTGAATGGTATGATTTTTTTATTTTCGGAAGTCTCTCCATCGTAATATCAACGAAGTTTTTCCCCTCCGACAATCCGACAGCAGCCTTTCTATCTACATTAGCCACTTTTGCCGCTGGATTTGTCGTACGCCCTTTCGGCGCCTTGTTTTTTGGTCGATTAGGCGATATCATAGGACGCAAATACACCTTTATGGTGACACTGATGCTCATGGGTGGTGCAACATTTTTGATCGGTTGTATCCCAAGCTATGCAAGCATCGGTTTTTGGGCGCCATTAATTGTACTGATCCTACGTCTCTTACAAGGACTCGCTTTGGGCGGTGAATATGGAGGCGCAGCCACTTATGTTGCAGAACATGCGCCAGTGGGGCAACGCGGTTATTGGACTTCCTGGATACAGACGACAGCTACATTTGGCCTATTTATATCCCTCGTGGTGATTCTTTTAACCAAAAGTTTTCTGAGTGAAACACAGTTTGACAGTTGGGGCTGGCGCGTCCCTTTTCTGCTCTCCTTAGTTATGGTTTATGTATCATATCTCATCCGTAAAAAGATGAAGGAATCACCCGAGTTTAGTAAAGCTAAAGCTGAAGGGAAAACAAGTACAAATCCATTAAAAGAAAGTTTCGGGAATCGCTATAACCTCAAGTTTGTGTTACTAGCCCTATTTGGTGCAGCGATGGGGCAAGGTGTCGTTTGGTACACCGGTCAATTCTATTCCATGAGTTTCATGAAAACAGTCATGCATCTCCAATCTGATCAGGCTGATACCATTTTAGGTATCGCATTGCTGCTAGGCACCCCCTTCTTTGTCGTCTTTGGATGGCTTAGTGATAAAGTTGGCCGTAAATGGATTATGTTGGGCGGCATGCTCCTGGCTGTGCTGACCTACCGTCCAATCTATGAATCCATGTACCAGCTATCGAATGTTCAACAGAAAACAAAATTAAATGAAACAACAACACCAAGTACCGAACAAAATTCAGCCATTGTTACCGTCACCAAAAGTCAATATAACGATGGAACAGAAATGACCAGTTCAAAAATACAACATCAGACAGGTGAGCTTAAAGGAAAAGAAACGATTAAAACAACCACCCATTTGGCCGGTAAAAATTATATCCTACTCGTTGCCCTTATATTTATTCAGGTGATCTATATTACGATGGTATATGGACCCATTGCGGCATTTTTGGTCGAACTATTTCCCGTAAAAATCAGATATACGTCCATGTCTTTGCCCTACCACGTCGGTAATGGTATATTCGGAGGGCTCCTACCTGCAGTTTCCACTTACCTCACCACAAATGCTGAAGCTTCCAATACCCCACAATTTTATTTAGCGGGATTAGGATATCCCATCATTATAGCCGCTGTCTGCTTTATCATTGGTAGCCTATATATCAACAACAAATCAACACCTCCAAACCATGAATAATCTAAAAAAGCTTCTTGGTATCGTATGGATCATTTTGGCCATATACACCGCATACTTTTCCATTTTTGAATTGGCATTACCTAAGATTTCAACAGGGCACCAAGAGGACCTGGTCTTTGGTATCATTATACTCTGTATCTTAACACCAATCATTTCTCTCGGTTTGGGGCTGTTTGGGTACTATTCTTTGTTGGGCGAGTACGACAGAGAGAAGATGTAATGCGTTAAAAAATACTTTATGGCCATCTTAATGGATTATTTATACCAGCAAGATGGCCCTCCGAACAATTTATTCTAATGAGAATCAGCACCCTAGAATAAAAAGGCATTTTTTCTTTCCTAAAACTATTTTTTTTTCTACTTTTGTGGCGGGTAAGTCTTCTACGACCAGCTCCCATTGACTCCCCCAGGTTGGGAACAAAGCAAGGGTATTTGGTTGAGCGGTGCGATAGGAGTAGCTTACCCTTTTTTTGTGCCCAAATTTTTGGTTCAATGCTCCTGCTTAACCTTAATTCAGCTCCTTTTTTAACAAAACAATTTGCGTTCTAAACTGGTCTATTATTATACATCGGAATATTAAAAATTAAGCTTTCTAGACAAATACACTGATTTACTGCCATTTACATTCAACGCAATTATAATTGTATATAAAAGCATTTTTATCTAAGTTTGTAATCGAATAAGAACTATCGTATGAGTTGGTTTAAAAGAGAAAAAGCTGGTATTAGCACAGCTACCGCTAATAAAAAAGAAGCACCAGATGGCATGTGGAACAAGTGTCCCACTTGTAAAAAGCCGTTGTTGCATCTTGAACAAGTAGAAAACGACTATGTTTGTCAATATTGTGACCATCATTTAAGAATTGGCTCCAAAGAATATTTTTCAATTTTATTTGACAATAACGAATTTACTGAACTATTCCCTAATCTAAATTCTGGTGATCCACTGGAATTCTTCGATTCAAAACCATACCCTGAACGCTTAAAAGAAAGTCAAGCAAAAACAGGTCTGAAAGATGCAATACGCTCAGGTCACGGAAAAATGAATGGCAAAGACATCGTGATCGCTTGTATGGACTTTAGCTTCATTGGTGGATCAATGGGATCTGTTGTAGGAGAAAAAATTGCACGTTCGATTGATTACTGTATTGAACATAAAATTCCATTTATGTTGATCTCAAAATCAGGTGGTGCGCGTATGATGGAAGCTGCATTCTCTTTGATGCAAATGGCAAAAACTTCAGCTAAATTAGCTTTATTGGCGCAAGCAGGACTTCCTTATGTTTGTCTATTGACGGATCCAACAACAGGCGGTGTTACTGCATCCTATGCTATGCTAGGCGATGTCAACATTGCTGAACCGGGCGCGTTGATCGGATTTGCTGGCCCTCGTGTTATTAAAGAAACAATCAAAAAAGATCTTCCAAAAGGATTCCAAACATCCGAGTTTGTCCTTGAACATGGATTTTTGGACTTCATAGTTGACCGTAGACAATTAAAAAACAAAGTAGCTACTTATCTCAAATTGGTCGGATAAAACGGACAAAAGGAAAGCTAAATAAAAAGAAGCTCTTAAAATATATTTTAAGAGCTTTTTTATGCTCTAATTAATTCCAGATTCACAATATTTATAAGTGATGCCAAAATGCCCAAATCTTCCTTTTTGACAAGTAATCGGGATCATCTTCGTGACGATAAGCTTCTCGCTCGAAAGAAATATGGAGATAGGCCTGATCAAAATCGCGCAAGCGAACAAAACGGATGACAAATTCACACAAATACCAAAGGTAGAACAACACAATCCCCAATTCCAATGCCTGGCGCAAATGGATGCGCTCATGGCGGATTAATGCCCTATTATCTTTAAAAAAGCCATATTTTAGAAATATAATAGGAAAGATAGTAATCGCATTAGCTTTACCAAAAGAGAATAAATTTGTCCAAAATTTGCTAACTATAATCATACGATCAATCAAAATAGGTTTCAAACCTAGCCAAACTTAGCTAATTTAGCCTTCATTTACAATGATAACTATAATGCATAAATAGCAACATCATAGACTCAAGGTCTGCAAGCCCTACAATAAGCCACACACCAAATGTTCATCACTTTTAAAAATCCGTTTGGAATCAGAAAACAATTCGCTATTACCGACTCATTTTCATAGCTCTATTTCCTCTTGAACTAAAATAAGAGATCGCAAAATTTCTTTTTGAACTGGAATTTTTATTAAGTTTGCTATAGATTAATTGCGAAGATATGCCGTACAAAGAGCGTGAAATAAATAAATTGTATTATACAATGGGAGAAGTGACAGAGATGTTTGATGTAAATGCATCCCAGATACGTTTTTATGAGCGTGAATTTGATATTCTTCAACCCAAGAAAAATAAAAAGGGCAACCGTCTCTTTACGCAAGAAGATATCGCAAACCTCAAAATCATCTTCAATCTTGTCAAAGAAAAAGGATATACGCTACAAGGCGCAAGAGACTATCTCCGTGACAATAAATCCGAAGCAAAAGAAAATCAACGCGTAGTAGACTCTTTAGAACGGTTAAAAAGCTTTCTCTTGGAAGTACGTGATTCCTTATAAGCAATCAAAGATACGCTGTCCTACGACTACTTTATCCCGAAAATTGGTTACTATCAAGAGAGAACACGAAATAAACGGCTTCCGCTTTTCACTTAAAATCATATATTTATAGTATTGTAATCCATCGCGTAATATAATCTATAAAAAGCAATCCCATGAAGATCGTGATAAAAAGGATTTATGATCTACCCTCACCCGATGATGGTTATCGTATGCTTATCGACAGACTTTGGCCACGTGGAATGACTAAGGAAAAAGCCAGTTTGTCAGAATGGAATAAAGACCTATCCCCCTCCTCAGAGCTCCGTGTCTGGTTTCACCAAAACCCAGATCTATGGGATGATTTCGCAAAAAAATATAGAGAAGAACTCGATCAGCAGGACTTTGGAAAAAAATGGCTGGAAGCCCATAGGCAACAAACCGTCACGACATTGCTGTATGCAGCTAACAACAAATTACGCACACATGCCACAATTTTGCAGCAATATCTAAAGGACCTTCAATTGACTATGTAATCGATATGCTTACGGATTCCTGCATTGGGCTAGCGGCAGCAATTTTTCTGGCAAATAAAATCTGATCTATAGAAGTCTTTAAATAGATCTTTTATTGGCTATCGCTCATTAAGTTCAATAACTTCTAGGTTTTCGATCTTATCTTTATTTATCTCAAAGCGCATGAGTGTTCTTACTTTATGCCAACCATGTTTTCCTGCAGCTCCGGGATTGAGATGAAGACAACTGATTTTCGGGTCAAACACAACTTTAAGAATATGGGAGTGTCCTGTGATAAACAACTTAGGTGGATTTGCCATTAACTCGGCCTTTATCCGTGCTGCATACTTGCCAGGATAACCACCAATATGGGTCATAAAAACCTCCACCTCCTCACAGGTAAATCGCAAATCCTCGGGAAAACGTAAGCGAAGATCTTTTCCGTCAATATTACCGTATACCCCACGCAAAGGCTTAAAAGCTTCCAATTGGTCCGCGACATCAGCATCGCCAAAATCTCCTGCGTGCCAAATTTCATCACAATCAGCAAAGTACTTGAATACAGATTCATCTAAATAAGAATGTGTATCCGAAAGAAGTCCAATTTTTATCATAGTCTAGAAAGCTAAAAAATAAGGTGCCAAGGCGTCCTTGTAAGATTCCGAGTAAATGCCTTTGGATTTATAAATCACAAATTCGCGCTGGTCAATCGCTGTTGTCTGCATACGCCCAAAGGTCACAATCTTTCGAATAACAGGATCCCTATCGAATGATCTTATCTGAATTTCAGCAGTACAATACAACCCATGATCAATCGCTAGTGCGGTTAGGGTTTCTGCAAGTTGAGTAGGGAGAATCAAAACGAGATTACCCCCGGAAGTTAAATGCAACGATGCAAAGTATAGCAATTCACGGAAAAAGTCCAGATCAGTGTGCCGGGCCAATTTCCTCCGCGCATCTGGGTTATGCAACGAATCTGTATAAAAAGGAGGATTCGATACAATCAGATCATAGTGTTCGCCTGTTTGCAATTGTTGAAATGACTTGGCATGCAATACAAGACGGCTCTGAAAAATCGAATTACTGAAGTTTCTACGCGCCATCTCTGCAGCCAACGCATCTATTTCCACAGCCTCTATCTGACTATCTATCAAGCGTTGAGCCAGCATAAGGGCAATCACGCCAGTACCAGTCCCCACATCCAAAACACGTTTTGCACCCTTTGTATCAACCAATGATGCCAGCAATACCCCATCCGTATTGATCTTCATCGCACAATTGGATTGATCAACTTCAAATTGTTTAAATCGAAATATTGACGCCATGAGCCAAAGATAAAACTTTTGGAATGTTTGCTGCAAAATAACGACAGCATCATACAATTAATTTGTTAATTTAGTCTCTGATAAATCCATAAGCCATGATGATCCGTCAGTTCATTTTTGCAGTATTCCTATTAATCTGTTTCCCTGCGACACAAAAGGTATGGGCACAGGAAACATGTGAAAAACACACCGCAGAAATCCTCCCCCTACTAACAGGTACACTGAACAACAATGAGTTCAACCGAATAGAACCATTATTAAATACCCTACAAGCCAGTTGTGGTGTAACGGAATTTGGCCAACGTTTGCGGATTCTTCTGCTCATAATCGAAAAAAAGAATAGTTCCGCAGAAATTGAACGTTATATCAACAATCAATTGGATAAGACATTTGTTCAACGCTTAGATGCGGCCGACCGGGATGACTTTGCGGCTCAGTATGAACAAAATAAAGAAAAGTACAATTTCTACCCCTTGCGACATCCCTTGGATAATTTAATCAAGATCAGAGCCAAGGCACTCGTGTCATCAAGCAATTATACGCTCAATAATGATGAAAGAGATATTCTTCAACTATTTGCTGACACGGACACTCCGGAAAATGGGCAAGCAGACCAGGATTATACCCAAGATGCTGAAAGACCTATTACCCCTCCTAAAACCTATGGGAACAGAAGTAAATCCAAATTAGGTTATGTCCCTTTGGTCGGTGTAATGAGTCCCTTAGGTGGTTCGAATAAGATCTTTGGCAGCAATGTCACCTTAGGGTTTATGTTGATGAGTTCTTTGGAACGTAAATTTATCTTCGAGGGAGGTTTTAAAGTACGGATCAATTCAAATGATAGAAATATCGACTATAATTATGAAGGGTCCAATGTTACGGTCAATTCTTCCGCAACGGGATTTATAGGCGGTGCTGTAGGATACAAAATTTTTGATAATGAAAAATGTATTCTGATTCCCAAGGGAATAATAGGAATAGATATTACAGATACAGGTATTACGGAAAGTATCTATTCAGACGGTTATTATGATCCAGACGGCTACTACTACGAGGGTGGTTACAACGATCGCATGGTCACCATTAACAATGTGCACCTGGGATTGGGCTTCGCCTCTCTTTTTCAGATGAAGAATAAGAAATATGTCGGTATTGAACTTGGTTATCACTATGCACCTTATGACGCAAGCAGCAAGGTCCTGACACCGATACAATCAAACTATGGGAGTGTAGAAGTCTTTTTCAGATTTTAGTTTAAAATAAAACCTTCATGCTCTCACAAGTACAAACAGCTATGAAAATCGAATGAAGGTTCTTTCTTGCAAATAAATAAAGCGAAGCGAGCTCATTGATACCTTAAAGAATACGGATCAATAAAAAATAGACCATTCAGAAAAAAAACACCATTCATTTAGCTACAACAATGGTTCATGCTAAATGAATGGTATTTTCTTAAGCGGTTATATCACTCGTTAATTTTTTAGTAAACGCTGGATTTCATCCAGTTTCATCAATGCTTCCACAGGAGTCAGCGAGTTAACATCCAGGTTATTCAACATATCGCGGATTTTATTTAAAACGGGATCATCAATAGAGAACATCTGCAATTGGTAAGCCTGTTTCTGAATCTTACGCATACTATCTTTGATCTGCTCCCCACCAGTACGTTCCTGTTCCAATCGTTTTAAAATCTGATTGGCACGGTTCAATAACTTTGGCGGCATCCCCGCCAGCTTGGCAACATGGATACCAAAACTATGCTCCGATCCCCCTGGTACCAGTTTACGCAAAAAGATCACTTTATTATTGACCTCCTTTACAGTTACATTATAATTTTTGATACGGTCAAGCGAAGTTGACAGCTCATTCAATTCATGATAATGTGTCGCAAAGAGAGTCTTCGCTTTAGCCGCAGGATGATTATGCAAATATTCTGCTATCGCCCAAGCGATTGAAATTCCATCATAAGTACTTGTTCCACGTCCAATTTCGTCCAAAAGGATCAAACTCCGATCAGACAGATTATTCATGATACTGGCCGTTTCGTTCATCTCTACCATAAATGTAGATTCACCTGAAGAAAGGTTATCTGAAGCCCCTACACGAGTAAATATCTTATCGACCAAGCCTATTTTAGCTTCCTTGGCTGGCACAAAACAACCGATCTGCGCCATCAATACAATCAAGCCAGTCTGACGGAGCAGGGCGGATTTACCGGCCATATTGGGACCAGTAATAATAATAATCTGCTGCGCTTTCGGGTCAAGATAAGTATCGTTGGTAATATAGTCCTCCCCTATAGGTAGATTTTTTTCGATAACAGGGTGACGTCCCCCCTTGATATCCAAAATCTTACTATCGCTAACTACCGGTTTAACGTAGTAGTTTTTCTCGGCGACGATAGCAAAGTTGAGTAAAACATCCAACTTCGCAATAAGTTGTGCATTTAGCTGAACCGGCTTAATATATGCTGCAATGGCAGCCATTAGCTCGGCATACAATCTATTTTCCAATGCCTGGATCTTTTCCTCCGCCCCAAGAATCTGCTCTTCATATTCTTTGAGTTCCTCTGTGATATATCGTTCGGCATTCACCAAAGTCTGCTTACGTATCCATGTTGTTGGAACCTTGTCTTTATGCGTATTGGTTACCTCCAGGTAATAACCAAAGACATTGTTAAATGCTATTTTTAAAGATGGTATACCCGTCAATTCAGATTCCCTCTTTTGAATTTCCAGCAAATAATCTTTACCGCCAAAAGAAATCTTGCGAAGGCGATCCAGTTCCGCATCCACTCCGGCAGCGATTACACTACCCTTATTGATTGCCACAGGAGGTTCTGCCTGCAATTGTTGTTCAATCCGTTCACGAATCGCCACGCAGGCATCCAATTGATCGGAAATCAGGGCCAAAGACTGCGCATCCTTACGGTCGGTCAATTCCTTGAGCTTTTCAATAGCATATAATGCGCGTTTCAATTGGACGATCTCTCTGGGATTAGCTTTTTGGAGTCCGATTTTTGATATCAACCGTTCCAGGTCACCGACTTGCTTGATCTGGCCGATCAGGTCGTCCCGCAGTTCACGGTTGTTAAAAAAGAAATCCACGACATCCAAGCGTTCCTGGATACCCTTTTTATCTTTCAATGGCATTACAATCCAGCGCTTGAGTAGACGTGCCCCCATTGGACTGGCTGTATGATCGAGGACGTCTGATAGCGTAACAGCATTTTCATTCATGGAACCGATCAGTTCCAGATTACGGATCGTAAATCGATCGAGCCACATAAACCGGTCCTCTTCGATCCGTGAAAGCGTAGAGATATGTTGTAGGTTACGGTGTTCTGTCTCATTGAGGTAGTGCAGCGCAACCCCAGCAGCAACGATGCCAGCCGGCATCCGGTCCACACCAAAGCCTTTCAGCGAAGCCACTTCAAAGTGCTTTAGCAACGCTTCGGTAGCATAATCTCCGGTATAAGGCCACTCATCCAAAAAATAAGTATAATAATGTGCCCCGAATTGTTCGATAAAATCCTTACTCTGTTTCTTTGGCAAAATAATTTCAGTCGGTTTGAAACCCTGAAGTAGTTTATCGATGTAAGATGTACTTCCCTGAGCAACCAGAAATTCACCCGTCGAAATATCCAAAAAAGCAATACCGATCTTATCCTTATCCGTAAAAATAGAAGCGAGATAGTTATTCGATTTCTGTTGAACAATATTATCATTGTAAGAGACACCCGGAGTAACCAATTCGGTGACACCGCGTTTAACGATCGTCTTGGTTGTTTTGGGATCCTCCAGCTGATCACAGATTGCTACCCGTTGACCTGCACGCACCAATTTAGGGAGATAAGTCTCCAGAGAGTGGTGCGGAAACCCCGCTAAAGCCGTTTCTGATTCAGAACCATTTCCCCGCTTGGTCAAAACGATACCCAAAATCTGAGCCGCCTTGATCGCATCCTCACCAAATGTCTCGTAAAAATCGCCAACACGGAACAACAATAACGCCCCAGGATACTTGATCTTGATCGCATTATACTGCTGCATTAACGGTGTTACTTTCTTTTCTTTTGCCAACTTCTAAAATCAAATTTGTGAAGCGTAAAAATAGGATAATATCATCGCTTTGACAAATTACAATATCGAACAAATTTTAACATTAATTAAGAGGGCATGATTTTTTTAAATTAATATATTTGACTTACATATAAACCACTTGTTATGAAAGTCTATATTATTGCCTTATTGCTTCCACTATGGCTGCCATGTATGCTTTATGCACAAAAGAATCTTGAACCACTTTCTCTAACGGATAATTCCTATGATCAATTGAGTAAAAAGCAACTGGCGAAAGTGACCGGTAAAATCCTAAATGCTAGTCAGGAAGAGTTATCCAAAATCCAAATCCAGTACAGTATCGTCAATTTGATGGGCCCGCATCAAAGTAATGCAACGATACCAGTAAACGCTGATGGCACATTCGAATTTACACAAACGCAGAACGCGCCCTATCAGCAAGTCTGGTTCAAATTGGGTGACTATGCCTATACCTGCCTTTATCTTCAAGACGGTTTAGAACTTATCTTTGATTTAGAAAAGCTGAAGAAGAAAAACGTTTACATGATCGGTGATGGCATTTCCTTTGCTGGAAAAGATGCAGAAGTAAATCGACAGATGAATGCGTACATTTTATTCGATAAGGAGCATAATCCCGATTTTTATAAACCTCTGCGAGAGCTCGAGCCCAAAGACCCGCACTTTCAGCAAAAATTAGACTCCCTATTTACAATTCAAAGAAATACAAATACTGCCTTTTATAAAGCATATAATACGACCTGCAAACCGCTAATTGATGCGATGACCAATGCGCAGTACACCTTCAAACTGTTGAATTACTATTTGACGAATAGAATCAAAAAAGAAATCGGTGATGATCTATTAATCCCAATTTACTCCATTTCCAATGAAGTTAGCGAGTATTGCCGATTTTTAAATTATTATACCAAATATGTTCTCTATCCGGACAACGAAAGTCGTGACGACGTTGTTAAAGTATCCGATTATATTACCAAAATTTTTCCAGAAAACTATGCTGATATCGTCAATCTAAAATTCGAGGATAATGATATCCAAACTCAAAATACCATGTATAGTAATTTATTGCCCAAATTAAGAAGTGCATGGGCCAGGGAAAACCTCGGTATTGAAATAAGGAATTTAACAACCAAGCAGGAAAAACTAAAAAGGATGCTCGACACTGCACCTACAAAATCCGTACAAAGCTCTTTCGGCACATTAATAAAAGAGTTCCCTTTCGATGCAGCATTATCAGTGAACAATACGAAAACTGGTGCCGAGCTTCTTCAGACCATCAAGGCAAAATATCCGAACAAACTTATCTTATTGGATATATGGGCGACCTGGTGTGGACCCTGTCTTGGTCAGATGCCCTATAGCAAAAAACTACATCACCAAGCAAAGGAGGAAAAAGTTCCGGTAGAATTTATTTACCTCTGTACGGACGCTTCCTCTGACCAACAAAAGTGGATCAACAAAGTAGCAGAACTGGAACAGCCAGGCACACATCTCTTTGTTGAAAACAATTTGATTAGCGAACTATTTTCCCTATTTAACCGTTCCGGATTTCCAACATATGTTGTTATAAAACCGAATGGCGAAATAGATACAAAAGCCATATCGTGGATGAGTGGTGTAACTTTGGAAAAATTAAAAGAAATGATGAAGTAACGCATGGAAGTATAAACTTTTGATGTTATGTTTGCACAAATATTGTAGTGATATGGCCATCAAGAGATCTGGTAAACAAAATACGACCAGCAAACAAAAAAATACCTTTAAGAAAGTTTCCTTCAATCCGTTGAAGTCTATCAAATCACCCGTTCTCCGCATCATCAGTAGAATCGTGCTTTATTTTATTGGTATTAGTCTTTTTTGGGTAATAAGCTTGCGGTTCATTAACCCGCCTATTACCTGGTTAATGATTCAACGGGGTTTTGAACTTAAGGAACAGGGAAAAGGGTTTAAGTTAGAAAAAAACTGGTTGAGTTATGATGAGCTTTCGGATAATCTAAAGCTAGCAGCGATTGCAGGTGAGGATGCACATTTTATGACACACTGGGGTTTTGACCTTAAAGGCATTCAAAATGCCATCAAGAAAAATGCACAGGGTAAAAAACTCCGTGGCGGAAGTACAATTAGTCAGCAGGTTGCCAAAAATGTCTTTCTCTGGCCGGGACGTTCCTGGTTAAGAAAAGGATTCGAGACTTACTTTACGGTCTTAATTGAAACATTTTGGAGTAAAAAACGTATTCTTGAGGTCTATCTCAATGTCATTGAAATGGGACAGGGAGTTTACGGCGCAGATGCAGCTGCTGAATATTACTTTAGCAAAACAGGAAGCAATCTGTCCAAAAAACAGGCCGCATTGATTATTGCGATCTTGCCAAATCCGCGCGAATGGGATGCCCGTAATCCTTCTGCTTATGTCAACAGAAGGGCGAATGCGATCGCCAAATATTTACATCATTACACTATTCCGGAATAATACCCCCCTATTGGATCTTAGCATTAAATATGGAGATTTCAATGATTTGACGCAACAGATGGAATGCAGAACTCTTCCTTTAGTATACAGTTCATTGCGATCTCGTAACACCATAAAAAAAAGCCATTGATGAAATGGCTTTTTTTATACATGTTATTTTCGTTATGCAAATAATCTTTTGTGCCAGCTTTCCTTAAAAGGAACCACCCAGGCATTATCCAATTGGTGCTCGTAAGTAATTGTATTATCAAACACAAGCGTGTTATCATCTATTTCACCTGCAGCCAATAACCTTTCAAAACCCGAACGACTGACTACTGCGACGACGCCGCTCGTGGACTTATACGCAAATTGCATACGATCGAAGAGTTGTACCCCGTACTTTTCTTCTATCCCTTTCAGAAAACGAACAGAGCTATCTACAGAGCAACCGGAAGCAGCAGCAATATCCTCGTCAACCTTTAGGATAATAAAAAGGTGATCGCGAAGCTCAGCGGAAGCAGACAACGGCTTTCCATGAACCTTCCATTGTTCAGCAAAAGCGGCTAGTTCCACCGAAATTTGCCCTCCTTCTTCAACCGAAAGTATACGATCAGCCTGATAAATCCAAATACGTTTCATAAGTACACTCCTTTCTTTTATTAAATTAACCTATATAATAGGGTGAAATCATCAAATAAACAATGACACCTGTCACGGCAACATAGAGCCACATGGGGTAAGTAATCCGTGCAAGCTTTTTATGTCGCGCATACGATCCCGAGATACCTCTTACAAAAGTAAAAAGTACAAACGGTATAATTATAATAGACAAGAGAATATGCGTGATCAATATAAAGAAATAGATTGGTCTCAAAATTCCCTCACCCCCATATTTTGTTTCAATAGACGTCATGTGATAAGCTACATACATCGCCAAAAAAGCCAAGGAACAGGCAATACAACATTTGATCAAACGTTCATGCAGCGCTTTGTTACCTTTCTTTATTGCAGCTACCGCCCAAAACAGCAAAATCGCAGTAATACCATTGATCGTCGCATAAATAGGCGGCAAAAACGTCAATGGCTTCACATCATAACCTAATTTTTGTAGATTGACTGTAAACAATACGGCCACGACAACTGGTATCACAACAGAAAGCACCCAAATCCACCTACTGTATTTTTTCTCTTTGATAAGACTCTCTTCCATGTTTCTAAAATCTCTTTTGTTCTATCGTAGCGGGATGATTTCGGATCTCCTCCACCAACAATAATTTAATTTCATCTTCCAACCGATCAATATCCGTCTTGACATTGATATCATAGATTCCTCTGATCCGTCCCTTTGTGTCAAGCAAAAGATAGTTGGATCCGATGATAAAAGGTTTTGCTTTGTCTTTACTTGCGATCGCATCCTGTAACAAACTCTCTTTGGCAAATTTAAAGATATCAACAGAAGGATCTGTCACAAAAAACCAAGATTTAGTCCAGGGTTTGTAAACTTTAGCATATTTCGCGAGCACCTCAGGAGTATCGTATGTGGTATCAACTGTAATGGAATACAGCTTTACCTTTTTATTATGAATAAAACGATTGGCGATCTGATCTAATCTTTTAATCATCGTTCTTGACAGCGATGCATCCCGCGAATACATCAGGTGAACGACCGAAAGTGTCGTATCATTATCCAATAAATGTACAGGCTTACTATCGTAATTAACGAAATTGACCGAAGGCACAGTATGATAGATTGTATCAGGGATATCCCGTCCCCATTTACGGTGCGTTGTTCCAGGAACTTCCTTCTTCCCAAAAATAGGTAGGGAAACGTAGCTATTGGAACCACTTTTATTTAGTATAAAATATAAAAATCCTGGCAATAAAAGAATTACTGCCAGGATCAATATAGTTTTAATACCTTTCTTTTGTCCAGTATTATTATCCATTATTCACTTTATCTATTTATTTGGAAACAATTGATGCTCCTGAAAAGCACCAGCCAAGAAACCTCCCTCAACTAACATCAGGACGATAAAATAAATAATAAAAATAAAGACTATTGCTACGGTAACGATGAAACTCGATTTTTCAAATTTCAAGTGCATAAAGAATGCAACGATATAATATGCTTTAACCAAAGTTAAAACGATATAAATAGTATTTACCAATGCACCTTTGGTTAAAATTTGCCAGTGGTGAACAAAACCTAATGCAATTAAGAACTCTAGACAAGTAAGCGCCAAAAGTACGCCAAATACTCTCCAGATGGCTTTCTTATCCATCCCACCTTCGTGAGCGTGCTCTCCGTGAGCGATATTATCTTGATATTGTGACATAGCGATCTAAAATTATTAATTCAGTGATTAGATTAAGTAGAAGAATGTAAATACGAATACCCACACCAAATCCACAAAGTGCCAATATAAACCTACTTTTTCAATCATTAAGTAAGAACCACGATTTTCGAATGTATTATTTAACGTCATGAAAAGAATGATGATGTTTAAAATAATACCAACTGTAACGTGGAAACCGTGGAAACCTGTGATCGTAAAGAACAAGTTTGCAAATTGCAACGCCGAAGTATAGGAAATATCGTGTGTAAAGTAAGGTAACAATGCCGTCTTAATTGCATCTCCCTCCAAACCAGTCGCTGGGTTTTTACCAAACCAGAATCCCATGTGGTGTAAGTGGGTCCACTCGATAGCCTGACAGCCTACGAAACAGATACCACCCAAAATCGTCCAAAGCATCCATTTAACGACTTCATTTTTTTGATTACGGTGGCCAGCTTCCACAGCCAAAACCATCGTTACCGAAGACATAATCAAAATAAACGTCATCAAACCAACGAATACCAAAGGTTGACCATGATCAGCAATACCCGGGATAGATTGGAAAATCTTATCAGGATCAGGCCATGTTGGGTGAGAAAAGCGTTGCGCGCCGTAATAAACCAAAAATGCAGAAAATGTGAAGGCATCCCCTACCAAGAAAAACCACATCATGATTTTTCCATACTCTAAGTTCCAAGGTGATTTTCCACCATTCCATGGACCAGTTTTTACCTTATCCAATTGCGATACTGTTGTACTCATTGTTTACTATTATTGATTCAAAAGTAAGAAAACATATATATAAATCCATAAAAGATCGAGAAAATGCCAAAAAATACTGGCAAGATCCATGCGGAAAAGATTGCCGTCCTTAGGAAGTTTGTTAACTCCTATAATCGCGCCAATCAAAACGATCAAACCCGCAATAATATGTGCCAAGTGCATCCAAATAAAAACGTAAATAAACGATTGGGATGCATTGTTATTCACAAAATAAACACCTCTTTCGATTAATACGTTCCAAGCATGTACCTGTAACGCAAAAAACACGATACCCAAAACAAAAGTGACCATCAACAATGCCTTTTGTTTGGAAGAATCACCATTTTTAGCCGCTTTATGCGCTAAAAACATCGTAAGACTACTTACCGCAATCACAATTGTGCTATACAATAGTGCATTTGGTAATAAGGTCTTGATCCCTTTGTCCACGCCACTCGCTGTGTATACAATGAAACCACTGGATAACGCAGCAAACATCATGAACATACCCAACATACCCAACCAAAGGTTGAATTTCTGAGCCTTTCTCTGTACTAACTTCTCGTCAGTCTGTGCTTGTATATCTAACATTATTTCAAAGGAATAAAGTTAAGCAATAATACGAGTTGTGTAACAGGTAAATAGATGAACGATGTAAACATAACTTTCTTTGCCGAAGGAATATCACAATTCTTAAAAAGCAAATAGCCATAATAACCAAACATCAATCCACCAATGACCGACACTATCGTAAACCAAATTCCACCAAAGCCAAAATAATAAGGTATAAATCCAGCAGGAATCATTAACAATCCTGTAATGAATACCATAAAGGCTGATATCTTATCACGTTTTGTAGTTGGTAACAACCTAAAACCAGCCAATTTATAGTCATCATCCACAACCCAAGCGATTGCCCAGAAATGTGGAAACTGCCATAAAAATTGAATCGCGAACAAAACAAAGGGAATAATAATAATTGCGGCTTCGTTGTGTCCACTGTAATAGGCCAGATCATCCTGTGAAAAGGCCGCATAATAACCAATTAATGGTGGAAATGCGCCCGGAAATGCCCCTACAAACACGGCTATTGGTGATTTTCTTTTTAACGGCGTATAGATGAATGCATAAAGTAGGATACAAAAAACCGACAGTAGGCCAGCGACAAAATTTAAGCGGACCAATACCAAGGTACCCAAGATGCCCATAAAGACACTCATTACCAAAGCTTGACCTGTTGTCATCCGACCAGAAGGTAGCGGTCTATCCTCTGTACGTTTCATCAACTTATCTAGATCTTTTTCGATGATTTCGTTAAAACCATTGGCAGAACCTGTTACCAGAAAACCACCTACAGTCAACAACAACCAATTGATCCAGAAAATTTCACCCTGTTGTTTTGATCCTATCAGAAAAGCAATTGACGCGGAGAATACCACCGTCAACGTAAGTCTTAACTTAACTAGCTTTTTAAAATCTGAAATAAATTCTTTCATAATTAAAAGAGACCTCCTACTACCAGTGTATTCAAACACATACTTTTTAACATAAACATCTCGAATTTCAAAATTAGTGCCTTTGCTTATTCAACAGCAACAACAGATAAAATTGAGCACCAAATAAAAGTGTCCCAACAACCAGATGCGTTGTCTGTGCAAATGCAGGTATTGCAAATCGAGCTAAGATAATTCCTGATAGCATTTGGATACCCACGAGGATCAACACGATCAAAGCAAATTTAAACTGCTTAGATCCCGTATTGAAACTAGTGCGGACCAAAAAGAATAATACAATAACTAAAATCAAAGAACAATATGCCAACCATCGATGTACTTCGAATTGTTGGCCAATAGCTGTTATAAAATCGGCACGGGCAATGTTGGAGCCAGTCAATAGATCAACTTCCTCCCGAACCCCTGTTCCGACGATCACCTGCGTTAACATCAACAAAATAGAGATCAACGCAAGACCTTTTAATACGCCTAAAGAACGATTAACCAATATGGTCTTGTCACGTAGTGTAACCGCTTTAAAGTATGTATATATACTGATACAAACAATTACAAGCGCCAAGAGCATATGTACTGTGATGATCCAGGGCATTAAATTGGTTGATACAACGATCGAACCTAACCAGGCCTGAATGACCACAACAAAAAGATTAACCACTGACCAAACAACGATCGAACTTTTTGATTTTATATACGTGAAGGAATAAATTGCGGTAAACAATAAACAAAATCCAGAAATAACTCCTACCAAGCGATTGATATACTCCGTCCAGGTCTTTGCAACATTAAATTCCTCATGCTGCAAAATACTTTTATCGGTACGAAACTTATAAGCCATTTCCTTATCACCAAAAAATTCTACGATCTTGGCGAAACGTTCATTCTTTTTTGCTCTCCCTTCAATATAATGCTGTTCGTATCCTTGTGGTAATTGGGAAATATCTGTGGGCGGAATAATACGGTTAAAACATTTTGGCCAATCTGGACATCCCATACCTGAACCTGTACTCCGCACAACACCCCCAGCAATAATGACCATAAACAGTACGATAATCGTAACAAAATTGGTCTTTATAAATCGCTTTTCAGCAGCTGGAAACATAATACTACCCCTACCTCTTAAAATACAAACTTGTATAAAATAGAGTAGGTACAAGCCCTACTCTATTCTACTAAATCTTATTAGTCTTTTCTACCATTTTGAGCATTCCATTCTGCCTGGATACGCTCAGCTTCCTCATCTCCTTCAAAATCGTGAGGCAAATTCGAGCTCATCGTTTCAGAGAAAGGAACATCTTGAGGAATGAAATCCTCACCATGACCTGGCTTACTGTAATCGTAAGGCCAACGGTGTACTGTTGGAATTTCTCCTGGCCAGTTACCATGAATATGTTCTACTGGAGTAGTCCATTCCAACGTGTTTGATTGCCAAGGATTTTGTGTTGCTTTCTTACCGAAGAAGATCGAGTAAAAGAAGTTCCATAAAAATGCAACCTGTCCCAAAGCAGCAATGATAGCAGCCCAAGTAACTAATTGATTCACAGACACCCATTTTGCCATGAAAGCAAACTCGGTAAATGCATAATAACGACGTGGCACACCATCAATACCCATAAAGTGCATTGGGAAGAATACCAGGTAAGCACCAATGAAAGTCAACCAAAAGTGTAAATAACCCAATTTCGTGTTCATCATACGACCAAACATTTTAGGATACCAGTGGTAGACACCACAAAGCATACCGAAGATGGACGCAGATCCCATTACCAAGTGGAAGTGGGCTACAACGAAATATGTATCGTGCAAGTTGATGTCCAATGCCGCGTTACCCAAGAACAATCCTGTTAAACCACCGGAGATAAAGAAAGATACCAAACCGATAGCAAACATCATTGCAGGTGTAAAACGGATATTACCTTTCCACAAAGTTGCTAGGTAGTTAAATGCCTTAACAGCAGAAGGAACGGCAATAATCAACGTTGTGATCATAAATACACCACCTAAGAACGGATTCATACCTGTCACAAACATATGGTGACCCCATACGATAAATGACAATACAGTAATACCGATCAAAGAGTAAACCATGGCATGGTAACCGAAAATTGGTTTACGTGAATTTGTAGCAATAACCTCAGAAGTCAAACCTAATGCAGGCATAACTACGATATATACCTCTGGGTGACCCAAGAACCAGAATAAGTGCTGGAACAAAATTGGAGAACCACCTTCGTTAGGTAAAATCTGTCCTTGTACTACCAAGTCAGACAAATAGAATGACGTACCAGCGGCACGGTCAAAAATCAAAAGAACCACTGCAGATACCAATACTGGGAATGACAACATACCCACGATCGCAGTTAAGAAAAACGCCCAGATTGTCAAAGGCATTTTCCATAGATCCATACCTTTTGTACGCATGTTCAAAATCGTACTTACGTAGTTGATACCACCGATCAACTGAGAAGCGACGAATAGAACCATACTAACCAACCATAAAGTCATACCTGTCGCAGATCCAGCGATTGCAGTTGGTACAGCGGATAATGGTGGATAGATTGTCCAACCAGCAGAAGCAGGTCCGCTCTCTACAAAGAAAGAAGCGATCATGATTACTGATGCAATGAAGAACAACCAGTAGGATAACATATTCATAAAAGGTGACGCCATATCGCGCGCACCGATTTGATATGGAATCAATAAGTTACTAAATGTACCCGATAGACCCGCTGTTAACACGAAGAATACCATGACAGTACCGTGGATCGTCACCAAGGAAAGGAAAAACTCCGGCTTAATACGGCCACCCTCAGCCCATTTGCCCAAGAATACTTCTAATATAGGGAATTCTTTATCCGGCCATGCTAATTGGATACGGAATAATACTGATAAAAGCATCGCAAAAACTGCCATGATGATACCAGTGATCAAGAATTGCTTGGCAATCATCTTGTGGTCACCAGAAAAGATATACTTTCTGATGAATGATTCCTCGTGATGATGTCCGTGCGAATCGTGATGTTCAGCGCTATGCGATATTACTGTACTTGACATATTCGATTTTATATTCAAAAATTCTTAATTAGTTCAAAGATGCTGTAACTTGTACGCTATCCTTTTTTACATTAGCCGTCTTACCACTGAATTCCTTTTGTAGGTCTTCAGTAAAATATTTGTTTTGTTTAGCTAACCACTCTTTATATTGTGCCTCAGTTACAACCACCACTTTCTTTTGCATGTTCCAGTGAGCAGATCCACAGATCTTGTTACATAACATCACAAAATCATAGTTGTAGTCTCCCAAACGATCACGCATTTCTTCTGTTGTTACAGTAGGTGTGAATTGGAAATAGTTGGTCATTCCTGGTACCGCATTGATCTGAACACGGAAATCTGGAATAAAGAAAGAGTGAATAATATCTTTTGAAACGATATGGAAACGAACTGGTTTGTTTACAGGTAACCAAATCTCAGAACCTTGAATATCATCCCATGAATTTTTATCATTAAAATCGATACCGTAAGGATTTGTTGGCGTCGTCATTTTGTAATTACGTTTACCAATAACGCCGTCTGTACCAGGGTAACGCACATTCCATTGGAACTGCTCGCCCAACACCTCGATTTGTAATGCAGATTTTTGAAGATCCTCAGGAACATTTGTAATTGATCTCCAAGTAAAGAAACCGAACAATACCAATACTGTCAAAACTACAGCAGGAACGATTGTCCAAAGCTTCTCAATCGCATTGTTATGCGGATAATAATACGCTTGACGTTTTGCACGCATACGGTACAAAAATGTAAAAGTCATCAACAAAATATGTGTAATAACCAATACAAATGTTGTAATTGCAGTCGTGATGATAAACATGGTATCAATACGTTCACCATGTTCAGTTACCGCAGATCTCCAATATGCGGCACCCCAATGTACGTATGACCAGTAAACACCATAAAGAAATACAACCAAGAAGATAAACAACAATGCCGATTGGAATGTGTTATTCGCAAATGGATTGTATCTACCATTCATTTTTCGTGTCAATTCGTAGATCGAAAGTACCTTGCCAATAACAGCAACGATTGTACAAATGACTAAGAACAATAACACATAGTATGTGAAGTTTTTATAAACCTGAGGGTCTATTTGCTTCACTTCTTCAACAGCAGGAGCAGCTGCGCCAGCTTCTGTAGTAGAGCTAGCAGATGCAACAGCAGCAGTACCTGCTGCCGCTGTTGTATCTTTTGCAACCGAATCCGTTGCTGCAGGGGCAGCTACTGCTGTAGTTGCCGCTTTAGCAGAATCAGATGCTACTGTATCTTGTTGACTTGCAAGAATAGGATTTGCAAAAAGCAGCCCTAGTGCAAGCACAAAACCCGAGATGGATTTGAATCTATTATTTAATTTAAAGCTCATTTCTTTTATAACGTTTTTACGTAACCTTCCTTTAAAAGTGAAACTATATTTGGTGATGCAAACTCTCATCCAAGAAAGGATGATTTTTAGGCACCAAGGCTTGTTTACTCAATTTGTTCATCACTAAGAATACAAACAAACCTAAGAAACCAAGTGCAGTTCCGATTTCAATGATACCAAATCCTCTATGTTCAGCAACAGTACCAGGCATGATCATGATGTAATAATCTAGCCAGTGACCTGCCAACAATAGAATCGCTACGAACAACATAACATTTTGTTTACGTTTAGCATCGCGATCCACTAATAGTAACAATGGTGCCACAAAGTTAATGATAATACTCAACCAAAACCAAGGTTTGTATTCAGGTTCCCAACGTTTGTAGAAATAAACTGTTTCCTCAGGAATGTTTGAATACCAAATCAACATGAATTGTGCAAACCAAACATAAGTCCAGAAGATGGAGAAACCGAACATCAATTTACCCAAATCGTGTAAATGATTTTCGTTTACCCAGTTCATATAACCTGCTTTCTTCAATACAACAACGATAATCGTGATACAACAGATACCACTTACCCACATTGCTGCAAAGTTGTACCAACCAAACATTGTAGAAAACCAGTGTGCCTCTAAGGACATGATGGTATCGAAAGACCAGATTGGTGTAGTAAAACCGAAGATAACCAAGAAGATTGCAGACAATTTGAATGATTTCTTGTAAGAAGCCAAACCGCCTTCTAAATCCTCTTTATAAGAAAGTTTCGCAAAAATAACTGCAAAAATGCTATATAGTCCCATAAATACAACTTGACGGATCAAGAAGAAAGGAACATTTAAATAAGCAGATTTACCTGCGATAATAGGGTCGTAATTTGCATTATTAGGGTCAGTAAGACCATCTGCATGCCAATGGTGATACAAGTTATGTGTAGTCAAACCTAAGCCTACAATAACCAATAAAATCAATGATGCAATTGGTAAAACACCCGCCATAGCTTGAGGTATACGTACCAGACCTGCAGACCATGCAGACTGTGTTACATATTGCAAAGCAACAAAGAATGTTCCTGCTGCACAAACACATGTAAAGTAATAACCCATCAATAACAAGTTGGCGTATGTACGCTCTACAGTAACGTGATCGCCCGAAAGCAACCCCATAGCTACAGCAGCTACGCCTAGTACAACAGCGATAATACTGAACATTTTAGCTTTGCCAGCAAACTCGTATCGCTCGTTGAAATTATAATCGTGATGATGACTGTGAGTTCCCATTTATATATCTGATGTTAGATTATTTCTTTTGTAATTCGTGAACATACATAACAACTTTCCATCTCTCTTCTGGAGACAATTGAGATGCATGCGATCCCATGGAGTTATGTCCATAATAAATCGTATGGTAAATCTTACCATCTGTCAAGTCAGCCATGAAACCACCTCTTGAAGAGTTCGCTTTATCCGTTCTGTGATAAGATGGTGGCGGCGGAAAGTTCTCTAATTGACGAGTACCTCTAGAATCAGTTACACTACGATCTTTCGTAAGAGGTCCATCCCCTTTACCTTCTACCCCGTGACATACTGAACAGTACGTAGTAAATAAAGCCTTACCTTTTTCAAGGTTTTCAGCATTAACAAGCAAAGGGTTTTTCACTTCAGCACCAGCACGTACATAATCCTCTAATGTATTGGCATACTCAAAACGAGTGAAACCAATTGGGTCTGTACCTTTAGGAGGTGCCTGTGCTGTTTTTCCATCAGCAAAATTCGCATTGGGCTGATCCGGATTGAAAGCAAGCGGATCGTACATGTTACGGGAAAATTCCAAACCTGTACTACGAGTCGTTTTGTCACCACAAGAAGAAACAAGTGCTGTCAATGCTACAGCTGCGCATACAGTTCCAAGTAAATTCTTCTTATTCATAGCTAACATATTTTCTATCATTGTACTTAACTTCAACAGCACCGGCTTCTTTCAATAAGCTATCGATCAAAGCGTGGTCTGCATTTTCTTTGGCATCTACTGCAAGGATGAAACGGTCATCTGTCGCTCTTAGGTCCATCACGCGAGGTGTACGTCCCGGGAACAAGTGGTTACGGAAGAAAAATGTAGCAACCATTCCCAAAGCACACAATAAGATCGTAACCTCAAATGTTACTGGAACAAAGTTTGGCATTGCAAATGATGGTTTACCACCGACATTCATCGGCCAATCGTATACCATGGTATAATACAACAAACTAAAACCTAATGTCGTTCCTAATGCTCCAAAGCAAAATGCTGCGATAGGCAAGCGAGAAGGTCTTACACCTAACTTCGCTTCGATGCCGTGGATAGGCATCGGAGTAAAGCAGTCATAAATACTTATATTGTTTGCTTGCAATTTGTCGATCCCATGCATCATGTCATCCGGATCCGCAAAACTACCTAATATATATTTTGTATTGCTCATTGCTGATTATTTTCTAACTGATAATTCTTTAATCTCTTCTTCTGTCACTGAATCATATTTTTCCAATGATTCTTGGAAGTACTCAACTTGCTCGGCAGGGAATGCACCTTCTTGAGCCAATTTAGTTTTGTGTTGTAATGACGATGATTTCAACAACAATTTAACTTCGGCAATTGCGATACCTGGCAAGAAACGTAAGAACAACAAGAATAAAGTAAAGAATAATCCAATTGAACCTACAAAGATACCTACGTCTGTCCAAGTTGGGTAGAACATTGCCCAAGATGAAGGCAAGTAATCACGGTGCAATGAAGTCACGATAATTACGAAACGCTCAAACCACATACCGATATTTACCACAATAGATAGAATCCATGAGATCGGAATACTTGTACGGATTTTTTTGAACCAGAATAACTGTGGAGAAATTACGTTACAAGTCATCATTGACCAGTACGCCCAAGCGTATGGACCCAACATACGGTTCTCGAAAGCATACATTTCGTATTCTGAACGAGAGTACATTGCAATAAACAACTCTGTTAAGTAAGCCACACCTACGATAGAACCAGTAGTCATGATGATAATATTCATCGACTCAATGTGGAACATCGTGATGTAGTTCTCAAAGTTCATTACTTTACGTAAGATCAACAATAAGGTCTGTACCATCGCGAAGCCTGAGAAGATCGCACCCGCCACAAAGTATGGAGGGAAGATCGTCGTGTGCCATCCAGGGATAACCGAAGTTGCAAAGTCCATGGATACGATCGTGTGTACAGAAAGTACCAGTGGCGTTGAAATACCTGCCAAGATCAATGACACGATTTCAAAACGTTGCCAAGTCTTCACAGAACCATTCCAGCCGAATGATAATACAGAATAGATCTTTTGTTTTAATCCAGTAGCACGGTCACGGATAGTCGCGATATCTGGCAACAAACCACAGTACCAGAATACCAAGGATACTGTAAAGTATGTTGAGATCGCAAATGCATCCCATACTAATGGAGAGTTGAAGTTTACCCAAAGTGATCCAAATTGATTTGGAAGAGGGAAAATCCAATATGCCAACCAAGGACGACCCATGTGAGCTACAACGTATGTAGCCGCACAGATTACCGCAAAGATCGTCATCGCCTCTGCGGAACGGTTGATTGAGTTACGCCAGTTCTGGCGGAAAATTAATAATACAGCTGAAATCAACGTACCAGCGTGACCGATACCAACCCACCATACGAAGTCGGTGATATCCCAAGCCCAGCCTACTGTTTTATTCAGACCCCAAGCGCCGATACCTGTCCAAAAGGTATAACTAACGCTAACTACCCATAATAAAGCACCTAATACAGCAACGGTAAAACCAATCCACCATGCTTTATTTGGTTTATTTTCAACCGGTAGTAAGATATCATCCGTAATTTTTGCATACGTGATGTCTTTACCGGTCATTAATGGTTCTCTTAATATTGATTCGTTATGCGATGACATAGTATTTTTATTTCAAATATTGTACAAGATTACGCCTCAAAAGTGTTTCTAACTTTTGTCATATAACCGATACCCGGTTGAACATTGATTTCCTCAAGTACGTAATAAACACGCTCATTGCGCAATGCTTTGGAAACTTCTGATTCTGGATCATTCGCATCCCCAAAAATAATTGCATTTGCCGAACATGCTTGTTGACAAGCCATTTGGATATCGCCATCTTTAACTTTGCGATTTTCAATCTTAGCTTGTAATTTACCTGATTGGATACGTTGGATACACATTGAACATTTTTCCATTACCCCACGTGAACGAGTTACTACATCTGGATTCAACACCAATTGTGTAAACTCATTGTTCAAGTAGTTGTCAAAACGTGAATCATTCCAGTATGCGAACCAGTTGAAACGACGTACTTTGAACGGACAGTTGTTCGCACAGTAACGTGTACCGAAACAACGGTTGTAAGCCATATGGTTCAGACCTTCTGAAGAGTGTACTGTTGCCAATACCGGACATACAGTTTCACAAGGTGCGTGACCACAGTGCTGACACAACATTGGTTGGTGAACAACAGTGATATCTTCGAAATCCAATTCAGCTGAAGCTTTCGCAATCTCTTTCTCTTTTGTAAGATCTTGATCTTTACCTTCGATTGTATAGTAACGGTCGATACGTAACCAATGCATCTCACGACGACGACGAACCTCGTCACGACCTACAACAGGGATGTTATTCTCTACGTTACAAGCAACGATACAAGCACCACAACCTGTACATGCGTTCAAGTCGATCGCCATCACCCATTTGTGACCCGGTTGCTCATATTTGTTCCACAAATCGTACGTTTTGTGATTATCTGTAAAGCGTCCCGCCTCAGAGTTAGGATCTTTCAAATATTTCGCAAACGTAGTCTCACGAATCACGTTACGACCTTCGATGGTGTGGTGTGTTTGTGTTTGTGCCAATTGGTAAGTTCCAGAAGCTTTCGCTACAGTTGCTTTTGCAACACCTTGAACAGTACCGTTGATGATAGAAGCAAATGGGAATGCGTTTTTACCAA
Organism: Sphingobacterium sp. GW821-FHT03E03; assembly: GCF_059420745.1. NCBI lineage: Bacteria > Pseudomonadati > Bacteroidota > Sphingobacteriia > Sphingobacteriales > Sphingobacteriaceae > Sphingobacterium > Sphingobacterium sp. GW821-FHT03E03. The sequence continues at coordinate 223,342 of NZ_JBWKUH010000002.1, forward strand.
CTTCATTACCTGCTTTACCAACTTTAGTACGACCGTAACCTACAGCAACTGAAACAGTTCCTTGTGCTTGACCTGGTTGTTGTACAACAGGCAATTCCAATTCAACACCATTTGCTTTTACAGTTACTTTACCATCTTCACCTAAGCCTAGTTTTTCAGCATCTTTTGGATTTAGGGCAGCATAGTTGTCCCAAGTTACTTTAGAGACTGGATCAGGCAATTCCTGTAAGTAAGCGTTGTTTGCGTAACGACCATCGCGAAGAGCAGAAGGTTCGTAAAGTTTCAATTCAAACTCACCAGTGATTGCTTTACTAGAAGCTTCGATTGCAGTAGCGGCAGCAGCAGCATTTCCTGTAAATGCAGGAGCACTTGCAGCTTTAGCACCTTTATATTCAAAACCAGTTTGCAATACAGCATCCCAGTTTTTCGTAGAACCAGCTAAGATTTGTGTAGACCACAAGTTCTTAACAAAGTTGTACATATCTGTTGTGTTTCCTGCCCAAGTCAACAAGCTTTGCTCAACTTGACGCGTTTGGAAAACAGGATTGATTGTAGGTTGAACAATAGAGTACAAACCTTCTTTCGGGTTAGCATCACCCCAAGACTCCAAGAAAGTACTTGCAGGAGCGATCGCTGTCAATTCCGACGCAGTCTCATCAGCACGTTGTGCAAATGATAATGTGAAAGGAATCTGTTTCAAAGCCGCTTTTACATCATCCGCTTTGAAGTAGTCATATACAGGGTTGCTGTTCAAGAAGAACGCCACACCCACCTGACCACCTTTTGCAGCAGCTAAGAAAGCTTGGAAAGAAGAATCCGAACCTTGGTATTGTTTAGAATAGTTATCTAAATCAATGATTGTACCGTAAGCGCCCAATGCAACGTTGATTGCATTGACCAATACCTGAACATTCACATCATTAGAACCGGCAACAACCACGGCAGCGCCTTTGCTGTTCACCAATTCTTTTGCCGCTAGCGCTACACCTTTTTGTGCCTTTTTGTTTGCAGTCGCACCAGCTAATGTTTGACCGGTGATTGCATTATATAAAGCGACCAAGGTAGCACCTTCTTCCGAAGGTTTGATAGCAATACGCGCATCCGCATTTGTACCAGTCATTGAAAGACCAGACTCAAATTGCACGTGACGTGACATTTTTCCATTTTTCAATGATTTATAGTCACGATTTTTAGCGTATTGTTGTGTATGCTCTTCACCTGCCAACCAAGTTCCTAAGAAATCAGCAGCAACTGAAACGATTACATTTGCTTTATCAAAATTGTATGAAGGAACTACAGCTTTACCAAAAGAAGCTTTATTTGCTTCGATAATACCGCTGTAAGAAACAGCATCGTATTGTACATGATTCGCTGTAGGGAATTTCGTTGCGAAAGCAGCGATAGCTGCCAAAGTTGAAGGACTGTTTACAGTATTAGAAACGATCGTAATTTGTTTACCAGAAGATGCAGCAGCAGTCAATGCTTTAACAACTTCCCCATCCAATTTAGACCACTCAACATCTTGACCTTTCAATTGCGCTTGCTTCAATTTAGATTCATCATATAAATCCAATACCGAAGCAGCAGTTGTTGAATCCAAACCTTGGTTCAAACCAATTGCATTAGGGTTAGGTTCAACATTGATAGGGCGACCTTCACGCGTTTTAACTAAGATACTTTGACCATTGAATGTCGACGTATAATAGTTAGGGATACCTGGAGTTACCTCTTCAGGTTTAATCAAATAAGGAACTGCCTTATGCACAGGAGTACGGTTACAAGCCGCTAAAGAAACAGCACCCAAACCAAAACCTAATGCTTTCAAGAAGTCACGGCGAGGAGTTTTAGTACTCAAGCCAGCTTCGTTTAATACATCTTCTACAGGAATAGATTCGGCAAACTCACCCTTGCTTCCCTCAACGAAAGCAGGAGTTTGATTTAACTCTTCCAAACCTTTCCAATATTTTTTATTGCTATCCATTTAAGCTGTATATAAGATTGCGTATTTCAAATAATTATTAATAGTGACATTTACCACACTCAAGACCACCGATCATGGCTGCAGTCATTTTCTCACCTTTCTTAATTCTTTCGTGTGCCTTGATCAAATCTTCATAATATTTATTATCTGATTTGATATCTGTCTTTTTGTGACAATCAACACACCATTTCATCGTCAATGGAGAGTATTGGTATACTTCTTCCATGTTTTGGATCGGACCGTGACAAGTCTGACACTCTACTCCTGCAACCACAACGTGTTGTGAGTGATTGAAGTAAGCGAAATCAGGCAAGTTATGGATACGAACCCATTGAATTGGTTTCGGATTGTTACCATAAGTACGTGTCTCAGGATTCCAATCCAATGCACGATAGATTTTAGCAATTTCTGGAGAAATCTCACCATCATAATGCTCCGACGCAGTGACTGTATTGTGGCAGTTCATACATACGTTAGCCGATGGAATAGAAGCATTTTTAGATTTAAATGCACCACCGTGACAGTATTGACACTCTATTTTATTTACACCAGCGTGGATTTGGTGTGAGAACTTGATTGGCTGAACAGGTTTGTAACCTTCGTGAACACCGACGTTCCACATCGTCTTCCAACCACCTACTGCCAATAAAGCAACAAGCATCAACACGGTAAATCCAACCAATTTTTTGTTTTTAACGAATGCTTTCGCAAACTTCACAAAACGTTGATTATCCTCAGGTTCCTCTTGCGCAGCAATAGCTTCCTGATTCTTAGCAATTACATTTTCTAAGGTACGGATCACACGGTTCAACACCACGATCACAACAACCGCCAAAACAACAACAGCGATCAAGCCCAAAATCATGAACATTGATGCATTATCATCTTTTGCAGCAGCGCCATCTTTAGTAGGATCTTTCGGTTTCTCTACTGAGGCATCTTTGATAAACGCAATTACCGATTTAATCTGATCGTCAGATAAATCCGTAAAAGAAGTCATCACAGATTTGTTGTACTCTTCAAAGATTTTAACGGCCTCAGCATCACCTGTAGCAATTAAAGCTTGAGAGTTACGGATCCATTTAATCAACCATTCTTCAGATTTCGTATCTGGAACTCCTTTCAAAGCAGGCCCAACTACTTTTCTGTCAATGGCGTGACAGGATGTACACTTAGATTTGAAGATTTTTTCACCTTCCTTGACATCTTGCGCATGCAACGTCGTAACGGCAAATAATAGCATCAAACTCGTTGACACCACCCTCGCAAGGCTTCCCAAAACGGATGAGATAGTTCTCATATTTAGCACTTTATACTATTTATTTGTGAATGTAAAAAATTAACTCCCATGGTTAAAGGAGCCACTACCCCCCTAACAATGCCACAAAAGTATGATTTATTAACAAATCGCTGACAATTTTGTGACCTTTAATATCAATTTATAATCATTCTAAACAATTGCGTTTAAACCACATTAAATCCCTATTATGCGAACGAAGTACATCAATTGCCTTAACTTTTCATCATGGTACTCCTATCAAATATAAGACATTACCATGACAATTTAAAATACCTGAATATCAAGATCATTCCGCGCTAAAAAAACTTTTTCCCATATTAATTCCGTAACTTTATAAGTATGAAAGCGCTATTATATAGCTACTGTATCTGCTTGTTCCTAATGGGCTATTCCTGTCAGGGTCAGCAGAACATTAAACAGACTACAAAAATGGAAACGAATAAAAAACACAACCCGTTAAGCAAAGAAGAAGAATATGTGATTGTGCATAAAGGGACGGAACGTCCTTTTACGGGTGCACTTTTGGACAACAAAGTGAAAGGAACTTACATTTGTCGACGTTGCGATAGTCCACTGTACCGTTCGGAATCAAAATTTGAATCTGGCTGTGGCTGGCCAAGCTTTGACGATGAGATCCCTGAAGCAATCACGCGGATCACGGATGCAGATGGACGCCGTACGGAAATCCTCTGTACCAATTGTGGTGCGCATTTGGGGCATGTTTTTCTTGGGGAAGGTTTCACGGCAAAAAACACGCGCCATTGCGTCAATTCTATTTCAATGAAATTCGTAGCGGATACTACAAAGTAACCTTTGCTTTCGTCGACTCACGAATTTTCAATTCACAAGGCAACACCATCTTACGTGTTGCTTTTATTTTGCCCTGCAGACGGAGCAAAAGTATGTTGATCAGATTTTCTGCAATCTCCTTGATCGGCTGTGAAACAACAGTGATGGATGGCTCCAGTAATTTAAATACGGTATGATCATCGAAGGCGATCATTGCCGGCATGACAAAATTATATTTCTTCGAAGCTTTTAATCCAAAAATCGCCAGATAATTGGTCGAAAATAAAACAGCATCCAAACGGTTTTCACAAATAAAATCTTTTAGGGATTCCATTGCTTCGTCATCCGACGCATCCATCTGCACCTTCTGAATAAAACTTTGTTGCTTATTATTATCCATTGCTTTCAGATAACCTTCCGAACGCTCCTTCATCTGGGTCTGATCCGAGTATAGAGACACAAAGCCGATACGCTTAAACGCCTGTTGACATAAATGACTGGTCGCATCAAAAGCCCCCTGAAAATTGTCTGCGCCAACATAGTCTGTCTCCAGATCCGGAAAATAGCGGTCAAAAAGTACAACAGGAATATTACTTTGCTGCAATTGTTTGACTGTATCCTCCAAACCATCTGAAGGCGTAATGATAAAACCGTCAACCTGACGATCGTAAAACATCTGGATCAGTTCCTTCGCCTTCTCGACATCGTTATTCGTACTACAGTAAATAATGCGGTATCCCTGCTCGTAGACTTTGCTTTCGATCAGACGCGCGATATTGCCAAAGAAAGGATTCGAGATGTCTTCGATAATCAAACCTAAAATCTTGGTTTTTCCGGTTCGTAAGCTTTTCGCCAATTCATTTGGCTTATACCCTACTTTCTTGACATAATCCAATACGCGCTTGGTCAACGCTTCGCTGATACGCTTCTCTTTTGCCTTGTCATTCAAAATAAAGGATACTGTAGTTACAGAAATTCCCAACGCCTTTGCGATATCACTGATCAGAATACGTTTCTTCATGTAGAGTAGGTTTGTTAAGTTTTTATTTCGAAGATTACTAAAGTAAAAAATTTAACGACAATTTACTAAAATAATAATAAAATTGCGCTAAAAGGTTTTATTTACTAATTTTAAGCAGTTTCAAATACCCGAACACAAAACCTATGACAGGAAATAAACTCATCACAACAGTGTTGGGCACGCTAATTTTACCATTTTGCGTTCAAGCTCAGCAAAATTTAACACAATATGTCAATCCATTTATTGGATCAGCAGATCACGGACACGTGTTTGTCGGAGCCAATGTACCACTAGGTGCGGTACAACTTGGGCCAACCCAAATTCCACAGATCTGGGACAAATTCAATGGCTGGGATTGGTGCAGCGGCTACAATTACAAAAGCCAGGAAATATTGGGTTTTACCCACACCCATCTGAGCGGAACAGGTATAGGTGACCTCAATGATCTTATGATCGTTCCGGCGAATGGCAAGCTACAATTGACACCTGCAGAATTCAACAAAATGAATACCGGTTATGGCTCATCATTCAAAAAAGAAAATGAAGTCGCTAAGCCCGGATTTTACAGTGCCTATCTGGATGACTATAAAGTTCAGGCCAATCTCACTGCAACGGAAAGAGTTGGTTACCATCAATACCGATACGAAAAAACAGACAATGCTCATATCTTGGTTGACCTAGGTTATCACATCAATTGGGACAAACCAACCGATACCTATATCAAACAGATCAATGATTCAACATTCGTTGGTTATCGTTTCTCCACAGGCTGGGCCAGTGACCAAAAACTGTACTTTGCCATAAAAACTTCGCAACCTATCCAAAAGGTTAGGTTCTTTGATGGCAAAGACGAAAAATTCGGTCAGACGACCTTCAAAGGACAAGCGATCAAAGCAGCGCTTTTCTTTGATGCGACTAAACACAAGAACATTGAACTGAAAGTCGGTATTTCACCCGTCAGCTCGACCAATGCCTTAAATAATATCAATGCGGAGATTCCGGGTTGGAATTTTGAGAAAGTAAAACAAGAAGCCGATCAACGTTGGAATAAAACCTTGAACAAAATCCAGTTTGAAGCAGATAAGGATACAAAAACAATCTTCTATACCGCTTTATACCACACCTATTTCGCTCCTACAATTTTCAACGATGCAAACGGCGATTATTTGGGTACAGATAAACAGGTGTACGAAAAGCAAGATTTTGTAAATCATACCGTATTCTCCCTTTGGGATACCTATCGTGGGCTTCATCCACTGATGACCATCCTTGAGGACCGTAAGATCAATCAGGATTTTATCAAAACGATGCTTGCGATCTATCAACAACAAGGGAAATTACCCATGTGGCATTTACAGGGTAACGAAACCAACACTATGGTTGGCTTGCCAGCCATTCCGGTCATCGCAGATGCCTTCTTAAAAGGAATCATCGACGAGAAGGATTATCCTTTGGTGTGGGAAGCCGTCAAAACAACCGCTATGGGCAATGACCATGGATTGAAATTTGCGCGCGACCTGACTTATATTCCTATTGACAGTATGCCGAATGAATCTGTAGCTTGGGCATTAGAATATGCTATCGCCGACTTTGGCGCTTATAAAATTGCAGAGAAATTAGGAAAAACAGAAGATGCTGCTTATTTCAAAAAACGCTATAAACTATATGAGCAATATTTTGATAAAGAAGTTGGTCACTTTGTTGGTAGAAAAGCGAACGGTGAATTCCGCAGACCTTTTGATCCATTAATGGCCAAGCACCGTGAAAATGATTACTGTGAAGGAAATGCATGGCAATATACCTGGTTGGTACCACAAGATGTGACAGGTTTGATCAATCTTTTTGGCGGCGAACAGCAATTTTTAAAGAAACTGGATTACTTCACAACCATGTCTTCGGATCTCGGTGGAGAAGCTTCTCCAGATATCTCGGGGCTAATCGGCCAATACGCACAGGGCAACGAGCCCAACCACCACATCCCTTACTTATATGCATATGCAGGGCAACCTTGGAAAGGTGCAGCTTTGGCGCGTAAAGCGATGACCGATTTCTATACAAATACACCGGCAGGACTTTGTGGTAACGATGACGTCGGTCAGATGAGCGCATGGTATGTATTCTCCGCGATGGGATTCTATCCATTGAATGCCATGAGCGGTGTTTATGTATTTGGTTCGCCGATGATGGAACATGCCAACATCAATTTGCCAAATGGTAAAACGCTAGCGATTACAGTCAAAAACCAAGGTAAAGCAAACCAATACATCAAATCGATTAAATTGGACGGAAAACCTTACACCAAGACTTTCATCACACATGCGCAATTGCTACAGGGAGGTCTGATGGAAATTGAGATGAGCGCTACGCCGAACAAAAACTTCGGAAAAAATAAATCCGACAGACCCACAAGCGTTGACAATAATTAACTGAAAAATTGTCAGCAAAACATTCATGGATTAATATTTGTTAATACCTTACTATATAAAATTAAGGAGAACACAAAATGGCAGATTACAAAAACATCAATATACAAGACATCCCTGATGATGGTGAGAATCCAAAAGACTTCTATGAAAGCTTCAAAGAAAGATTAGAAGATTTGGAGACCTTCCCAAAAGACTATACCTATAAGTTTATCTTACCAAAGGATCAAGATCATTTCAACCAGATCCAACAAGTATTTGATGATACCGATGCACGGTTTGACTTCAAGGATTCCAAAACAGGAAAATACACCTCGATCACAGTCAACCTGAATGTAAAAGATGCAGATCAGGTCATTTACTTCTACAAAGAAGTTGCCAAGATAAAAGGTGTTATTATGCTATAAAAACAAAACAGGCTGTCGAAATGACAGCCTGTTTTGTTTTATTCTTTAAGATGCTCCTGCTTCACCAAATCCTCCCGAACAATCAATTCTTCTATCGCTATTTTACCGAACAATTCTTTGGGAACCTTTAGTTTCAAAAGATAACATATCGGGCGCCCGGATTGAATCCCCGGGCTCCATCTTTTTTGTATTCTTAGAAAATCAAGTAGAACCAGATCTTTAGAACCGCTTCTCCTATCCAATAGTATCCCGTCTTTTTCGACAAGTACCTCAAATATATGATCAGCATGGATCGCTTTGTCCAACCGACCTTCTCCCTTAGCTTCTTTTAGATAATGTAACCAACGGATCTTAAAGTTCTCCATCCCATCCCTTGGTTCAAGAAAGATATCAACTGTATTAAAGATCCTTCCTGTATCAGCAGGTGTTAGCACCTGTGCAACAACAGGAACGCATAATATAGACAACAAAAGAAGACTCCATAATCGAATCATAAGCTCAGATATATAGCTAAAGCTAGTCAATATTTAGCGTACAAAAAAAAGCCCGCTAATAGCGGGCTTTTTTATATTTGTTTAAGAACAAGCTTATTCTTGACCGGCACCAGCTACAGGAGCTTCGCCATTCGCGTTATCTTGTTTTGGCTTATCTTCTCTTGGAGGGCGAGGCAATAAAGCTTTACGTGAAAGTTTCATTTTACCTTGCTTGTCGATATCCAACAATTTAACTGTTACTTTATCACCTTCTTTGAAGATTCCGTCCATTGTTTCAAGACGTTTCCAGTCAATTTCAGAAATGTGTAACAAACCATCTTTACCCGGCATAATCTCAACAAATGCACCAAATGGCATAATTGATTTTACTTTACCTTCGTAAGTTTCTCCGATCTCCGGTTTAGAAGCAATCGCTTTGATACGACCTACAGCATCATCAATAGCTGCCTTGTTATCTGCGAATACCTGAACGACACCTTTATTATCAACTTCTTCGATAGAGATTGTTGCACCAGTCTCACGTTGCATTTCTTGGATGATCTTACCACCTGGGCCGATCACAGCTCCAATAAATTCTTTATCGATCAACAATTGAACGATACGAGGTGCATGTGGTTTGTAGTCTTCACGTGGAGCAGAAATGGTTTTCTTCATTTCACCTAAGATGTGTAAACGAGCTTCTTTCGCTTGATCCAAAGCCTGTGTCAACACTTCCCATTTCAAACCATTGATTTTTAAGTCCATTTGACAAGCAACGATACCTTTCTCAGTACCCGTTACTTTAAAGTCCATATCACCTAAGTGATCTTCATCACCTAAGATATCCGATAAAATTGCATATTTACCAGTTTTCTCATCAGAGATCAATCCCATTGCGATACCAGATACAGGAGCTTTCAACTTCACACCAGCATCCAAAAGAGCCAATGTACCAGCACATACAGTCGCCATGGAAGAAGAACCATTGGATTCCAAAATATCAGAAACCACACGTATTGTATATGGGTTTTCGTTATCGGCAGGTAATACTTGTTTCAATGAACGCATCGCCAAGTTACCATGACCAACTTCACGACGACCAGGACCTCTGTTTGGTCTTACTTCACCTGTAGAAAATGCGGGGAAGTTGTAGTGCAGGATAAATTTGTTATAACCGTTGATAAAAGCACCATCAATCATTTGCTCATCGTCTTTAGCACCTAAAGTAACCGAAGTCAACGCTTGTGTTTCACCACGTGTGAATACAGCAGAACCGTGTGCCGCTGGCAAGTAATCCACTTCAGACCAGATTGGGCGTACAGTACGCACGTTACGTCCATCTAAACGCATGCCTTCATCTAAAACTAGATTACGGACAGCATCATACTGAACATCGTGGAAATATTTTTTGAACAAGAATGCGGTATCGTCATCCAACTCTTCAGGCATTGTTGCTCTATATTCTTCTGCAATTTTTGCAAAGTTTTCAGAACGGTCATGTTTTGCAGAAGCTGATTTTGCAATTGCGTATACTTTATCATAAGTAGCAGCAAAAATTGAATCTCTCAATTCAAGGTTTTCAGGCTCGTGATTATATTCACGTTTCACCGTTTTACCAACCAAATTGGCCAATTCCACCTGTGCAGCAACTTGTTTTTTGATAGCCTCATGAGCAAAAGCAATTGCTTCAACCATTTCAGCTTCTGAAATTTCTTTGGCTTCACCTTCCACCATACCGATATCCTGAGCAGAACCAGCAACGATAAATTCTAAAGTTGCATTTTCAAGTTCAGATAATTTTGGATTGATGACCAATTGACCGTCGATTTTCGCTACACGAACTTCTGAGATAGGACCATTAAAAGGAATATCAGAAACTGCAATTGCAGCAGATGCTGCCAGACCAGCTAAAGCGTCAGGCATGATATCTTTGTCAGCAGAGATTAAGCTGATGGCAACTTGTGTATCTGCGTGATAGTTTTCAGGGAATAATGGACGTAATGCGCGATCTACCAAACGAGAAATCAATACTTCATAGTCTGACAATCTAGCCTCACGACGTAAGAAACCACCTGGGATACGGCCAGTAGCCGCATATTTCTCTTGATAATCTACTGAAAGTGGTAAAAAATCAACACCAGATTTAGCTTCTTTGGCAGAAACGACAGTTGCAAGCAACATCGTATCACCTTGTTTTAATACTACAGCACCATCAGCTTGTTTCGCTAATTTTCCTGTAGACAATTCGATTTGGGTGCCATTACCCATATCGATGGTTGTTTTAATTTCGTTGTAATTCATTTAATCTTGTTTTTGACACGCTTTTCATCTTGTTGGCAGCGTGCCGATATTTTAAATACGTTAGATTTCAGCACAAAGGTAAATTAAAATATTAAGATTAATGCAATTAACGGTTAGCTAAATACGCAAAGCCAGTACTAAGGCCACAGGGAGGTTATGCAACCGTCGTCATTCTTTGAAAATTTGCTTTAAAAAAGCACCCTATCAACACATCAACTTATCAAGCCAGAAATCGTGATTTTTAAATTTGGGTATTTTCGTTACACAAGTGTAGCTTTATCCCTTTTTTCCTCTTTTAATTTTTAGAGGGCAGCATTAGGATCAACTAGTGATCAAATTAGTCCTTTTCACAGTACTTGTTCAGTGCTCATTCAGTGTTTGCTCAGTGATAATTCAGTAAAGACTGAATAACCAGTGACTGATCACTGTCTAAAAATTGATTAAAAATTGTTATTAGGTATAATGTGGTATTAGGATGTTTCGGCTTTAATGCCTATCTTAACTATCCATATTATAATCAGTTAGTTATGGCAATCATCAAAAATGGCGTTAATGGAACTGTTTCTGGGAAGGCAGGTTCCGTTGTGTTTGTGTTGACGAAAACACGAAATTATGTACGTTCTCTCCCCCGCGTTAAAAAAACAAGCGCCCACTCCTGAACAGCTGCTCAGTAGAATACGCTTCAAGATTGTGAGGTCGCATATTAACCTGTTAAATTCGATCATCAAGATAGGTTATAAGGCGTATAGCTATCCAAAGCGGGCATACGATGTCGCCATGTCTTATAATCTGAACGAAGCACTTATCCAGGGAGCCCCAATCCCATCACTTCCTACACGATGGATTTCGATCAAGAAAAACAAGTGCTTCAGGTTACTTGGGAATATGATGCCTATCTGGAGAAGAAGTTTGACACAAGGTCTTACGATTCCTTCTTAATCCTGTACAGCGCAGCGGATAATGGTGTTGAATATCCACTTTTGATGAACGACTCGAAAAATAGCTTAATATCTGGAAAACAAGACGTTAATATTCCAGAGCATAGAAAGGAAGCGACTTATGAAGTGTATCTATTTTTTGTAGAGAGCTATTGTGGAGGTAATACAGACAGCCTACACTTGGGGAAGATAAAGGTGTGACTATAGCTATTAATGACACTATCATATATTTTATAATACCTAAGACGAGATATCTCATAAAAAAAGCCATCCAAAATCTGGATGGCTTTCCTAAAAACCTTTGTACAAAAGCTTATTTGATAATATCACGTAAACCTAGACCTTTGATGATCGCACGGTAACGGTTAATATCAGTTTTGTAAAGATAAGCCAATAATGAACGACGTTTACCTACCAACATTTGTAGGGCACGTTGTGTACCGAAATCTTTTCTGTTCTTTTTCAAATGCTCAGTTAAGTGAGCAATTCTCTTAGTGAATAAAGCAACTTGACCTTCTGTAGATCCAGTGTTAGTAGCTGATCCAGCAAATTCTGCGAAGATTCCAGCTTTGTACTCTTTACTTAAATACATCTCTTGAATAATATTAAAGCGTTAAAAAATTTATTAATTGCCTGCAAAGGTAGTATTTTTTTTTTGATCAGCAAATACACCTTCATAACCTCTTCGCTCTCACTATACTTTTACATATATCTTTTTCTTGTCCAGCCAGTAGCAGATCACCCACATCAGGGTCAAAAAACAGAGTGAATAGACAAAAGAACCAACTTCCGGGATTCCGGGAACCTGGGCACAGATATATTTATAAAACCAACCAAAAGCGTCAATATATTTTCGTGTTCCATCCTCAGCCAGTCCATCCGGGATCCGGAATAGCCCCAAAAAGCGAGGTAAAATTCCACTCAGTACAAATATAAATAAAGGGTTTTTGCCGAATACATCAAAAAATTGGGTCAATTTATTTTTGACACCCTGCACCTCTATAAACCAAATCATACTACCAATTGTCATTGTAGCAAGTCCTGTGGTATAAAGCACGTAGGAACTGGTCCAGATTTTTTTATTGATCGGAAAGCCGAGCGCCCAGATCCAGGCCAAAACAACAAGGATAAAGCCAGTCACAAACATCCCCGACAACAACTTAAAATGAGGTTCATTTGAAGCAGGCACCTTAGACCAGAGCCAGTCCACCTGGCCTTGTTTCTTAATAAACACCCCCACCAGATAACCAAACACAACCTGAACTACTGCCGGCAAAGTACTCATCAATCCCTCTGGATCGAATGGAACACCTTCACCTTTATAAATATGCGGCACCCCTAGAATAGCGATATCGTACTTTGTTCCAAACCATCCTTCTAAGCTATATGGATCCGCTCCCCCCGCTAATGCACAAACAGCCCAGTACAGCAATAGTATACTGGCAGAAATCCAGATAATTGCTTTTTCTTTAAAATAATAAGCTAATATAGAAGCAAAACAATAAGCGATGGCAATACGTTGCAATACCCCAAGGATACGAATACCTCGACTTGGATCATTGGGATCTACCCATTGTTTAAAAACCAGTTCCGCCCCCTCCCATTTAATAAAAGGCCACCAGTTAATAAAAAGACCAATTGCAAAAATTAAGACCGTACGCTTAAGCACTTTCTTCCAGAAAACGGCCGGACCTGCTTCTTGCAAGCGAGGAATCACAAAGGACATCGCATTCCCCACAGCGAATAGAAAAAACGGGAAAACCAGATCCGTGGGTGAGCACCCATGCCAGGCTGCATGTTTCAGCGGTGCAAACATATGCGCCCATGTCCCTGGATTATTTACCATAATCATCAGTGCCACAGTAGCCCCACGAAACACATCCAAGGAATAATAACGTTGTTTGATCATAAATTAAGTGATTAGCTAGTAAATATAGGGATTACCCAATTCATATTTATGCATTAAAAAAAATAATAATGGCACAAACAAGAGTTCTTTTTATTTTTTTTTAAAAAGTATTTGGAACTTAATAATAAATACCTAATTTTATGTAACAAGATTTATACTAACCATATATTGTTTTTTAAACATAACGATCTGGAGCAATAAGCCAGATCAGACGGATTATTAACTAGAGTACCTTAGATTAACATTTAACCAAAAGCTATAGCTGATCCCAAGGATTGATATAGTACTAAACAATTTAATTAACCTTAAATAGTAGAAAATGAGTGTCTTTTACAAAAAAAGTGCAGGCTTAGCCCTATGCACACTGTTTAGCGCAACAGCACTTTACGCGCAACAAACGGTTTCTGGCAGTGTGTCAGACAAAACAGGCCCCCTTCCTGGAGCTACTGTAGCCGTTAAAGGCTCAATTGCCAAAACACTTACCAACGAGCACGGATCATTCAAAATCAACGCTGAAAAAGGACAAACGATCCGAATTTCTATGATTGGTTACAAACCTCAGGAAATCGTTGTCGGTTCAGCGAGCACAATTAAAATCTTATTGGAAAGTGACGAATCTTCATTAGGTGAAGTTGTTGTAACAGCTTTGGGCATCAAAAGAGATAAAAAATCGTTGGGCTATGCAACAGCAACCGTTACCTCCGACGACCTACTAAAAGCGGGTGCAACTCAGAACCCTTTTCTCGCAATGTACGGAAAAGCGGCGGGTGTGGGCATCAATATCGGTTCAGGTGGTCCAACAGGCGGCGTTAATATTCGTATTCGCGGAGCCGCAGGATTGGAATCTGGGACTAATACACGACCACTATTTGTTGTAGACGGTGTACCGCTTTATGACGAAAGTACTTCCATGGAATCAAGGGGATATGATCCTTTGAATTCTTTTGATATGGGATCGGGCATTAACGATCTTAATGCTGAAGATATTGAATCCATTGAAATCTTAAAAGGCGCGAAAGCCACCGTGCTTTATGGTAGTCAGGCTTTGAATGGTGTTGTTTTAGTAACTACAAAAAGCGGACGGAAAACGAGGGGTTTAGGAATTCAGGTCAATCAGCAATTCAGTATCGACAAACCTTTTACCTATATCGATTTTCAAAATGAATATGGCTCAGGTGCTTCCACCAATGATCTTCAATATGCAACGGTCAACGGTAAAGAAGTTAGAAAGCTTCCTTTAAGCCGATTTAGTTTCGGTCCTAAGTTTGACAATTCAGACATTATGCTCTATGATAGCACAATGAGCAAATACACCGCATACCCAAATAACTTTATCGATTTTTTTGAGACCGCTGTTAACAATAGAACAAATATTGCTGTAGCTGGCGGGGGGGAAATTGGTAGTGCTCGTGCATCATACACCACAAATACCTACAACGATATCTTACCAGGTTTCAAGCAGAAACAAAATACATTTAGTTTCAACGGAAACTTTATGCCTTCGAAATTTGCCAGCTTCGAATTTGTCAACAATTTATACAGCATAAATACGACCAACAGACGCCCAAATATTCAACAATGGGTGGCAACAGGGTTAAATCGGGACTATGACTACAATTGGATCAAAGGATTTTATCATGATACTGATGGCTTCCGAAAAGATTTAGAGCCCTATGGTCTATCAGGAAGTTCTCCAGGATATTGGCCGAATGCGACATCCAATATCTTATGGGAACAAAACGACAATAAGGACCAAGATAAAAAATTCCATTTGGTCAGCTCCATAAAGACCACCTTACGATTCAGTCCGCATGTTTCTTTCATAGGACAAGCATCCATTGATTATACCAATACCGATTTCATTACAGAAAATAAAATAATTCGTTTAACACCAAGCAGAATAGGTGGCGGATATAAATGGACCAAAAGAAATACCACCGTCCAAAACTACCAAGGTCTCATGAAATATGAAAATACCTTCAAAAAGGACTGGAATCTATTTGGTTTTGTCGGTGGAGCATACCAAAAAATTACCGACAACAACATGTATACCTCAACGGGTAACATGGGTTTACTCTATCCCGATTGGTTTTCGCTACAAAATGCAAATATCACCGGATGGCCAACTGCTGGTTCACGCGACCAAGTAATGGGCAATAGCCGTGGGTCAGATGTATTATACAGTGTATTAGGTTCGGCAACATTGTCGTATAAAGAAACCCATTACCTGGAGATTCAGGCTCGGAATGACTGGAATTCGACTTTACGTTCCCCTAAAAATTCTTATTTCTACCCAGGTCTTTCCTATACCTGGAATTTCTCCAATGATTTTAAAATTCCAAAATTACAATATGGAAAGCTCCGTTTGGCCTGGGCAAATGTTGGAGGCGGTCCTTTTACCGCAACAGGAAACCGTTATTTTGCGGATAATTCATTTCGAGTTGGTCAAATACCATATTCATATGGTCCAATTTCAGTCACACCTCCGGAATCTCTATTTTTAGAAGAAATAAAACCATTCCGAAAAAGAGAAATAGAACTGGGCTTTAATACAAGGTGGTTTCAAAATAACCGTTTAGAGGTCGATTATGCATTTTATAACAACAATACCTACAACCAGATCATCCAACAGACCATATCACCCACAACGGGCTATCCCTCAGCGAGTATCAACACAGGTGACCTGCGAAATTGGGGGCACGAGATATTTATCAAAGCCGCACCAATTGCCAACGAAAAATTCAGATGGGATTTAACATTAACAGCCGCAAATCAATTTTCAAAAATCGTAGCACTTTATCCAGGACTCACCCAAAAATACATTACAGGAAATAGTGGTTTCCAAGTCTGGGGCAAAGAGGGTGAAAGAATTGGTGAAATCAGAGCATACGACTATAAACGTGATGAGAACGGAAATAAAATTGTTGGTCCAAACGGATTATACAAATTATCTGACGCGGTCTCTTACATTGGAAAAAATGTCAATCCAGATGTCTTTGGTGGATTTATGAACGACTTCTTTTTCAAGGGATTTAATTTCCACCTTGGATTGGATTACAAGTTTGGTGGATCCGTATTTTCATATACAAACAATTATTTAATGGGGACTGGTGTAATTAAACAAAGTTTACCAGGCCGCGATGAAGAACACGGTGGAGTCGCTTATTATATCGATAAAAACAACAAATTTATCCAAACGCAACATAACGCAGCTGCTCCATCGGACTCCAAAGATGGTATAATTTATCACGATGGTATAATTTTGGACGGTGTTATGGAAGCAAACGGCTCTTATGTAAAAAATAACCAAATTGTTAGCGCACCATCTTATTATGGCACATACATAAACGACCTCGGTACATCATGGCCGCCAGATCGCCTGTATAAAAACGATTATATTAAATTTAGAGAAATATCGGTTTCATATACCATTCCGCAACGATGGGCAAACAATCTCAAACTTCAGAAGTTGACTTTAACTGCTGCTGCGAGAAATCTTGGCTATCTTTATAAGAGCATTCCAAACATTGATGCAGAGGCTGCTCTAGGGGCACAGTCCTACATAGAAAATTCGTTCTATCCATCTATTAGAACTTTTACATTTGGAGTTAATGTTAGTTTTTAACCAATTAGACATTCAATTATGAAAAAAATATCAGTATTATTAGCCTCCGCTTGTATCCTATTTAGCGGATGCAAAAAAACCTTAGATAAAGAGTTTTATAATCCAGAAAATTACAACAAAACCGGAAACCTATTTAGCGGTTTGTTCTCTTCAACACTCTATAAATGGAAAACTTATGTCCAAGATTATGGTGAATGGTGGTGGGAAATTGCTGGCACGGGTGCTTTGGGAGTATCCGGGTATTCACAAGTATCACAACGTTACATCACCGATCGCTATGCTTGGTTTGGTTTATATGATGATCTCTCGGGCGCTAATGCTTTCGGTAGTGAAAATCAATTATGGCAAAATAGATTGGGGAGCTTTTATAAAAACGCGAATGCCTGGCCAGTTATTCAAGACAACCTAAGTAAGGTCTCAGGACAAGAATTAGACAATAATATAATTTACTATCATTTAATAACCGTTATCAAGGACTATGCTGCATTAATGACCGTTGATTTTTACAATGCAATTCCTTATTCAGAAGCATTTCGCGGAAAAGAACGTTTGTTTTTTCCAAAATATGATGACCCAAAAGAAATCTATATCAGTGTCTTAAACGATTTAAAGAAAATCTCTGAAGAACTGCCCAAGGTCCAAGCCAAAATGACTCCTTCTGCTATTGCCGTTTTCCAAAACCAGGATTTTGCATTCCACGGGGATATTAATAAATGGATCCAATATATGAACGCTTTACGTTTAAAATATGCGCTCCGCATTTCTGGTGTGGATGAGACGACTGCCAAGACACATATTAACGATGTATTGTCCAAAAACAATTTACCGCAGACTGATCTGATTTGGCAGATGCCCTATAAATTGGATGTAAAAGGAGGTGGAGAGTGGACAAGAGGATTATACGAAGCATGGCCCGGCACTTTTATTACCGATATCATTATGAAACGGATGAATTACGGCACAACAAAATACGAAGCCGGAACAGATGATCCTAGGTTACCTGTTATTGCATTTCCGACCAAATACAGTGATTTCACAAATAGTATTGGTGATTATAGAGGAGTCAGCATGAATGCAGACGCTCAAAAAGCGCCATATAATGCTGGAGATAAATACTATACTGGAGGATTAGACGGAGATATCAACGAACATTTCAAGCAAAACTCCAAATCATTTTATAATTTTGCGACAATTACGATGAATAACGTCTTTCCCGTCTATATGATGACCAAGGCAGAAGTTGATTTGATCCTTGCTGAAGTCTCATTAAAAAACTTAGGTAATACAGGAAAAACTGCAAGTGATCATATCAAAAATGCAATCGGCAATTCCACAGATTTTTGGTACGCGCGCAATGCAGAAAGTTCATTCGCAACGAACCAAAAAATATTACATCCGACAAAACCAGATGCAGGAACTGTATCGGCCTACGCCAATATTGTTGCTACCAAATATAATGCGAAAACAAGCACAGATGATAAGCTTGAAATCATTATGCAGCAAAAGTATATTCACCTGAATATCATGTGTCCTTACGAATTGTGGACCGAACTGCGTCGTACGAGACATCCAAAATTGGAGCCAATGACCTTCAACGGAAAAGTGATGAAACCGCTTCCCGAGCGCCTTAGATACCCTACAGGGGAACAGGAAACAAACCCAGACAATTATGCGAAAGTCAAATCTGATGACAATTTCACAAATCCAATCTTTTGGGTACCGCAAAATCTAAGAAATGTAAATCCTTATTGGAGCAATTCCAATTTCGAATAACACTTAGCTTAATATTTACCCGCACAGAAAGCCTAGAATCAAGTCTAGGCTTTCTACTTTTTAAAAATATTTAAAAAGTATTTTGAACTTATACACAAAATACTTTATCTTTATATTACAATTATAACCGATTCTTTCACAAGCCAATTATACCGATGAAAGCCGACATATTAAGATTATTATATTATAATGAGACGCAATCAATTGCGGATATCTCAAAAAATCTTTCAAAAAGTACACCAATCGTTACAAAAAACATTAACGAGCTGGTTAAACAAGGACTTATTCTTGATAACGGTTTAGGCGAATCAACCGGGGGACGCCGCGCTTCCAAATATGGTCTAAATAATACACTTCCCTACCTTATCATCAGTATCGCCATAGATCAACATTATAGCTCCTTCACGATTTCCAATTTGACCCATAACATCATTGCCCAACAAAAAGATGTACCTATTAACCTCAAGGAACAGAATGCCGGGGAAATAATTCTTCAGAAGCTAGAAGATATAGTCAAAGAGAGCGAAATCGATAAAAAAAACATTATTGGTGTGGGTATCAGTATGCCCGGATTCGTTAATCCCGAAGAAAAAATCAACGACTCTTATCCTAAAAACTCCTCCCTTCACCACCTCTATAAACAAATTGAAGAAAAACTAAACATAACGACTGTCATCGACAATGACTCCCGCTGTATCGCCTGGGCAGAAAAAGAATTCGGTCACGGTGTGGACATCGCGCATACACTCGTTATCAATTTAAACTGGGGTGTTGGTTTAGGAATCATTATAAATGGGGAGATCTTTAAAGGTGCAACAGGTTTTGCAGGCGAATTTAGCCATATCCCGCTATCTGACAAAAATACGCTCTGTTCTTGTGGGAAAAGAGGCTGCCTAGAGGTTGAAGCATCTTTGAACGCTGCAATACAAAACACGGAATCCGATATCGAGAATGGCGAATATTCAATTTATTCAACCTTTGTTAAAGTAAATTCCAACAAAGCAGATGCATTGATCGAAGCAGCAAAATTGGGCGACCAAATTGCAATTAATAACCTCGGAAAGATTGGCTATATGTTAGGGAAAGGCATTTCCACATTACTCCATATTCTCAATCCAAACAAAATAATCATTAGTGGCCGTGGAGCAGAAGTAGGTGACATCATAGCACCCCAAATTCAAGTTGCTATTAATGAATTCAGTATTCCTAAAATAGCAAAAATGACGAAAATAGAAATTTCGTCACTACACAAAGATGCGCAGCAAATGGGAACTGCAGCATTGGTTGCTGATCACTTGATTGATAATATTATTAACTAAACTATTTTCATACAAACACCTACATTATGAGTCTATTTCAAAAACGAGCTGCAGGTTTAGCGTTGTGCACCATATTTAGTGTCACATCGCTATATGCACAGCAGTCCATTACGGGTACAGTAAGGGACGCAAACGGACCAATTGCTGGGGTATCAGTCTCCGTAAAAGGAACTAATCGAGCTACCCAAACCAATGAAAACGGAAGTTTTACGATCCAAGCCAGCCAAGGAGAAACGTTACGTATATCCATAGTCGGATATAAACCTCAGGAAATTCAAGTCAATGCAACAAAGACTATCGATGTAACCCTCTCTAACGATGATTCAAGCCTGGATGAAGTTGTCGTTACAGCATTAGGAATCAAACGTGAAGCCAAATCACTGGGCTATTCAGTACAAAAAGTTGGTGGTCGTGAACTTACCCAAACAAATGCACCAACTGTTGCCACCGGATTAATGGGAAAAGTTTCAGGAATGAATATCAGCATGTCGAATGGTGTTGAAGGCGGATCTCAACGCGTAGTTATACGTGGTGCAGCTTCATTAACCGGAGCAAATCAACCGCTCTATGTCGTTGATGGCATGCCCATAGATAACAATCAAATTACTAGTAAAGGTAATGATATCACGAAAGCGAATGGATCCTATCAGGACTGGGGATCGATATTAAATTTTATCAACGCGGATGACATTGAAGACGTCAGCGTGTTAAAGGGTCCTACCGCGGCCGCACTGTATGGTGCGCGAGGTGGCAATGGTGTTGTTTTAATAACAACAAAAAAAGGAAAACTGAAAGAAGGACTTGGAATTGACTATAACTACTCATTTCGTTCCAACGACCCCGTCCGTTATCAAGAAATGCAAAATAAATATGGGTATGGTGGAGCTATCGCGCTATATTCGGCCATTCCAACCTTGCCTGTAGACGCTAAAGGTCAATTAAGATACCCAGGCGCAGACCCTTGGTCCGGAACAAATATTACCGACCAGAAATGGCTTAGTCACGGTACTGTCCCGGGAGGAAAAAATACCTGGGACTACTTTAGCTGGTACGGAACAGGTGCTTCATGGGGAGCCGAAATGAAGGGGCAAGAAATCCTATGGTGGGATGGAACAAAAAGGAATTATTCTCCACAGCCCGATAATATTAAGTCATTCTACCGTACTGGTAATACACAAACCCATAATGTTGCTTTTAGTGGTGCTAATGATCTTGGAAGTGTACGCTTATCTTATACACGCCAAAACAACACCTCTATCATTCCCAATAGTAATTTTAACAATAACACGTTCAATTTAGGGACGAACGTAAAAATATCAAAGAAAGTTACCGCAGATGTATCTGCAAGCTATATTAATTTCTACCGTCTTAATTCGCCCGATGTAGGAAATAGCAATAATTCTTGGGGTAAATTTTCAACTTATGGTATGTCCCGAGATTATAAAAATTTAGAAAAAGACATCTATCGAAATCCAGATGGCAGCAAAAACTTATTAGATGGTTCGGTGTACAATATGGGATATCCTTATGGTGGATACGGAAAGGATATTTATTGGAACATTTTCATGAACAATACTGAACTGAACCGTGATCAGCTATTAGGAACCGTAAAGTTAAATGCTGAATTAACAGATTGGTTAACTTTAATGGGTAGAGCCTCTGGAAATTTTTCTTCAGATGAATTTGACAAAAAGTCCTATCCAACCGATAAAGAAGGGCTACAAGGAAAATATGGACATGAGCTTTATAAAACGACTGATCGAAATCTCGACTTTTTGGCAACTGCACATAAAGAGAACCTCAATGGATCCAAGTTTAGCGGCAGTTTTTCGGTCGGAGCTAGTTCCTGGAAATCCAATTATCGCGGTATCCAAGGATTTAATGACGGCCCGTTTAATGATCCATTTTTATTTTATTTAGCCAATATCAATAGAAATGGTACCGTATCTGGTTTTATACCCAACGAAGAACGGATGGAGCAACAAATAAATTCTTTGTTTGGAATAGCCAATATCTCGTATGACAACTTCCTGTTCTTTGAAGGAACATTCAGAAATGACTGGGCTTCAACCCTGCCAAGCAAAACAAGAAGCTACAATTATCCTGCCGCCTCATTGAGTTATGTCTTTACCGAAAAATGGGCAGGCAAACCCAATTGGTTAGATTATGGAAAATTAAGAGCCGCATTTGCAAAAAGTGCGATCGGAACTAAACCTTATCAGACATCTTATATTTATAGTACCGGAACATTCAATGGCCAGGCCCTCCGCAAAATTTCAAATAATTTATTGCCGGTAGATTTACTGAAACCACAACGTTCAACTTCCTATGAACTCGGAACAGATCTGAGCTTTTTGAAAAACCGCCTGGGATTGACCTTTACTTACTACAAAGTCAATTCCACTGATCAAATTATTGACCTAAACGTTGCTCCTTCTTCAGGTGTTACTGGTGTACGAACAAATTCAGGAGAACTCCAAAATCAAGGGATTGAATTTACGTTAAGAGCAACACCAATAAAAACACAGGATTTTTCATGGGATCTAACACTCAACGGAGCGCAAAACAGAAATAAGCTTGTTAAATTGGCTCCAGGAATTGACGAATATTACTTAGATGAAATGTTTGGAAACGAAGGCGTAACGATGAAAGTTAAAGTTGGAGACAACTTTGGGACAATTTATGGAACAGACTTTCAATATGATGAGAAAACAGGCAAGCGGATCGTAGAACGGGTATTGGATGGACAAGGTAATCCCACAGGTACGCGTTATAAAGTTACAACGAATCAAGTACCAATCGGAAACGCAAATCCTAAATTAACAGGGGGACTAGGAACCAATCTGCGTTACAAAGATTTCTCATTTTATGCCTTAGTTGATTTCAAATGGGGTGGAGATATTTGGAGTGGAAGTTATTCCACAGCCATGGGAAATGGTTTGGCTCCTGAAACGCTGTTAGAAAGAGATGGTGGTGGCTTAGCTTATACCTACCCAGATGGATCTAAAGCAAATCATGGTGTAATTCTGGACGGCGTATTTGCCGATGGAACGGAAAATAAAGATGTCGTTCACTATATGTGGAAATATGCAGGCTCCTATGCAGCCTGGTCTAACATCCCTATGCCTAGAAGTTTGGCAGTTTTGGAAAATTCCTGGGCAAAACTCCGTGAAGTTCGGTTAACCTATCAGATTCCAAAGTCTGTAGTACAAAAGACAAAATTTTTCCAAGGAATGTCCGCCTCATTAATAGGTCGTGATTTATTTTATCTGTACACAAGTTTACCGGATAATTTAAATCCAGAAGCAGTTAACGGAATAGGTAACGCACAGGGTATTGAATTCGGAGCCCTTCCGGGTGTTCGTTCTCTAGGTTTTAGCATTAGTGCATCGTTTTAATAATTGGAAATCATGAAAAGAAAATATCTAAAAACACTCTTATATAGTTCACTATTTTTGGGAACAGCTTTAGCAACATCATGTACCAAAGATTTTGATGAAATGAATGCGCCCTGGAAAGACGCACAAACCGCAGACATAAAAAGTCTCTTTAATGGCGTTGTGGCGAGTATCGAACTTGGTGCCCAGGAACAAGCGACCGCCAATACTTGGATCTACCCCATCGCACAGCTAGGAACAACCGTTGGAAACTCTGGATATTCCATGCAAAACGCTTCAAACGAATTATGGGAAAACTATTATAGGGCACTTATTTCCATTCGATTAACCGAAAAAATGATCAATGAATCGCCGGACAAAGCTAAGTATCAAAACGTACAGGCCATGCTCACGATTCTAAAGGCCTATAAGACCTTTAAAATGACTGATGTTTTTGGCGATATCCCCTATTCTGAGGCCGGCATGGCTGACCAAGGTCCTACCAATTACAGGCCTGCATTTGATAATCAAAAAAGTATTTATGAAAGCTTATTAAATGATTTAAAAACAGCAGTAGCAAACTTAAGCAGCTCTGCCGACCAGATTAACATAGGAACATCCGAATCCATGCTAAATAGTAATATTACTCTATGGAAAAAATTTGGCAATTCACTGCGACTACGTTATGCTTTACGCATGAACGATGCAAATGGGACTGTAGCAGCCACCCATGTACAAGAGGCATTGGCCTTACCACTTCTAGAAAATATTGAAAATATCGGGTTGACACCTGCTGTGCAAAATTTCACAGGTGAATGGCGCGAATGGTCATTCCACGCCGGAATATATTTACGCATGGGGAGTACCGCTTGGGAAATGCTGAGCAACAATAATAACAAAGATGGTTCGGGGATATTTGATCCAAGAGCTAAAATATTTTTTGAAACCAATGCTAAAAATGAATGGGCACCGAAACCGCAAAACGTCGCCATGTCCGATGGTGGCGAACCCTATAACCGGAGAAGAGATGATGACTGGTCCAATAAAGGAGCAGGGAACCTGATCTCAAATTTCAATTATTATTTTGGTCGCGACAAAAATATCCCAGAATTGATTATTACCGCAGCAGAAGTCTATTTTCTAAAAGCAGAAGCAGCGGCGAAAGGAATTGGGGGGGCAGCAAGTTTATCTACAGCCAAAACAGAATATGAAAATGGGGTCAAGTCATCCATTAATTTTTGGACGACGATGGCGATGAAAAGCGTGGTCTGGAAAGAGAACAAACCGACCTCTTTACCTACCAGCACGCAATTAAATGCCATCTTATCTAATCCGAAAGTTGCTTTTTCCACTACATTGACTCCTACAAATGCGCTGAAATTAATTTATACACAGCGTTGGTTAGATAATTTTAGACAACCATACGAAGCGTGGGCTTTAACACGGCAAACGGATGCTACACCAAAGTCTTCGGTAAGCAACGATTTGTATGAAAAAGAATTTGGTGTAATAAAAAGATTAAATTATGCGGATAAGGAATATCAATATAATAGAGAAAACACATTAGAGGCTACAAAAGAAGAAGTTAATAGTACGGAATGGCAAAAAGTAAAAGTTTGGTGGGATGTAAAATAAAAACATAAATACCCATTCATTCTAAAACGCCCCAAAATTTGGGGCGTTTTTTCTTTTATACAAAATAAAATTAGGTACATAAAATATAATACTTTTTAAAAATATTCAAAAAGTTATTTTTACTTAACACAAAAATAACATATCTTTAGCGCTCACTAAATGGGAAAACACTAACGCATCCCCACATAACGTAATGGAATTGAAGGAGAAAATCCTTGTATATCTGTATTATCTGAAGGAGTTATCTATTGCTGAACTTTGCAAAAGTCTGGCAAAAAGCACCCCTATAGTTACAAAGGCAATTAATGAATTGTTAGATCAGCACATTATTGCAGACAAGGGTTTAGCCGCATCCACTGGCGGCAGAAGAGCTGCATTATATGCATTAAATGATGACGTCGATCATCTCATAGTAAGCATATCAATTGACCAATTCTATACATCCATCCATATCAGCAATCTGAGACAGGAAATCCTATATGAGCAAGTAGACATTCTAATAGACCTCAACGAGTCCGTTGCTGGCCCTAAGATTATTGAAGCGCTCAAGATGCTTATCAATAGTCACAATGTAAACAAGACCAAAATTATAGGAATAGGAATTAGCATGCCTGGTTTTGTCAATACGACCCTCGGTGTCAATGATTCATTTGCCGATCATGAACCGATCCATCATCTCAAGGATTTAATTGAAAAAGAATTAAATATTCCAACGATAATCGACAATGATTCTCGTTGCGTCGCTTGGGCCGAAAAGGAATTTGGTGGTGGAGTAGACAGTACACATACCTTAGTCATTAATCTGAATTGGGGAGTAGGTTTAGGGATTATCATTAATGGTGAAATTTTTACTGGTGCTACGGGTTTCGCTGGTGAGTTTAGTCATATCCCCCTTTCGAACACCAACAGTCTATGTTCTTGTGGAAAAAGGGGCTGCCTCGAAGTAGAAGCATCTTTAAAATCTGCCATAGAGCAAACGGAGATAGCCATCCAACAAGGAGAATACTCTATCTACAGTACGCTCATCAAAACCATGAGCAACAAAAATAACGCGCTCATTGAGGCTGCAAAAATAGGCGATCAATTGGTTATTTACAATATCGGAAAGATCGGTTTTATGATCGGAAAAGGCATCTCTACCCTGCTTCACATCCTCAATCCGAATAAAGTTATTATCAGTGGCCGAGGAGCTGAGATCGGAAATATATTAGGTCCACAGATCCAGAATGCCATCAATGAATTTAGTATCCCGAGAATAGCAAAAATGACCGAAATAGAAATTTCGGAGCTACACAAAACTGCACAACAAAAAGGGACAACTGCATTAGTTGTCGAACATTATATCAATCGCATTTTAACGAATTAAACTCTTTACTTAATTACCTAAAAAATGAGTCTATTTTACAAAAAAGCAACGGGGCTAGCATTATGCACTATATTTAGTGCTTCCGCCCTCTATGCACAACAAACTATTACGGGTAAAGTATCCGATGACAAGGGACCTGTTTCAGGGGTTACCGTAGCAGTCAAAGGAACTACAAAGGCAACACAAACAAACGCCAGCGGATCATTTACTATCGATGCTGCTCCAGGAGAAACGATCCGTCTATCAATCGTCGGATACAAAACTCAGGAGATCGTTGTTGGTTCGACTAAAACGATTAATGTTACATTGACCGCAGATGCTTCGACATTAGGCGAAGTCGTTGTGACGGCAATGGGTATAAAAAGAGAAAAGAAAACATTAGGTTATTCTTTTCAAGAGGTTAAATCCGAACAACTTACAGATGCCAAAGAAACCAACGTTGCGAATGCTTTAGTTGGTAAAGTTTCCGGACTTCAAGTGATCAAAGGTTCTGCAGGTCCAGCATCTTCGACTAAGATCACGCTTCGCGGTAACAACTCCCTTACTGGAGATAACCAACCGTTAATCATTGTTGACGGCGTGCCGATGAATAATTTCCTTGGCGGTATGAAAGGAAATGGTGATAAAAATAATGACATGTGGAATCCAGCGACCGATATGGGCGGCGGATTGGGCGATATCAACCCCGACGATATCGAGAGTATGTCTGTCCTTAAAGGCGGTGCGGCATCAGCGTTATATGGATCAAGAGCTGGTAATGGTGCCATCGTCATCACAACCAAATCAGGTAAAGCGCAAAAAGGTGCTGGTATCACATATTCTTCAACCATCGGCCTTGAAACCATCTTCATGACACCAAAGCTTCAAAATAGCTATGGCCAAGGAAAAGATGGTGTTTATAATCCAATAAGCACAACGAGCTGGGGCGATAAAGTAAGCAAGGTATATGACAATATTGGTGCATACTTCAATACGGGGGTTAATCATACACAAAACCTTGCTTTTCAACAACAGCTGGGCGAGACCAACATCTATTCTTCTGCGACCTATCTAAATGATCAAAGTAAGATCCCGGGTTCTTCATTAGAGAGAATCAATTTGATGACTAAGGTCACTTCATCATTTGGCCCTGATAAACGCTGGACTACAGATGTCAAGGTGCAGTACATGAATATGAACGCCAAAAACAGACCTATCTCTGGACAGAATAATTCAAATGTGTATAGCACATTGTTTACCATGCCTCGTTCCATGAATATTCTTGACTTTAAGAATCCATTGAATGCAGTGGGGGATATGGCTTGGTATGGAACAAGTGAGAATAAAACGATGAACCCCTATTGGTTGGAAAAATACCGTCTGAACAATGATATTCGTGACCGTTTTATCATGAATGGAAACATCAAGTACAAATTCAATGATTGGTTAGATGCGGAAGCAAGATTTGGACGTGATCAGTATACGACCAATTATGAAAACAAAACTTACGGTGGTAGCCCATTGATTACAGGCGGTAGTTATGGCGTAGGTAAAAACACTTTCTTTGAAAACAACTTCACTGTTGCGTTAAATGCGCGTAAAGATAATTTGATCGGAAAATGGGGTGGATCTGCTTCCGTATTCGGACAAATTATGAAGACGAGATCTACTGGGATAGATGCAAGTACAGGAGAACTTCAGGTTCCAAACTTGTTCTACATCAACAACAGTAAATCTTTTCCTACAATCGAACAGAGTTTATTGCAAAAGCAGATCAACTCACTATACGCTACTGCGGAAATCAATTACGACAACTACCTATTCTTTAATGTAACTGGAAGAAATGACTGGTCATCAGCGCTAGGATTGGACAACAGATCTTTCTTCTACCCTTCTGTAAGTGGATCATGGGTAATTTCGGATATGATTAACAAAACTGGGGGTTCATTACCTAGCTGGTTATCTTTTGCGAAATTGAGAGGATCCTATGCAGAGGTTGGTAACGATCTTCCATCCTTCCAATTGTATAACGTTTACAACATTGGGAAAGATCCAAATGGTAATACGACAGCTGGTATGGGGAATACCAAATATAGCCCTAGCATCCTGAGCGAGCTAATCAAAACCATCGAATTTGGTTTCGACACCCGATTATTCAACAACAGATTAGGATTGGATTTTGCCTGGTATAAAACCAATGCAACCAACCAGCTGATTGATCTTCCGATGAACCCTTATAGTGGTTATGAATATGAAAAAATCAATGCTGGAAATATTCAGAACTCAGGGTTTGAAATTGTATTGGACGGAAGGATATTAACCAATAAAGATCAATTAACCTGGAATTCAAGCCTGAACTTTTCAAGAAACAGAAATAAGATCATCAGTCTTGCTGAAGGAGTGGACATGTATCCATTAGGATCTTATGACAACGTTTCTATCCGTGCACTTGAAGGTGGATTATATGGTGATATTTATGGCACTAAATTTCTAAGAGTTGAAGATCCGAATAGTGAATTCAATGGTCAATTGATCTTAAATGGCAGCGGATTGCCACAAGCTGCAAGTGGCCTTCACAAACTTGGAAACCAAGCCCCTAAAGCACTAGTAGGCTGGAACAATAATTTTGCTTACAAAAACTTTGGATTAAGCTTCCAAGTAGACGGAAGATTTGGTGGAGAGTTCTTCTCAGGAACAAATCTCAATCTACAGGCTAATGGTAATGCGGAGATTACAGCACCAAACGGTGAGCGTAACCCATTTGTCGTGGATGGTGTGATTGCATCTAATGGATCATATACAAAAAACACCACACAAACGACCCAACAATTATATTGGACGCAAGTGACTTCCACTTCAGGAAACTACGGTATTACAGAACAAAATGTGTATGACGCAACCAATATCCGTTTGAGAAATGTGACATTAAGCTACAATTTCCCAAAAAGCATACTGGGCAACAGCATTGTACAACGCGCTAAAGTTAGCTTGACAGGAAATAATCTTTGGATGATTAAAAGTTATGCAAATGGTGTAGATCCAGAATCTGTATTCGCAATCAATTCGAATGCGACGGGTTTTGAGAACTTCTCTACGCCAACATCCAGATCATTCTTCCTTAATGTCACTTTAGGCTTCTAATCAATAAAAACGATAAATCATGAAAAATATCATATCAAAAATAGGTTTTGCAGTACTTCTGGGAGGAGTAATCAGCTCATGCTCTAAATTTGAAGAGATGAACGTCAATCCGTATAAGGCCAATGACGATCAGGTCAAAATAGAATTCTTTTTTAACAATTCACTTACTGGCGCACAGCAAGATCCCAATATCGCTGAGCGTATCTTTGTGCTCGACTGGAAAACAACCGGAAGACAGCATATGACCAATGGTTTAGCTACTGGAACAGTAAATGATGATTGGTCTAAAGAGTATTATAGATATTCAGCTGAATGGATCAAAAATGCTACCAAAGGAATTGAGGTTGCTACAAACGAAATCAATGCTGGATCCGCAAAAGATTATACCAATAATTTATTACAGATTTCCCGTATCTGGAGAGCATACCTGATCAGTGAGGTAACGGATAATTTTGGCCCTACCCCTATTGCATTTGCAGAAGGAGTCAATCCTAAATACAGTTCGGTGAAAGATGTTTACTACTATCTTTTCGATGAGCTTAAAGATGCGACATCCAAAATGAAACCTGGCATTAAGGTTCCTGATGATGTTGTCAAGTTTGACCGTGCCTATGGGTTTAATGATGAGAAGTGGATCAAATATGCTAATTCAATGCGGATGCGTTTGGCGATGCGCCTATCTGAGGTTGATGCAAACAAAGCAAAATCAGAGTTTGAAGCCGCTGTCGCTACCAATAAGTACATCAGCAATACAACTGACAACTTTACTGTTGCCGAGAAAGATGGCTGGGATCCTTTGACAGGTGTCATGAGCCGTAGTTGGAACTATCAGGCCCTTTCGGCGACATTAAATAATCTCTATCTTGGATTAGGTGGAATTCAAACAGAAAAGCAAGTTGCTCAAGATCTGAAGTCTTCAATTAAAGCCGAAAACTATATTGGCAAGCGTTACAGTAATCATTTCACGAGTAAGACTAATGACCCTTCTGCGGGTTACTGGTTGGATGGTCTACCAAATAAAATAGATCCACGTGCGTTAAAAGCATTTTTTATCCCCGGAGATTTTAACAATAGCAATTTCTTCGATAACGGCGACGATTCTAAAAAAACGGTAGACACCTTAGTGAATGGCAATACCAAAATTGCGGTAAACACAAAATATACCTGGAATGCCTTCTCATTAGGCGACTGGGCTGCAAAGGGAACAAACAACCGCTTAAGAAGCACATTAGTTGGTAAAGTTCCAGCAATCGCCGTTCAGTTCAGAAGAAGCGCAAATAGTCGCATCTTCTTTGCCAACTGGGAGACATATTTCCTTTTAGCTGAAGCATCGCTAAAAGGATGGATAACAGGAACAACAGCACAGGCAGCTTATGAAAATGGTGTCAGAGCTAATTTTGATTACTGGGGAGTGGGTCAGTTTGCTTCGGAATACCTAAGCTCTACGGATTATAACAGAGTAGGTACATCAGTTAGTTTTACACATATTGCGGAACCAGGAGATGCACATACCATGGATTATATCGATGGTTATACCAATGCTGCTGGTACAGTAAGCATTAAATATCCCGTCAATTCTCTTTACAAGAATGGTACAGTACGCAATGACTTATTGACGAAAATTATTACCCAAAAATTCATCGCCAATTTACCTTGGTTACCATTAGAGTCCTGGAATGATCAAAGAAGATTGGGTTTACCTTTCTATGAAAATCCTGCAATTGAAAATGCTTTACCAAACTTACCTGATCTTACATCAGCAAACTTTATGACAAGCAATATCAAATTCTTTCCACAACGATTAGCATTCCCTTCTTCATTTAGGGATACTGATCCTGCTGAATACCAAAATGCGGTATCGCTATTGGGTGGTGCTGATAAAGTCTTGACACCACTTTGGTGGGCAAAACAGAAATAGTTTTTTAGACGACAAGTCAAATTTAAAGGAGGTGTATCTTATGTTACACCTCCTTTTTTTATATAGCCTTTATGCCCGAATTTTTCAATACGACCATTTTGAATTTATCTGAGTAATCAATCTAATCATAATGATGCGGATATCCGATATGTTACCAATTAAATCGTCCTGAAAAAATCACTTGAGTCTACATCTTGGTAATTGTCGTATAAGCCCAATTCGTCCAAACCCCATCTTTATTTTTTACCCGCGCCGAAACTGTATATGTACCGCTATTAGAAAATTGTATCCGTACACCAGTATGGTTTTCCAAGAGACAATCCAATCCCGAATCGTATGTAATTGTTGCCGAAGGTGAAACCTGCCATTCCGTATCTATGGCATCAGTACATCTATTGGGATATAAAGCAACGAAATTCATGGCCGGCATCGGACCAGAACCTATTGTGGCCGATTCGCTCCATATCCCATTCAGTACCGTTGGCAGAGCTGCCTTAATAACCATTTTCGATTTTGAAGAAGGAGCCGTTAAATAGCGTTCAGCATTAGAATTTAAATCTGCCTTTGTGAAGCCAAAGCTTAGGATAGCTCCTAAGCATAGCAAGCTTTTGAAAATTTGATTTTTTTTCATAATTGTTTATTTATAATTGAGGTAATTGGTTTGAAATCTGATCAAACACCTGTATAAATATAAACAAATTGTTACATATAATATTTTCAATTTTACGATAAGATATAGCCATCTTATGTATTATGTGTATAATTTTAGCAATTCTTTTTAAAAAATTTAAAAAGAATTTTGAACTTAATAGAAATACTACATATCTTTATCACATCAACATAGTCTAGATCGCAACTCATTCAGTTATTCGGACTTGGAAAAGACTAACGTTGTGCATACTAACTTAGATATTAGGTAAAATAATATCTGTTTAAACTTACAAACCAAAATCACTATTCACTGAAGTTGAACTAATATGGTTGTCGATATATTAAAAAATTTGTATTACCGGCCAATACAACCGATTGCAGAGATAGCAAACGCATTGTCCCGAAGTATACCCTCAGTGACCAAGCAATTAAATGGTTTGCTTATGAAAGATATCATTATGGAGAAGGGGTATGCAGCCTCTACTGGAGGGAGGAAGGCTATTCAATATATGCTAAATGAAGACTTGAATCATATCGTTTTAAGCCTATCCATTGATCAGTTTTATACCTCAATTGCCTCATCTAATTTGAGAACTGAAGTACTTCATTCCGAAAATAATATTCCAATTGATCTGAAAGGTTCAGAGGCGTCCGCCATAATTATGGATTCTTTAGAAGATTTTCTTTCAAAACATCAAATAAGAAAACATTTAGTTATAGGTATTGGAATTAGCATGCCCGGCTTCGTTAATTCCGAAACAGGGTTAAATGAATCCTACAGCGAAGATTCGCCCCTATACAATATTCGTGAGCAAATCGAACATAGATTTGAAATTCCTGCTGTTATAGACAATGATTCACGCTGTGTCGCATGGGCTGAAAAAAAATTCGGTGAAGCTCAAGACTCCAGCCATTCACTTGTCATCAATCTTAATTGGGGGGTTGGACTTGGTATACTGATCAATGACGATATATTCAAAGGAACCTCCGGATTTGCCGGAGAATTCAGTCATATCCCACTTTCTGATACCCTGACGTTATGTTCGTGTGGGAAGAGAGGATGTCTGGAAGTAGAGGCATCAATTAGCGCTGCTATCCGAAATATCCAAAAAGATATCAAAAAGGGAGCATATTCAATCTATGAGAAATTAGAGCTAGAACAGAACAATAAAGTTGAGGCACTGATAAAATCAGTACAAATCGGGGATCAAGTAGCTATTAATAATATTGGGAAGATTGGCTATCTATTAGGGAAAGGAATCTCCACATTAATTCATATACTCAATCCTAATAAAATTATTATTAGCGGTCGAGGTGCAGAGATCGGGCATATTCTTGCTCCTCATATACAAGTTGCCGTGAATGAATATAGCATTCCAAAAATCGCCAAAAAGACTACCCTTGAAATTTCAACATTACACAAAAAAGCACAACAAATGGGCACAACAGCCTTGGTTATAGAAAAATACATTACCAACATAATTAACTAACGTTTTTAAACAAACACCTAAAACATGAGTCTATTTTACAAAAAAACTGCAGGATTGGCGTTATGTACACTCTTTAGTGCAACATCGCTCTACGCGCAGCAAAGCATTTCTGGAATAGTTTCAGATGCTAATGGACCTATCTCTGGTGCTACTGTTTCTGTAAAGGGAACAACTAGAGGTACACAAACAGGGGCTAACGGATCATTTACAATTCAAGCCGCACAGGGCGAAACCTTACGCGTAACCATCGTCGGGTACAAATCTCAAGAGATTGTCGTTGGATCCACAAAAACAATTAACATTAAATTGACTGAAGATGCTTCGGCTTTAGAAGAGGTCGTCGTCACAGCCATGGGCATCAAACGGGAGGCCAAAGCGCTCGGTTATGCAGTAAGCACAATCAAAGCCGAAGAATTGACTAAAGCAGGAAACACCAACTTTGGTTCTGCTTTATATGGTAAGGCTTCAGGGGTTAAGATCACTACAGCACCGGGAGGATCTTCAAGTGCTGTTAATGTTCAGATCCGCGGTATCAATTCCCTAAACTATCAGCGTCAACCATTATACGTTGTCGATGGGGTGATTATCCGTAATGACGAACAATATGGAAGCAAAGGATCAAACAATAATAATTACTGGGACGATCAGCGTATCCGGGGTAATGGTATGCTGGATATTAATCCAGCCGACATTGAAAGTATGTCCATTTTAAAGGGATCTGCTGCGAGTGCCCTTTATGGTTCTGATGCAGCCAGTGGCGTAATTGTAATCACGACTAAAAAGGGGATTAAAGGAAGAGGCTTAGGTGTTGATTTCAACTATACAGGATCATTAGAACGTGCTGCTTTCTTGCCTAAATTTCAGAATGTTTACGGCCCAGGCTATGATGCTGCCACAAATTTAGCGAACGGCGCTACAGAAGAAGGCTGGATAATCGATGATAAATCACCTTCTGGAAGACGCCCTTATTTCCGTTCTTATGGAAACTTCGGTCCTAAATTTACAGGAGAGGATGTTCGCTGGTGGGATGGTTCTACGAAAAAATATGAAGCCCGCGAAAATAACTATCGTGATATTTTTGACACAGGCTACAACTCCAATATAAACTTCGCGATTTCCAACCAGACAGAAAAAATAAACTATCGCTTGAGCGGAACACGTATGGACTACAAAAGTACAAGTCCGGGTTCAAAGCAAAATAGAAATACCTTTAATTTAAATAGTTCGGTAAAGATGCACGATAAGCTCTCTTTAGATCTCGTTGCAAACTATACCAAT
This sequence comes from Sphingobacterium sp. GW821-FHT03E03, assembly GCF_059420745.1. Classification (NCBI taxonomy): domain Bacteria; kingdom Pseudomonadati; phylum Bacteroidota; class Sphingobacteriia; order Sphingobacteriales; family Sphingobacteriaceae; genus Sphingobacterium; species Sphingobacterium sp. GW821-FHT03E03. The sequence goes on from NZ_JBWKUH010000002.1 coordinate 258,436, forward strand.
ACGAATACACAAAACCGCTCACAATTGTTGGGACAGGTATTGGGTAGCTTTGGAGGCTTCTTCAGCCGTACAGAAGACATGTCCGTTTTAAAAGAAAAATATCAAACAACAGACGGTTATAAATACTCAGCCTTTGGAACGGGACGCGAAGAAGACTTTGCTTACACTGTCCGACCATATAACTTACTTGATTATTTCTGGTCACAATATCGAAATAGTTACGATGAAACCGAAAATCGATTGTTAACAAGTGCAACATTAAATTGGAATATTGTTGATCATTTGAAACTGAGAGGACGTATCGGTAATGACTTTACATCTGCTGCAATTACAAATAAAAAATACAACGAATATGCCACTCGCTATAATTCCACGGGTAGCAGTTCAGGAGGTTTTGAGACATCAAAAGGTAACTACTCTATTTTATATGGTGACGTCTTGTTAACTTATGCGAATAAGATTAGTACAGATTGGGATTACAGTGTGAGTGCAGGTTTCCAATCCCGCCAGGAAAATTATGATGATCAGTCTTCAGCAACTGCAGGTGGTTTGGTTACAGAAAACTGGTTCAGTCTAAATAATAGCTACGGACAATTAACAACCTCAAATGAACGAAAAGAGAAGTTAAAGTATGCTTATTTTGGAATGGCAAATATCGGTTACAAAGGTTTTGCCTATCTAGATGGTACCTTTAGATCTGAATATTCATCAACATTACCAATAGCGAACAATAACTATCAATACGGTTCTGTCAGTGGAAGTTTTATATTCAGTGAAGCATTCGGCCTACAGAACGATAAATTTACTTTTGGTAAATTAAGAGCTTCTTATGGTGTGGTCGGAAACGACGCTCCTATTTATGCTGCGAATATTGCCAACTCTCAATCTGCAATTGCCACTATTAATGGTTCTGTTCCCTCATTGACTTATGGTGCTTCTTATGGTAATTTGGGTTTGATGCCAGAAACTAAGTACGAATGGGAATTCGGTTTGGAGATGAAGTTTTTGAAAAACAGATTAGGATTGGATGTCAGCTATTATGACAACTATATCAAGAATCAGATTCTTGGATTAACCACTCCTGCTTCCACCGGTGCAACAACCCAGATCGTTAACGTAGGACGCGTTGCTAACAATGGTTTGGAGGTTTCATTAAATGGTACGCCTATACAACGAGAAAACTTTAGCTGGAATGCTCGCTTAAATTACTCCTTCAATAAGTCTATTTTAGAAAAGCTAGCTCCTGGCGTCAGTGAATTAACTTTTTATAGTGCAGATGAAAACTCCTTACGTATAGTAGCCAAAGAAGGTGAAAAGCTAGGCAATATATATGTTTATGACATTGCTAAAGATGAAAAGGGTAATAATCTGATTTCTGACGAGGGCTACTATGTTATCGACAAAACAAAGTATAAACATGTTGGTAATATATTGCCGAAAGCAATTGGCGGTATGACAAACACATTCAATTATAAAAACTGGTCTCTAGATTTTACAGTTGACTACCGCTTCGGGGGGAAAATGGTTTCAGAAAATCAGAAATATGCAATGGGTGCTGGTATGTACGAAAACACCTTAGAATATAGAGATACTGGTGTCACATTGGATGGCGTAAACCAAAATACAGGTGCTAAGAATGACGTACACCTCAGTGCCGCAGACTATTACATGAATACATTTAATTGGGGAGCTGATTCGTGGACTGAAAAAGGTGCTATATATGACAATTCGTACATAAAAATGCGTGAACTATCTATTAGCTACCGAATTCCTTCTTCTGTAACACAAAAACTCAAATTAAACAACGTAAGGGTATCTCTAATAGGACGAAATTTATTCTATTTCCATAGAACACTTGAAAACCTCGATCCAGAATCTCCAGTAGGAAATCAATGGTGGTCTCAAGGTGTAGATGTAGGATCAAATGCTGCAACAAGAAGTTTTGGTTTCTCACTAAATGCTAATTTTTAATCGCAATTAATCATGAAAAAATCATTTTATATAACCCTATTTTTCGCGTTATCTACCTTAGGTCTTACAGGATGTAAGACACAACTGGAAGATGCGTTTGAAAATCCTGATCAAACTACTGAAGCCAGTATATCTGGTTTCTTTACTGACATCTTGAATAATGACAGAGTTAGACCATCTTATTGGCACTATAGAACCTTCATATTGTCAAGACAATCTATCTATACACAAACATCTTCTTTTATTCCATCCAATAATATGTATCAGCCAAATGATAGCTATTCATATGATTACTGGAAAGATTTTTATTCTCCTGGTGTTCTAGGTGTTTACAGAAAGATGGAAGTCGCTTATGCTGCGTTATCAGCTGAAGAAAAAGCTAATCAGGAAATTTTCCTACAGGCGGCGAAAGTGGTAGTTTACGATGAAGCATCAAAATTAATTGATAATTTTGGTGACATCCCATTTTCTGAAGCTGGCAGCCTTCCGACAAACGGAACCATAAAAAAGGCAAAATTTGATAATCAAAAGGATCTTTATTATTCCTTTATTGAAGATCTTAAAGTAATAAACACATATTTCTCCAAAGCTACCACTACGCCATATTTCTCTAAATACGATATTTTGAGCAAAGGTGTCGCTGATAAATGGAGACGATATACCAACTCTTTGCGTTTACGTTTATTGATGCGGATTTCAAATGTCGATGAGGGTAAAGCAAGAACAGAGGTTATGGAGATGTTAAACAATCCATCCAATTATCCTTTAGTTGATGGCGGCAACGATGCAAATTATATCGCTGCTAGTGCTGACATCCTATTGCAGCCATTGACAACAAATACGACCACATTGAGAGATGCGCTGACGGAAGGAAATAATCAATATGCAACGGATTACATGCTGAATATGGTTATGAAACCAGCAAATGACCCACGTATACCTGTATTTTATGATAAATTTGGTGTAACCAAAGATGGCATTTTTACGCCTAACAAGGAATATAAAGCGATGCCTATTACATTTACGGAAAACGATATCTTAACAAATTACCAAAAATATTCAGTATTAGACTCGGCGACATTTTTCGATAACAAATTACTTCCGGGTATTGTAATGACTGCATCCGAGACGAATTTAAACAAAGCAGAAGCATACCTTCGCTGGGGAAGCGATGCAACTGCAAAAAATGCATACGAAGTGGCAATTAAACAATCTGTGTCCTTCTATTATTATTTGAATAATTTGATGGCAAATGAAGGTCTGAAAGCTGAAATAAAACCATCGGATGCTATCATAAATAACTTTGTAGAAAATTCAACGATAAAATATGCAGGAAGTTCTACGGCTAAGCTAGATTTGATTCTTACTCAAAAATGGCTTCACTATGGTTTCCTACAAGCGCAGCATGCTTGGTCGGAATATAGAAGAACTGGGTATCCTAAAATCACTATTTTAAAAGCTGGATTAGCAAACTATGCGAATCCACCAGCAAGATTCTTATACCCTACAGGTGAAATTTCCAATAATTCGGAAAATTATGAAGCTGTACGATCAAAAGATACACGTGATACCAAAATCTTCTGGGACGTCAATTAATCAACTCTACATCTCCTACAGAAAGCCACTCTCGGGTGGCTTTCTTATTATCATTTTCATTATATTTATACATGCAAAAACTGACAACCATTATATCAACCGCACTACTGGCAACAACCGCCACATTGACTTTTGGGCAGGCACACAATGTATCCGGTGGCTACCAAAAACCGACAGATCCCTTAGTGATCGAAAACCTCGAACAATGGCAGGACATGAAATTCGGTCTTTTCATGCATTGGGGAACCTACAGTCAATGGGGAATTGTTGAGAGCTGGAGTATCTGCCCCGAAGATGAAGGCTGGACACAGCGCAAACCAGAGCATGGTAAAACCTATTTTGAATACCTCAAGAATTACGAAAATCTACAGACAACATTCAACCCGACGGATTTCAATCCTCAAAAATGGGCCGACGCAGCAAAAGCAGCCGGAATGAAATATGTGGTCTTTACAACCAAACACCACGATGGTTTTGCGATGTTCGACACCAAAGAATCGGATTATAAGATCACTTCTACCAAAACGCCTTTCTCCTCCAACCCAAAGGCAAATGTGACCAAAGAAATCTTTAATACATTTCGCAACGACGGGTTCAAAATCGGAGCTTATTTCTCCAAACCGGATTGGCACTCTGAATATTATTGGTGGCCCTATTTCCCACCTAAGGACAGAAATGTAAATTATGATCCGAAAAAATATCCTGAACGTTGGCAGAAATTTAAAGATTTCACCTACAACCAGATCAATGAACTAACGTCGGAATATGGTAAAGTGGATATTCTATGGTTGGATGGTGGACAAGTACGTCCCTTAGAAACTGTAGACAAGTCAGTAGACTGGCAACAGACAATCAAGGTGGATCAAAATATTGACATGGACCGTATCGGTGGTATGGCTCGAAAAAATCAACCAGGCCTCATCGTGGTAGACCGTACTGTTCCCGGAAACTGGGAAAACTATGTGACACCCGAACAGGCTATCCCTGAGCATCCATTGGATATTCCATGGGAAAGCTGCATCACTATGGGAGACTCCTTTAGCTATGTTCCAAATGACAATTACAAACCAACAAAGAAGATTGTCGAAACGCTTGTCAAGATTATTTCCCGTGGTGGTAACTATTTACTTAATATCGCCCCTGGCCCCAAAGGTGATTATGACCAAGCAGCTTATGATCGTCTAAATGAATTATCAGCTTGGATGAAAATCAATCAAAGCGCCGTATATGCAACACGTACCGTTGCCCCTTATCATCAAGGTGATTACTATTACACCAGAAGTAAGGACAGCAAGATCGTTAATGTATTTCACCTTTCAGCGGGAGACGCTTATCAACAACCTAATGAATATGTCTTTGAGGTTCCAGCGGATTTTAAAGTGAAAAAAATCACAATTTTGGGCCACAAAGGTCGCTTGGATTGGTCACAACGTGACAATCAGATCACCCTGAGAAGTCCGGGCACCAGATTCAATTATGCTACCGCGATTCAATTGCAAAGCAAATAATAAAAAAGCAGCTGAATTACATCAGCTGCTTTTTTATTATCCGATAACGATGATCGACTTCAGGTATTTTCAAAGGCTTTCATTTGACTACTGAAAACCAGCAAATATAAATCGTCCCGACCTCTGTCCCCAATTAATACCCGAATAATTAAAGACACTAGCTATAAAAAAACAACACTGGTGAACTTAGCAGCACATACTAACAGAATGAAACAAATAACCTTATTTTTAGCATTAATACTCCTAACATTTTATTCATGTAAAAGCTATAAGCCGCAGATAATGTCGTCCCAGCAGATCTTCCAAGAGGGACGGGTCAGTTTCAAACAATGCCATGCCTCAACCATACAATCCATTGGCAAAGACAGCCTCCTGGCCTGCTGGTTTGGCGGTACACATGAATCCAATCCCGATGTGGTAATATGGAGTTCTCATTATACAAATGGCAAATGGCAATCCCCAGTCCAAATCGCTGACGGGATTCTTGCAGACAAGCGTTATCCGACCTGGAACCCTGTACTCTATCAACAATCAAAGAACGATACCCTCTATTTGTTTTATAAAATTGGCCCTAATCCACGCGAATGGAAAGGCTACGTCAAATATTCCATAGACAAAGGTCATCACTGGTCTGCAGCACAGGCATTACCTGATGGTATTTTCGGACCAATCAAAAACAAACCATTTACATTATCTAATGGGAATATACTATCTCCTTCCAGTACTGAATCAAAAGACGAAATCTGGAAAGCACATATAGAAATCAGTCACAACCACGGTAAAACCTGGTCTATTCATACAATTCGGCCTGACACAAGTATTCAAGTCATTCAGCCCAGTATTGTTCCACACAAAGATGGCCGCCTCCAGGTACTTTGTCGTAGTAAAGAAAATAAAGTAATGAGTGCTTTTTCCTCTGACCAAGGCAACAGCTGGGGACCTTGGAAGGCAACCAACCTGCTCAACCCCAACTCGGCTACTGATGCCATCCGATTGAAAAATGGACTATTTATGATCGTTTACAATCCAGCAATAGCTGGAAATGACTGGTGGGAAGGGCGAACAAAACTCCATGTCGCAACATCCCATGATGGTCTTCACTGGCATGATACACTAACCTTGGAAGATGGGGTCAAAGGAGACGAATATTCTTATCCGACCATTATACAAGATAAAACTGGTCTAATACATATCACCTATACCTGGAATAGAAAGAGTATCAAGTATATCCGATTAAAATAAATCACCCTCTTGTAGCAAAAGAAAGTTCGTTACGTTATGCTATAAAAGACAAATTATGACCTTATTAAAGAACTCCTTTCTTCTCGGCGTTTCACTCTTATTTGCAAGTTGCTCAAAGGAAGAATCCAAAAAGATAACAGCACTAGAGGGTAGCTACTCTGGAAAATTTACTGTCCACTATAAAAATCAAGACAAAACATTCACTGGAGATGTCAATGTAAAATTTAAAGCAGATAGCTTCTTTTGCTCTACAAATAAGGACAGATACCCTGCAGGTGGCTCAGGAACATTTGAAATTATTGGAAACAAGATTGTTTTCAAGGATCAAAACTTTTGGACTGCAGACTTTGACTGGGCATTGATATTGAATCGCGAATATAGCTATACCCTGGATGGCAAAGAACTTATCCTGACGAAAGATCCTTACCAGAACAATAGTTATACCTATAAACTAAAGAAGGATTAATTAATAATCCTTCTTTAGCTCCATCTCCCCTTTCAATCGGATATCATCGGATGATGTACCAACCAGCAACCTGAATTTCCCTTTTTCTGTTTTCCATGCATGAGTTGCATTCCACAGTTTAAGGTCTTCTTTGCTCAAGTGGAAAGTGTACTTCTCTTTCTTTCCTTCTGCAATAGCTTTACGTTCAAATTGTTTTAACTGCATAATGGGTGTTACCACCGAACTGACTTCATCGACAACATATAACTGTGCCACCTCATCGCCGGTCACACTACCCTTATTTTCGACATCAAAGGATACTGTACAGACAAAATCATCCGCCCCTTCGGTCAGTCCTATCTGTAGGTTGCTGTATTCAAACTTACTGTAACTTAATCCATAGCCAAAAGCATATAGAGGTTTCGCGGACATCTCCACATAATCGTGATGTTTAGGTTTTGTATGATTATAATGTACCGGAAGTTGACCCACAGAGCGTGGTACAGAAATCGGTAACCGGCCGGCTGGGTTATAATCACCAAACAAGACATCGGCAATGGCCAATCCGCCCTCCTGTCCTGGATACCAGGCATTCACAATTGCAGGAATATGTTCTGCTGCCCAATTTAGATTAAGCGGCCTTCCCATAATCGTCACCAGCACCACAGGTTTTCCTGTTGCTTGGATCGCTTTCATAAGTTTTAATTGATCACCCATCATATCCAACGAAACGCGGTCAAATCCTTCACCGCTTTCCATATCACTGACTGTATTCGGATCTACATTCGCCGCTCCCGTTGCCTGGTAGGAAGTTTTGAAATCCCGTGCACTGGAACCGCCGAGAATCAAAACCACCGCATCAGCTTGCTGTGCTGCTGCCACCGCAGCCGCAATATCAGATTTCGTCGTGTCACGGATAGCGCAACCTTTTACATAATCAACTTGCGTTTCTTTGCCTACCGCTGCGCGGATACCTGTCAATACAGTTTGAACCTTGCCATCAGCCTGTGGAGCAGTATAGTCACCCAATTGATTGTAAGCATTGTCGGCATTTGGTCCGATGACCGCGATGCGTTTCAACGATTTGCTCAATGGTAGGGTATTTTGTTCGTTTTTCAGCAAGATGATGGATTCCCGGGCAACCTGTCGCGCAACAGATTTATTCTGCGCTGTGGCAACTTTTTGAACAACGAGTTTCTCATCCACATAAGGTCGGTCAAATAGACCAAGATTGAACTTCATCCGCAATACGCGGGCTACTGCGGTATCCAATACAGCGGGCTCCACCTGGCCCTGTTGCACAGCTTTCAAAAGATTTGGACCATATCCCGATCCGCTCAGGTCAACATCCAATCCCGCATGTATACTTTGTGAAGCAGCTTCCTCCGCTGTAGCGGCTGTAGCATGCCCCCCATTAAGGCCAGAGATACTCAATAAATCTGATACCACAAATCCAGTAAAACCCCAATCTTTACGGAGAACATCCTTTAACAACCAGGGATTTGCGGAGCATGGAATTCCATCAATGCTATTATAAGCAGTCATAACCGAGCCTGCGCCAGATTTAACGGCCTTTTCAAAAGGTGGTAAAAAATACTGTCTTAGACTCCTCTCACCAAATGATACCGATTCACCGTTGTGCCCACCATCTGGTGCCGCATAAGCGACAAAGTGTTTTAATGTACCAATGATTTTATCCTGTTGTCCAAGTTTCTCGCCCTGAAAACCACGGATCATTGCAGTTCCCATCTTGCCCGTTAAATATGGATCTTCGCCATAAGTTTCTTCTGTCCGCGACCAGCGTGGGTCGCGCGCAAGATCCAGGACCGGACCGTAGCCATTTTTTCCACCTACAGCGTAGGTTTCCAGCGCTATTGTTGATGCCATGCGTTGAATCAGCGTCGGATTCCAGGTACTCGCTTGCCCTATTGCCGTTGGAAATACCGTAGCACCAATAGCCATATGTCCATGTGGAGCCTCTTCCGACAGCAGCAATGGGATTCCCAAACGGGTACTATCCAGCATATACTGTTGAATGGCATTGGTCGCACGTGCAGCCTCAATCGGATTAAGACCATTCAGGAGTGTTTTTTGCGTCCAGGGATCGGCACGCAGTGTTGCCCACAACAACCCGATGTGCTGCTCTTTGACCGCTTTCTTTAATTTGTCGCTCACCCCAACATGCTTCCCCTTCTTCTCATACATTTCCCATCCAAGCAATTTGCTCAGCTGCCCCACCTTCTCTTCCACGGTCATTCGCCCCAAAAGATCATTGACACGTTGTTCGGTGGTGAGACGGCTATCCTTATAAGGCAATTGTTGCGCCTGGAGCTGTGGATAAAGCAATGTTGACATCGCTGTCAAAAGTAATATTCGGAGTTTCATGTAGTTTAAAATTATCGGAGTTATGCAACCGGTTTCCAAAAGACTAAAATAAGGATTTAAAGATAATAATCAAGATAATTTTTCTGTTATAGAAATTTAAGTAATAGAGTCAGTAGAATCAATCAACTGCCAACATTTATGCAGTAATTAACGATAATTTTCAATATGAATATTCAATATTATGGTTAAGAAATCAGTAGCACACATGTAGAAATTATAAGGCCACTTCTGATATTGGAAATTCAGCAATGCATTAAAAAGGTTACTAACGGTTATTATACAAGTACGATCCATCGCCTGTAAAAAGAGATTGTCTATAGCCTAAAATAAAAAAGACGGCAAGCCGTCTTTCCATTCATGTGTTATAGGAATGCTACTTATTTTTTTCTTTAATTTTTCCCTTAAAATAATATGCCCTGGAAATAACAAAAGCAAGGGGATTGTTATTTCGATAGGTTAAGACCAAATAATCTCCGTCCACAAGGACACCATAGCTCTCGTACTGATCACTATCAGCAAACTTAATGCTCTTTTTCTCTTTGTCATAGGTAAAAGACCGTTCAGACTTTCCATCTAAAATAAACTGTTCAAAAGTTCCTTTATCAACCTCACAAAGCTCTTTTCCGCGCTCTAGTTTTAATTTTTGAAAATCACTGCCAAAAGAGAAAGAATAAATATTATCCTTTTCACAATCTTCCGGTTTATAATGAGACTGCTCATCTTTAGTATCACTGGTAGAAAATGTCGGAGTCCAATCATAAGCTTCCAATTGTTTTTTCACATCTTCCGGCGCGATTTTTTCCGGACTGATGGTATTCTTACTGCAACTGCAAAACAAAATCAATACTAGAATCCCGTTAAATAATTTATTCATCCTGGTTCTCATTTAGTTATAATTTTATAACGTTTCAGTGTCGAATTTCGCTACAAGATGAGAACATTTTCTAACCAAAGAGATAAAAGATTCGAACTATTCTTGAGAACGACTGACTTCCGAATGCGCGGCAATTGCTTCGGTCCAAAGATTAGGACAATCTGTTTGTACAATGCGCACATAAGGGTATTTTTCCAAAAAGGACTGATAGATTCTTGCACCTTCTCGACTCGCTTTTCATCATCATCGACCTGCGTATAAAAATGTTAATAACAATGTTAATTAACTGAATATAAGAATCATTTTTGTTAATAACATTCCATCAATTTGAAATTTTTGAGGAGGAAAAGAAACAGTTAAAAAAAATTATACTAATCACTAAGGGTAAAGTGAAAGTTAACTGTCATAGAGATAAAGCTTAATCAATATGAAACTAACATCAATCTTAATAATTGCGCTGGCGACTCAGGCCACGCAATCACTTGCCCAGGCACAAGATTCGACGAAGACAAACCGACGGGTCGTGACCGAGGCTGTTAAAGGTACTGTCGTGGACAAAAATACAAGACTTCCAATTTTTGGTGCTACTATTGTACTGTCCTCCAATGGCAATACAAAATCTGTGAGTACAGATCAGCAAGGCATATTTAGGTTGCTGCAAGTTCCTGTAGGGCGCCAAGTCCTGCAAATACGCATGGCAGGCTACCGACAGGAAGAATTATCAGAATTGCTCATTACATCCGGGCGTGAGAATATACTTAACATTGAAATGGAACCGCAGGCAAACACGCTGAACGAAGCTGTCGTCTACGCCAATACGGGAAAGCAACCTTTAAATCAAATGGCAATGACCAGTGGTCGCTCATTTTCACCTGAGGAGACCAATCGGTATGCTGGGGCTTTCTTTGACCCCGCAAGAATGGCACAGAGCTTTCCCGGAGTCGTCGCTGGTGGTGACGATAATGAGATTATTGTGCGCGGAAATTCACCTAAAAGCTTACAGTGGCGATTGGAAGGGATCGAAATTGTAAATCCCAACCACTTTGGTGCCGAGGGAGCCGCTGGTGGGGGGATAAGCATGCTTAATACCATGGTTTTGGGAAAATCTGATTTCTATACAGGTGGACTGGCCGCTGAATACAACAACGCCATATCGGGGGTGTTTGACCTTAGATTTAGAAGGGGAAATACCGATAAACGCGAATACACATTCAATGTCGGCGTGTTGGGGGTAGGTGCAACTTTAGAAGGTCCTTTCAAAAAAGGAAGCGATGCCTCGTATTTAATCAGCTACCGGTACTCCTCATTGAGTCTATTGGAAAAAGTAGGTGTAAAAGTCTCGGATACCGGTATCCCAAAATATCAGGACCTCTCCTTCAATTTTGTATTTCCAACCAAAAAGGCCGGAACATTTTCGTTGTTTGGGATAGGCGGTCTCGGAAAAATAAAGGAAACTGCCAAACGCAATTTCCAAGAATGGGAGGAACGAACAGATGCGCAAGACATGAACTTGGGATTTAACGCCGGAAGTGCTGGACTAAAACATCAATATATCGCCAATGATAGGCTGTATTTCACCAATATTATTTCGGCATCAATCAGCCGCAATTCCAATAAAACAGATACCCTGACACAGGATTATGTAACTAGCCTATATCACAAAGATAAATTTACAAATACCGCAATCCGTTATGCTGGAAGCCTCAATTATAGAGCGAGCAGCAAAAACACGATCCGTGCGGGTATCAATGCCAGCCTGCTTCGCTATGATCTCTATGCGCTAACCTACGATACCGAACTCGCGGCATTAAAAGAACGGATCAATGAAAATGGAAGTACCAGTACCTATGACGCCTTTGCACAACTCAAAACTGAACTATCCGACCGTCTGACATTAAATACGGGTGTACATGCCAACTATTTTGCCTTAAGTAAAAGCTGGACTGCAGAACCCCGATTGGGCTTAAACTGGAAGGTCGCAGCAGACCAGACGATATCCTTTGGTACCGGGCTTTACAATCGTTTAGAACCACTCAGCTATTATTTTGCCAAGAGCGGAACCGGACAAAATACAACAGACAATACCGCACTATCTCCTACCAAGTCTGCTCAGGCTGTTGTTGGGTATGAAAAGAATCTAAGCCGGACACTCCGGGTTAAGACCGAAGTCTATTATCAACATCTATATAATGTCCCGGTTTCTTCAGATCCAGCAATGAATTTCTCCCTACTCAACGTATCAGATATTTCAGCTATTGGTACATCAACCTATCGTCAACTGGTCAATAAAGGTACAGGCAGAAATTATGGTATTGAGTTAACGGTTGAAAAATCACTCAGCAAAGGCTATTATTTTATGGCTACCACTTCGGTATTTGATTCCAAATTCAAAGCACTCAATGGTAAAGAATACAATACAACATTCAATACACGCTATGTTGGTAATCTATTATTGGGAAGAGAATGGACAGTAGGAAAGAATAAAAACAACCTATTTGGTCTGAATGCAAAACTGATCTATGCCGGCGGGAGAAAATACTCACCGGTTCTGGAAGATGAATCCTTGCGTTTAGATGAGGAAATCATCGATCAAAGCCGGATTAATACGCTAACTGCCGATCCTTATATTCGACTTGATTTTTCATCGACATATCGAATAAATCGTAAAAAAGTGAGTCATCTCCTTATTCTGGATATTCAAAACATCCTCAATAGAGAGAATACTGTCGGGATGCATTACAATTTCAGCAAACGTATCATCGAGCCGCAAAAATGGACTGGTATCATACCGACCATTAACTATAGGATCGAATTCTAAACGCTACATATAATAGACTCGAATAGACTTACGATCTAAAAAGATTGATTCCTAAAATCATTTTAGGAATCAATCTTTTTAAATACAGGCTTATAGCTATAATAAAAAAATAGTTTCTAAAACTTGTAACCCAAAGAAATTCCTAATGAACGATTTCTTAGTGATCCCCCAGGTTTATAATCGCCCCATTTTGATTCCAAATTAGCAATCCCTTTTTGAAACTCCATACCAACAAGATAATGTCCCCTGAATAGATAGTTCGCCTTGGCCCGAACACCGTAATCAAACGATTTTCCAAGAATATAATCTCCATAATCCGCTATACTGGCATCATTTTGAAACTTAATATCACCTTTCTAACCTATACCGATATCATCAATATAGACTGTTTCTGGAGTTTTCCATTTCCCCCCTAATCCAAAGCCTATATAAGGCCCAAGTCCAAATTGCAGTTGATCGTTACCGATTTGGTGAATTAAAAACAACATCAATGGGTAATTCCAGATAGGAAGTATTAGCCTTAAAATTATTGCCCCAGCCTATGATTTTACCTTCATTTCGTTCGAAGCCCCGTTTGGCGAATACAACCGCCGGCTCAATAGCGAAACGCTCGCTCATTCTTATCGACGGACCAATTCCTAAATACAGACCTCCGACGGATTCCGTATTTGCTTTATTACCATCCTTGTTCTTTGCATCGATATTCGAGAAGTTCAGGCCTGCTTTCACATTCCATTTAGTTTGTGCGTGTACGAGACAGCCCCCGATCGACAAACATAACAATAACGACAGTTTTTTGATAGTCATCATAAAGAAAATAGGTTTATATAATTTTCATTGTTAACGATAAACAAATGCAAACCGCTACCATTAACCATCAATTTACGGAATAAATACAATTTCACTGCCTATATCTGGCTTCTTTTCAGCATAAATTCAGCTAGAAGCATACTGATTTCTTTACGAAAACGATTGCGACGAAATGACAGAATCGTTTATACTGAATGCTGTAAATTCACAGTACAGAAAATTCATTTTTTCATCCAATTAAATCTAACAAAGCCTATGATTAAGATCCAAAACGCATCCGTTGCGAAAAATCGCTGGGTGCAAGCGGCAATCCCATTATCCTGCCTGTTGGTCGTATCCAATCTGGCAACTTCCCACGCCGCCCCGTTGACCCCTAAATTTACCCATAGCAAGCTTTCGCTAGCCATACAACAGAGTTCCATCCAAGGTAAAGTCGTAGATAGTGAAGGTAAGGCCATAGCAAATGTGACGATCCAAATCAAAGGGACCAATCAAGCCACATCGACTAATGCAACCGGTTTTTTTGAACTCAATAGCCAACAGAAAGATGTCATCTTGGTGGTAAGAAGTATTGGTTACAAAACCATCGAAACTGTTGCCCATGCCGGTTCACCCTTAACAATCACCCTGGATAAAGAATCTAAAGGGCTTGAAGAGGTTGTCGTCGTTGGTTTCGGTACGCAGAAAAAAGAGAATGTGACAGGTTCAGTATCCTCTGTTCAAATGTCAGAAGTCCTGGAAAGCAGGCCCGTTACCTCCCTATCTGCGGGTTTAGCAGGTCAGGCACCGGGGCTATATGTCAATCAAGGTTCAGGTAGACCGGGGAGCGATGGTGGTACTCTTCGGGTACGTGGTCAGGGAACATTAAACAATTCGAATCCACTTGTTGTGATCGACGGTGTTATCGGTGATATGAATCTAATCAATCCACAGGACGTCGAAAGTATGTCGGTATTGAAAGACGCAGCTTCAGCTTCCATCTATGGTTCACGCGCAGCCAATGGTGTTATCCTCATCACGACGAAAAAGGGAAAGACCGAACAGTTTAAGGTTACCTATAATAATTATTTCTCTAGCCAGAAACCTTCCAATACCATCCAAATGGTTTCCAACTATGCCAATTATATGGAGCTGATTAATGAAGGGTACAAAAATGGCGATCCAAATGCGAAACCTACATTTTCACAGGAAAAAATAGATCTTTGGCGACAAAATTCAGGGCAAGATCCGTTGAAATATCCCAATTCAGACTGGGTGTCTGAACTATTTCAAAATAAGATCAGCCAAAACCACAATCTGTCCTTTACAGGTGGAAGTGAAAAAATTAAATTTTTCGGTTCCTATGGTCTATTAAATAATCCCGGTGTTATTGAACAAGCTACCTACAAACGTCATACTGGTCGCATCAACCTCGAAGCCGATGTAAAACCCTGGCTTACGCTTGGAGCGAATATCAATGGTGTCGTCTCAAAGACCGATATCGGCACCAATATCATTGATGATGTATTCACCTTTGCGGGAGCGAGTACCCCAGGTATGGTACTAAGAGCTCCGGACGGCCGATTCGGTTCGCCCAGCAATCCGGAAGAGAACCCACAATCCAACAATGTGCTTCACCGCCTGTATGCCCAAAAGGGTAATATTAACAAAAATCGCTTTGTATCCCGGTTTTATGGAAAGTTAAAGCCCATTGAAGGCCTTTCTATCGAAGGATCGTACACCTATACTTATGACGACGATTTTATCTATTCGCAGCCTGTGTTCAACGATCGTTGGGACTTCTTGACTAATACCGTCGCCACCGCTGGCACTGGACGTTCCTCTGTTACCAACGAGTCTGTTAAATCATACCGTTATTATATGGACGGAGTTGCCAAATACAAGAACAAGTTATTTGATAAATTAAATTATGAAGTGATGGTGGGTGCCAGCCAGGAATATTTTAAAGATGGTTGGTTTGCGGCATCCAAGCTGGATCTCGTCGATCCTTCACTTACGGTGTTAAACGCGGCGACAATGGATGCTTCCGCCTCCGGCAACACCACGGATTGGGCCATGCGCTCCTTCTTTGGGCGACTCAACCTCTCCTGGGATGATAAATACCTCTTGGAAGCCAATCTCCGTACCGACGGTTCATCGCGCTTTATGACAGGAAAAAGCAGATGGGGTACCTTCCCTTCGGCATCTTTCGGATGGAAAATCTCTTCCGAAGATTTCTACGATGTCAAATGGATGCCAAGTCTTAAATTCCGTGCCTCCTATGGTGCATTGGGCAACAATGGTACTTCAGACGCATCTTTCCGCAGAGACGCTAATATTAACAACTACGAATATCAGACACTATACAATCCGGCCAATTACATCCTGAACAATCAGCTTTATGTCGGATTTGCCCAGACTGTCTTGAGCAACCCTTTATTGACCTGGGAAAATACCTATATCCTGAATGCGGGTCTGGATTTTGACCTCTTCAATTACAAATTGAGCGGTTCAATTGATGTTTTCAATAAAGTAACAGACAATATCCTGATCGACCTACCAGCACCGTTAGTTGTCGGAAATGCAAGCATACCACGTACCAACGCAGCAAAAGTCCGCAATAATGGTATCGAACTTAACCTCAACTACCGCGACAAAATTGGGGATGATTTCAAATTCAATATCGGTGGTAACTTCACCTTCATTGACAATAAAGTGGTCAAATTTAAAGGCAACGACAAATCTATTTCAGGAGCGAATCTTTTACAAGAGGGCTATGCCATCAACACGCAGTATATTTTGTTGACCGATCGCATCTTGCAGACAGACGCAGACATCCAACTCGTACAACAAATGATCGACAATGCTCCTACTGATCCAAATACAAACCAAAAAGTAAACCCATTTGCCTCCTATGGGACACCAAAGAAAGGCGATTTACTCTATAAGGACGCCAATGGTGATGGCATCATTAACGACAATGACCGGGTACCTGTCGGGCATGGTACTGCGCCAAGGATCACTTATGGCTTTAATATGGGATTTGATTATAAGGGTTTTGACTTTTCGGTTTTTCTACAGGGTAATGCAGGCAATAAGGCTATTTGGATAGATAATTATTACACACCAACTGTACGTTGGGGCTACCAAATCAACCAGGAAATCGCAGATGGCAGATGGACAGATGGAGCTACTGATGCCAGATATCCACGACTCTTGCCATACACAGATACAAGAAACACCAGAAACAGTGATTTCTGGTTACAGAACAAAGCTTTTATCCGTGTAAAAAATATCCAACTCGGCTACACCATTCCGAATGAGATTACCAAACGGATCCAGGTTCAGAATCTACGTGTTTTTGGATCGCTGGAAAATTTCTGGACGATTACTAGTTACAAAGGATTCGACCCCGAGGTGAGTGGCACCAATTACCCAACAATGAAACAGGCTGTCTTCGGTCTTAGTTTAACATTTTAAGTTGTCAAATATCATGAAAAAGATTTCACTACTCATAGCGGGATGCATTGCATTATCATCTTGTTATAAGCTCGATACAACACCTTACAGTCAGGTCAGTGCCGATACATTCTGGCAAAATGAAGACCAGGCGCTCGCTGGCATATTAGGTTGTTATAATGATCTAAAAAAGGAAGCGACCTTCGGTTTACAATTTTCTTATGATGGGCTCAGTGATATTGGGCTGGGCTATGATCCTCCAGGCCTAGGCGAAGTCATCAGCGGTACATTTACAGACCGCTCATCCGTTATTGTGGAAAGGTGGCAGGCCGGATATGACCTGATCCAACGCTGTAACCATGCCATCGCCCATATTCAGCCGATGACCATAGATAAAGCCAAACAGGAAGGTTTTATTGCCGAAGCAAAATTTCTCCGTGCGCTAATGTATTTTCAATTGACAAATCTTTATGGAGCTTTGCCAATATATGACGAGACAGTTGATCTGAACAGAGATTTTAGTTCACTCAAAAATAGCCGTTCTTCCATTGAAGATGTCAAGAAATTCATCCTTGCGGACCTCAACTATGCTATCGATAAATTACCTGTAACGTATGACGCAAAACACTATGGTCGAATCACAAAGGGTGCAGCCTATGCTTTGAGAGGCAAAGTAGCCCTGTACAATAAAGATTGGACATCAGCAATCCGGGATTTTGAAGAAATTGTCTATAACAAAACCAACAATTACGGTTATAACCTCAGTGCTAATTATGCGGCATTGTTTACCATGGAAGGGGATCAGGCTCCTGAAATGATCTTTGCTATACAGAACATGGGCGGAACAGGATTTCCTTATGGGATGCCTATGGCTTTCTATATGGGAACGAGATCAACTTTTGGCAGTGACTGGAACAACTGTATGCCAAGCACACGGCTTGCAGACCGTTACGAAAACCGAGACGGAAGTCCGTTCAACTGGAATGACCATTTCCCAAATTATAATGCAGACAATGCCGTTAAAAAACAAGCGATGGAATCCACACAATCGGGTGGTGTGCTGACAAAGGTACCCGACACAGCCAAGCTACGTCAGATCTATGCCAACCGGGATCCACGGATGAATCAAACACTTATTGTCCCTTATTCACACTACTTGGGCTGGAACGCCAACAAAGAACGTGACATGCAGTTTATTCTTGCAACAGGGGTAAATGAAAATTTCGGGCAGATCCGTAATAATCGGGGCTGGTATACCTACCTATGGCGCAAATTCGTACCTGAAGGCAATCTGAAAGGAGCGATTACCGATCGTGCTCATACACCGATCAATTTCCCGATCCTTCGTTTGGCAGATGTGCTTCTGATGCTTTCCGAAGCCTATAATGAAACCAATCAGCTGGACAAGGCAATCACGGAACTGAATAAGGTACGTACACGTTCGAAAATGCCTGCACTGAATAGCGGCAGTTCATTCCTGGTCGTGAACAGTAAAGCGGAAATGAGTAAACGTATCCAACACGAACGTGCAGTAGAATTAGCAGGCGAAGGATGGCGCTATTTTGATCTCAAACGTTGGAATCTACTGGAAGATGTGTCGAAGGGCATTATTGAAAAAGGTGTTACTGGCGATAATCTCGTTACCAGAGGGTATCAACCACGACATAAGCTTTGGCCGGTACCGGGACAAGAAATAGAGATGAACGCGGCACTTCTGCCACAAAATCAAGATTGGTAAACATGAGAATATATCTAATCCTATTCTTCTTTCTCAGTAGTCTCTCTTTTCAGAGGCTACTGGGAAAAGAATTAAAGCTACTCACAGGCACTTTTAAACAGGAAGATCTCAAGATCAACCTGAGCCGGGACAAGTCCTGGATTCCCTATCCAAGTTATTCCGATCGTAAGGCATGGGATCAGCTGATAGCACCCTTCCGGGAGCAGGTTGTTGCGAAAGGCGACAAAGCACTCGACTATCAATGGCAGGTGGTCAAGGCAACAGATTATCTGGAATATGAACGCTCAGGCAACCGCGGCATGATGGAAAAGCCGATGAACGAAAACTGTACCGCGCTTACAAACTTGCTATTAGCTGAGCTAGCTGAGGGGAAAGGACGTTATATCGATCAGATTTTAAACGGTACCTGGCACATGACCGAGATGTCTACCTGGTCATTATCGGCACACCTACCAGCTTTCCAATCCAGCAAAAGATCCCTACCACAAGAACGGACACATGTCATTGACCTCATGGCCGGCGATGTAGGATCCTTACTTTCGTGGATACATTATTTCTTTCGGGACACCTTCAACACTATCAATCCGGAAATTAGTCTACGCTTAAAACAGCATATCCAGCAACGCATTATACAGCCTTATCTGGACCGCAATGATATGTGGTGGCAGGGCTTTGAACTCAAAGGAAACCAATTGGTCAACAACTGGAATCCCTGGTGCAATTTTAATGTGCTCACCTGCCTGCTGCTGATAGAAGACAATCCGGATGTTCAACTGACTGGCATCTATAAAACAATGACTTCGGTCGATCGCTTTATAGATTATATCAAAAAAGATGGTGCCTGTGAAGAAGGTCCATCCTATTGGGGGCACGCCGCCGGTAAATTGTACGATTACCTCAAGATCCTTTCCATGGCAACACAAAACAAGGTCAGTATCTTCGACAAGCCTCTTATCCGTGATATGGGTGAATACATCGCACAATCGTATATCGGTGGTGACAGATGGGTGGTCAATTTTGCCGATGCCTCAGCCAAAGGCGGTGGAGATCCTCTTCTCATCTATCGTTATGGGCAAGATGTACATAGTACTGAAATGATGCAATTTGCGCGATACATGACAGATCTTGGTGGTAAAGGTGCGGACTTTAGACCCTCACGGGATATCTTCCGTGCATTTGAAGATCTACGCTGTTTTCCGCAGCTTAAGCACACACAGGCAGCACTTCCACAAAATGCATTTAAGTGGTATCCGGAAACGCAGTTTCTCTATCTGAAAAAGGAAGGTTTTTTCTTCGCCGCCAAAGGTGGTTTTAATAATGAGAGCCACAACCATAACGATGTCGGGAGCTTTATTCTATACCAGGATCAGCAACCCCTTTTTATTGATGCGGGTGTGGGAACTTACACGAAGAAAACATTTAGCGACGATCGCTATAGTATCTGGACCATGCAGGGTGCCTACCACAACCTTCCACAGATCAATGGTACTGATCAGGCGTTCGGCAAAGAGTACAAGGCCGAAAATGTGGTATTCCTACCTGAACAAAATAAATTCCAGCTCGATATCGGGAAAGCCTATCCAAAAACAGCCAATATCGAACATTGGAATAGAAGTTACCGCCTTGCAGCTGACGGTCTGACCATAGCGGACGAGTTTAAGATCAGCAATCCAACACAGGCAAATATTATCCACTTTTTGGTTGCAAAAGAGCCAAAGATTACAAAGGGAGTAATAACCTTAGGTGATGGTCTGGCAGTGCTTCATTTTAGCGATGGACAGTTTGTTGCTTCCTACGAATCTATTCCGCAGGACGACCCACGTCTGAGCCAGGTATGGGGTGAGCGGCTTTACCGCATCAGCCTCAAGGCCAAAAGCATTAAATCGACAGGAAAATATAATTTTATCATTAAAAAAGCCAAATGAAAAGAAGAAATTGGATTCAAGCCGTAACATTAACTACTGCAGGAGCGCTAATGAACAGCCCCCTGCTTGGTCGTAGTCAATCCATTGGCTCAACGGCGCAACCTTCTACTGACGATCGTGCGTATTGGGTGTCTATTTTAACAAAAATGGCCAGCCCTATTCTCGATCGTATCAGCAAAGAGCGTTTTCGCGCGGAGATGCCAATTGTTAAAAGTGAAACTTATGACTACATAGATCCAAGTGTAGGATATTTAGAAGCCTTTGGCCGATTATTGTCCGGTATGGCTCCATGGTTGGCCCTGCCAGACGATAAAACCGCAGAAGGGAAGATACGCACTCAATTTAAACAACAAGCCTTACTGGGCATACAACATGGTGTAAATCCTGCTTCGGCAGATTATTTCTCCTGGCGTAGCAAATCCAAGCAACCTCTGGTTGATGCAGCACATTTAGCGCAGGCATTTATGCGTGCCCCAAAAGCATTATGGGATCCGCTGCCGCAAGTGACAAAGCAACAGGTCATTACCGAATTCAAACACTTACGCTGGATCAAACCCAACGAAAGCAACTGGCTTTTGTTTGCCGCAATGACCGAAACTTTTCTCTATAGTATCGGTGAAGACTGTGCACGTGAGAAAATAGACTATGCGGTAAACAAATTTGATCAGGAATGGTACGTCGGCGACGGATGGTATAGTGATGGTGCGCGATTTAGCTTTGATCATTACAATGGTTATGTCATCCATTGCATGCAAGTGGAGACCTTAAGAAATAATCTTAGTGCTGATGCGAAGTACCAACCCATGTATGACCGCGCCTATAAACGTATGCAACGCTATGCACATCATCTGGAGCGCATGATTTCACCTGAAGGCACCTACCCTGTTGTTGGGCGGAGTGCAACGTATAGAAATGCAGCCTTTCAACCGCTCGCTGCAGTCGCACTCGATGGAAAGCTCCCCACGGATCTCTCCAATGGGCAAGTACGCGCGGCATTGACAGCAGTCCTCAAGCACATCTATGCTGATCGCATTTTTCATGAGGATGGTTGGATGGCCCTCGGATTTCTCAATGCCGATCAGGGAAATATAGCAGACAGTTATACCAACTCGGGTTCGCTCTATACTGCTTCCCTCTCATTTCTACCCTTAGGGCTTCCGCCAACGCATGCTTTTTGGTCTGACGCTGCTGCGCAATGGAGCTCACAAAAAGCTTTTGCAGGTTTACCCTTTCCAAAAGATTATTACGTAACTTACTAGGAATATACGCTGTTATGAAACTATCGAAAGTAACATGAGCCGAGTGAACCGAAGGCAGCGTGAAACAAGTGAACCAAACGAAGAGAGCTCATGAATACCCTAATCATAAAATAATAGATGAACAAATAATTTATGCAGATGAAAAAAAGAAAAACCAGTTTAAAAACAATCCTTCTTATCGCTTCTGGGCTTTTTGCACTCAGCTTTATCGACCAAAAGCCAAACTTCATCGATGCTAGCTTCAACGCTGCAGAGAAACAATATCAATTTTTGGCCAAAGAAGCTGACAAAGACCATAAGTTCCCACGTACATTGACTCCTTCCGGACAATTGCGCGGAACCGATGAATGGGATTGGACAGGAGGTTTTTTCCCTGGCTCACTATGGTATATCTATAACCACACACACAATAAAGAAACGGAGAAAGAAGCGATAAAATGGACCGAAGCACTCGAAAAAGCGAAGGACTTGGACCAACATCACGATATTGGTTTTGTCATGTATTGTTCCTATGGCACGGCAATTAAATACCTCAAGGATCAGAAAAAAATTGCCGATTATAAAGCCATCCTTGTCCATTCGGCCAATACCGCATTAAAGCGCTTTAACCCACAGGTCGGTGTCATCAAATCATGGAATGAGAAAAAGTCATGGGATGGCAAAACACTTTGGAAATACCCGGTCATCATTGACAATATGATGAACCTAGAAATGCTGTGTTACGTTTCGGATCTGACAGGTGATCCTAAATATAAAGATGTGGCCATCAGTCATGCAACACAAACCATGAAAAACCATTTCCGCACAGACTATAGCACCTACCATGTTGTAGACTATGATGCCAGCGGAAAAGCAATCCATCAACAGACAAATCAGGGCTATGCAGATAATTCAACCTGGGCACGTGGACAGGCATGGGCTATCTACGGATTTACCATGATGTATCGGGAGACAAAAAAACCAGAGTTTCTCAAAACAGCACAGGCAGCAGCTAAATTTTACATGACCCACAAAAATCTTCCAAAAGATAAAATCCCTTACTGGGATTTCAATGCTGGACAACAGGGATATAAATCAGATGCGGATTTTTCAACGTTAAAGCTCAATTACGTCCCTCGTGATGCCTCAGCAGCAGCCATTGTCGCTTCGGCACTCGTTGAACTATCGACCTTAACTTCTGGAGCAGAAAGTAAATCCTATTTAGCTTTTGCCAAGGAAAGTCTACAGACACTATCAGGAGCAGGTTATTTTGCCAAATACGCAAGCAACGGAGGTTTCTTGCTCAAACATAGTGTCGGCAGTTTGCCCCATCACTCCGAAATTGATGTCCCTTTGACCTATGCAGATTATTATTATCTCGAAGGTCTAACTCGATTGGAACAACTCAAAAAATAATAAAAATAGGCTGTATCAAAAGCTGATTTTGGGCAAGCAACGCCAATTAATATTTTGAAACCTCAGTTTCACTGAATGAATAAGGTCCAAGTTCTGTGGAGAACTTGGACCTTACTTTTTAATATTCACGGCAATTCGAAAGAATTAAATCTTTATTTGTTACCAGTCGGGATTGTTTCTGATGAGGTACTACCCGCGTACTCAGCCTGCGGCAGCTTTATCTCAACAGTCTGATTTACTTTTGCACGTTTATTGATGAGATGAATACGTACGGCTTTTCCCTGTTGCAGTGGATCTGCCACATCCAGCTTGAAGACGCTATTTCCCTTTGTGATTTGCAGAATAACCGGCTTATCCACCTGAATAGACCAAGCTCCAATTTGATAGGTACCAGACTCATAAAACACGGCCTGAATAGCGGCCAGACCCAGATGTTCTACAGCTTGAATCGCAGGCGTATTGTGCCAAATTTTTAGCTGCTGCATAGCCCGCTTATCGATCTGATCTACACCAGGTACAACGATATAAGCGTAACTTCCATTTATAGGTTTAGCTGCGTGCTCAACCGATAACTTAAATACCTTACCATGTACAGCATCTTTTGATCGGGAACGATTGATGCGGTACCAAGAGCCCGATTGTTCTTTTGCCGTCAGAGCGATTTTCATCGCTTCTGGAAAGTAATAGCCGACCTGATTGTGCATGACATATTCACCTTGTTTGACATTTCGAACCAGTGAATCGGTTGACATCTGCTCTTTTCCATTCCATACGACAGGGCCATTCAACCAAGTTTGATTCAGTGTTGTTACGACCGGCTCCGCAGCACTACAGTTAATTCCGCTGCCCAGACAAACAATCTCCTTATCAAAAAAGAACCATGCTTTTTGTGCAGCCAGTCCATCGTATTGAACAGACATGGCCGATGCGCCGATTGTACCATTGCTGACCCCACCAGAGAAACTATTGGCAGCCAGTACACCCCACTGTTCTTTCAGTTCCTGATCACCCTGATAATCTCGGGTTGTTGTCCCCGGAATTTTGTCCCATTCCCATACTGGCATGATATTATAGTATTCTGGACCAAATACCTGAATATTGGTTACACCATCTGTCATATTTTTACCAAGCAAATTTTCACCGTTTCCTGACTCCGATTTGTTGGTTCGCTTGCTTGCCAGACGCAGGTTGAAATGAAACTGTTTTCTGAGGTGTGTTGTATAATCTCCTTTCCAATAATGTCGATGCAGAGATTGATCTTCCGCATTAAAAGCTTGTATACTATCTAACTTTGCCAATCCTTTCTTCCAGATCTCATTTTTAGCTGGATCAATCAATTGCATCTGCTGCAATATGGCGACTTCCTGATCTTTGCGCAATATATCTGGTCGTGATATCCCGCGCCCATGCACATTAAAATCAATATAACGTGAGCGTATGATCGGCAGGTAGGTTTCCAAAAGAAATTTTTCGAAGAGGGCCAATTTCTCCTTATTAACCGCATAAGGTGTCTCGCGGACATAGGCCATTACCTTAGAAATCCCCTTTAAAAACTCTTCACCATAGCCTGCAATATACAATTGTGGTCCATGTTGTAAGTAAGAGAAATCATATTGTAAGCCCTCTTTCCCATCCACCAACTGGATGGGAAAAAGCAGTTGTTCCATAGCAGCAGCCAGTAGATCGGTATCTTCGAGGATTAGTGCACGATAGAAATAATGCATGGCAATATCACTTTTGTTCGCGCCCGTTTTCTTATAGGGATCCCCTCTCTCCATCAACTTGACCAGTGCTGTTTCCACTGTAGCTGGGATTTTCTCCTGACCGAATTTCATCAGGATCAGACAGACACCTATTGCTTTAGGAGAAGCGATTTCATTGTGCCACCAGTTCGTTGATTCAAATCGGTTATTTGCCCAGTACTGTGCTGCCCGTACAATCTTGTCATAAAGCGACTTTTGCTGATAAGATTTACTCTTGGGAGATACATAAGCTACGATCAAAGCTCTCAAGCGATCCAAGTGTTCTCCTGGAGGCCAGAGTGAAATTGATTTACTCGTGTAATCTATATCAGACCAAGTACCAGCTTCAGTCAATTGATTGCTCCAGATTGTGGTTTTATCACCGTGAGCAGCCGAACTTTGCAATTCGTCCTCGTACACATGTTTTTTGATGCGATCAAATGTTTGCTTGTCCTGTGCCCTTGTCATGACCAGTCCAAATGATAATAAAAATATAAGTATAGCTTTCATTCTTTTTCCAATTATAATCCGATTAAGGGTATTTCTTTTCTGCTGCCCGTCCAATGACATCCATTCGATGTTTCATCATTTGGTTCTGATCATTATCCAAAACTCCACTCAACCATTTGGGAGCAGCCATCTTTTTTTCCCACTCAGCCAATTTATCCAACATTTTATTCACGTTATCGGGATATTTTTCGGCAAGATTATGTTCTTCTTTCAGATCGTTTTTCAAGTTAAATAACAATATCGGATCATCCTTGACAACAATCAGTTTCCATTCGGCATGACGGACCGCTTTAGCGACTCCCCGTCGCCAAAATAAATATTCATACCCATTCTTTGCCGCCTTATACGATGACAACAAGCTTAGCCCATCGATCTGCTGTCCAGGAATATTTTTCCCCTGTATGGCATCTATACTGGTTGGCAAAATGTCCATACCCGACACCATCGCATCGACTACTTTTCCCTGCGGTAGTCGTGCCGGCCATTGTATAATCATGGGCACGCGTATACCGCCTTCCCATTTCGACCCTTTTAAACCGCGTAGCTGTCCATTATCCGCGCCATTATTTGTGGCCGCACCATTATCATTCATAAAGATAATCAGGGTATTTTCATAAAGTCCATCTCTTTTCAGCTGGTCTATCAAACGGCCAATATTGCTGTCCATATTCTCCAGCATTGCCAAATAAGCGCGGCGCAAAGGATCTGCAACATGACTATATTTACTATTCTGCGTCAGTGGAGCTTCCACAGGAGTATGTATCGCATTAAAAGCCAAATACATAAAAAAAGGTTGCTGGCGATAACGATGAACATAGGAGATTGCCTTGTCGGTCAATGTTTCTGTCAGATAGCGAATAGAATCTTCGGGGACAATACGACTATCATCGACCAGCATCTGCGTGGGTTTTACCTTTCCGGGGATTGGAAAATAAGAACGATCGCCGCCAATAAAACCATAGAAATGATCAAAGCCACGCTTAAGTGGATGAAATTGGGGACCGTCCCCCTGATGCCACTTGCCGATACCTACAGTTTTATACCCATTGTATTTCATAAAATCAGCTATCGTTGCCACCGATGTATCCATCCCAATATCTTCTGGTGTCGTTCCTGCCGTCGGCCGTTTGGAAATATTGTGTTCGAACCCAAAGCGTTGTTGGTACCGCCCCGTCAGCAGACCGGCACGTGAGGGTGCGCAAACCGATGCAGATGCATAAGCACACTGAAAAAGAATCCCATGTTTAGCCAGCTCATCGATATGCGGTGTATGCACCTCCTTACCACCATAGCAACCAAAATCATCATAACCGCCATCGTCGCTCAAAATCACAATGACATTGGGCCGCTGCTGTGCAAAAACAGAAATTTCAACTAGAGAAAGTACACTCAACACCGCAAGTATACGATAGAACGTTTTCCGGTAGATCATCGCATTAGATTTATCCCTAAATGTAACCTTAAATGTATTGGATTTTTTGTAAAAAATCGAAAACGATTTCGTTAAGTCAATTTTTTTTAGTCCTTTAGATAAGTAAATCTAATGTGAAGCAGATGGAAACAAATGGCAGAAATCAACTCGCAGTTATTGCTAAAGTTTTGGTCGGAAATCTTCAGGAGCAGGCTTTAACAAAGCCCCTGGCAAGCCTACGCGAAAGTAGTCGGGAGTCCATCCTGCCAGACCTTTTTCAGTTTGTGGACAAATGGTCAAAAGCACCATTTCCAATTGTGGTAGCGGAACTTTGGGCAGACTTTACGAAGCTCATTTCTCTTCATCCCGAATTGGGTTTTGTGGTTATTGAAGGCGCATGTATTGCGGATATTCCGAGTTTTTACGCCGAAATCAATCGGGTCTATATGGCCGATGAGAATTGGCAAATTGGGAGTCTGGATGGATTTGATGATCTGCTTTATGGTGGCTTTGGAAAAGTTCAGAACGCAAAAAAACATACAATCATTTGGAAAGACATCGATCACAGCCGTGCGGCATTAGGAGTGACAACCACCCTCGCCTACTATCAGGAAAAACTCGCTGCCAATTCACCTTTCAATCAGACTTATTTCCAACAGAAATTAAGTGATTTACAGGCCGGAAAAGGACAGACCTATTTTGATATCGTAGCGGAAATAATACAATCGCATCCAAAGGTTGACTGGATTTACTAAAGGATTTAAAGATTTCAAAATGTTATCTTTATTGAACCTAAACAGAGTACCATGAAACATATAGTAAAGATATTTTTTTTGTTGACAATGCTATTTCAGCATATTGCTTATGCGGATAGTCCACTGAAAGTCGCTGTTGCGGGGCTCAATCACGACCATGTATATCTCCTGCTGAATTTATACAAAGAGAAGAAGGTCGAGATCATTGGAATAGCAGAGTCCAATAGTATCCTCGCGGACAGGATTCAGACACAATACAATCTTCCGAAATCCGTTTTTTACCCAGATCTCTCTTCATTATTAAAAAGAGTACAACCTGATGTGGTTCTTGCTTACAACCCCACCAATGAGCATATCAATGTAGCGGAAATCTGTCTGCCTCTCAAAATACCGGTCATGGTGGAGAAGCCAATGGCGACCACATTGGCTGATGCCAAACGTATCGCCACACTCTCCAGGGAAAACAAAACACTTTTTTTGGTCAATTATGAAACGACCTGGTATAAAAGCAACCAACAGCTCAAGCAATTATTGGAGCAAAATGCCGTGGGCCGTGTGACACGGATGATTGTAAAGGATGGGCATGAAGGGCCCAAAGAGATCGGTTGCAGCAGCTATTTTCTCGATTGGCTAACGGATCCGCAAAAAAATGGTGGTGGTGCATTAATGGATTTCGGCTGTTATGGGGCCAATCTCATGACATGGATCAAGAATGGCGAACGGCCTATTTCTGTCAGTGCTATTACACATCGACTGAAACCCGAGATCTATCCCAAAGTCGAAGATGATGCGACCATTATCTTAAAGTACCGCGATGGCAGTACTGGTATCATCCAGGCATCTTGGGCATGGCCTTACAGTGTAAAAGATCTTCAGGTATTTGGGACAAAGGCCCAACTCTATGCACAAAATGATAAAAGACTGGTGAAATATACACAGCATAATGAGGAGCCGACAGTTATTCCAACGGATCAGCCTTATTTTGAAAACCATATCCAATATTTGGAACATGTTTTAAACCGAAAGCAGCTAGCTGAAGGCGATCTAGGTTCCATCAGTAATAATGTGACGGTAGTTGAGATATTGGAGGCTGCGAAGCGTTCTGCGAAAGAAGGAAAGACGGTAACATTAAATTGATCTTTAATAGAAAAAGGTATATAAATAAGTAATCCACACACCTTTTTCTATATTTACTAACATCGTTGACAAAGACATGTTGGATTTGTTTTTTCTTGTTCAATCTGAGTTCTGAGGTGAACCGTTAGGGATCCAGCGGCTCATCCGGATCAATTGTGAATGCTTCTTCTTTCGCCTGAAATTCGATGATAACATCCGAAATTCGTTTTCCAAGGCTGTAGGGTACATAACCCAATTCGCGGATACAACGGTCGGCCATTTTTTCTACAGCATCGATATGTGCCTTACTGCTGTTGACAATGGCAAATTTATCTTTAGGAAATCCATAGTTCAGTAGTATACGGGCAGTATTACGCAGATTTGTTGTTGTATGGCGGGCATGCGGATCGATTAAGATCGCTTGTCCGGGAACCCCCATCACATTGATCAGGTACTTTTTCATCTCGATTGCCTCAATATAAGCCGTTTTATAAGGGTGTACCTTTCCACCGGAAAGTACAATAAAAGGGGCCAATTTTTCAAAATAACTACGGGCAGCCATGCGTGCTCGCAACATTCCGCCGGGACTGATCGGCTGTCCATAAATTTCAGGGCCCGCACCCAGGGTCAACAACAGGCTGTAAGGGTAGACTGAAAAATCTGTTTTTTTCACTTGTTCAAACGCCTTTTTATTTTCCTGTGCTATCAGTGGCTCCAATTGCGCGGCATCCCAACGTTCATTGATCTCAAGCAGCCTTACTGCTGTCATCATGGTCATAAAAAGCGCCTCCTTACCGGTCGGAATATCTTTTAGCACATCCTGACGTACATCGTCCAAAAGCTGAAGATAAGCCTTACGATTCACATCAAAAGAAATTGAATCAATCTTGGGATAATTGGGCTTCTTGCCACCGCCATAGACATCAACTACATAGTTCATGGCACCAAAGTCCTGCAACAGCGCCTTTTTAAGATACGCTTTTGCGTTTTCACCCCTCGGTATACCATATGTCTTTGATGGCATCAAAGCTGATTCAACCAGTTTCTCCAATTTCCTGTTTCCCTGGGTCTGGCCGGCTATTTGTTCAGCCAAGAGTTCGATCTCCGAATCTTTCCATTTAAAAGCTTCCAAAAAACAGCTGAGATCCGTGCAATGATCACTGCGCTTGAAACGGTCAAATCGCTGGTTCAACAATGCCGAAACAGCCTGGGACGCACAAAGCTGCTGTGTTAAGGCGGAATCCTTTAGCAACAGATAACTCGCGTAATAATTCTTGCGGATTACCCAGTCCTGCGGACCGGCAGGATTGGGTTGGAGCTGGCCTTTGGAAATATGCATTCCACATATTCCCAAAGTCAACAAAATGATCTTTTTAATGATACCTGTCATATCCTACTCTATCAATAACCAGGATTTTGATACATCCGCTGTGGATCCAATTTATATTCATCGAAAGGAATTGGATAGTACCGATCCTTTGTGGATATATTGGAGATTTTAGCATTCCCATAATCCGCCTGGTTTTTAGTTTTAAAGTACGTCACCAATTCCTGCGGATTATAGTTCCGGATTAAGTCAAACCAACGTTGATTTTCGAAAGCCAGCTCCACACGGCGCTCGTGTAAGATCGCCTCCTTTAATGTCGGGTATTTTGTACGGTAGTCATTGTTTAACATTGAGGCTGCATAAGAAGACAGGCCAGCACGTTCGCGCACCTGATCCAATAGCGCAATAGCCTCAGCTTCTTTACCCAGATGGTATTTTGTTTCAGCCAATAATAACATCACATCAGCATAACGGATCAAAATCCAGTCATTTCCGCCCCAGCCTGCACTGCCTGCTTTCACGCTATTATCCCTAAATTTAGTCACAAACCAATCGTTGACTTGAGGGTCTTTTGCAAATTTGACCGAAAAATCCTTTCTTAAATCACCTTCTTCATAGTCTTTGATTAGGTCCAATTTAACAACCTCGCCCCCCCCAGTTGCTTTGTTTTGCGAATTAATAAATTCACCTTTTGCCTGATAATTCCTTGCAATACTCGAACTGTAGTTCTGATCCCCCTGTAGGTACTGAATTTGAAAAACCAATTCTTTACATTGCATTTTCATCCCGACATCAAATACTTGGGTATATGGTATTTCTTTCAATTGACCGAAAGTCCGCATGCCATAGGATGCGCTAAGATATTGCTCAGCCTTTGCAAAGTTTTCAGCACTTCCTGAAGCCTGAGTAGCACCCAAAGTCAAATATACCTGCCCTAAAATAGCATTCACTGCAGCTTTCGATGTCCGCCCCACGGCATATTCCGCCTGTGTATTCGGCAAATCACTGGAAAGGGCGTCGGTAAGATCCTGAATGATCTGCTGATAAATGACCGATTCCTTTTGACGAAATGCGAGTTCATTTGCCTGTTCTTTGCTGGTTACCTGAACGGTTGACATGGGAATATCGCCGAATTTACGTACCATATGGAAAAGCAGTAATGCACGTACAAATTTTGTTTCGGCCATATACCGCTGTTTCAGCGCTTCGCTTGAGAAAGAGACTTCATCGATATGTGTGAGGATTACATTGCAACGACTAATGCCTGCAAACATTGCCGCCCAGTGTGTTTTTAAATAGGTATTGCTTGGCAGCAGTGAAAAGTCATTGAACTGAAAGGGCTCCCCTGCATTGGACTGATTATCATTACGTCCGGTATTATCGGATCGTTCTTCGTTGTATAGTGTACTGCCCTCGCCTATTGTACTCCCTGAGCGTAGGGTTTGATATAAGCCATTGACAGCTAAAAGCACGTCATTCTCCGACTTAAAATAGTCTTCGATCTGGATGGCGTTTGGATCTTTTTGATTTAAGAAATCTTTGCTACATGAAGACAGGGCAAAAAGCACTAGCGGTAATAAATATCTTTTTTTCATTGAAGTATTTTTTAGTCGTGTAGCCGTTCGATATTTTGCGATTGAAAAATCATAACAGCGTTATAAATATGAATATTAGAAAGTTACTTTTACACCGAGATTATAGGATCTGACCAGTGGGTACAGTCCATAATCGACACCCGGAGTCAGGTTTCCCCGTTGGTTATAATCCGGTTCAGGATTATAGCCTTTGTATTTGGAGATCGTAAAAGGATTGTCCACCGTTGCATACACCCGTATTCCGGATAAACTCAATTTTTCAGCGATGTTTTTTGGCATATTATACCCCAGGGCAATATTGGTCATACGTAAAAAGGAACCATCCTGTAGGTAGAAATCTGACAGACGCGTACTGTTACTTTGTGTACCACCGCGGGAAGCACGGTATACCTTGCCGTTACCTGGGTTTTGTGCCGATCGGTAACGTTGTGCAACATCTGCATACTGGTTGCCAGACCCCTCCATGTTATAGAGGTAATAATCATAGCCATCCAGTACTTTATTGCCTTGTGAACCATTGAAAGATGCGCGTAAATCAAATTCTTTGTAGCGCGTACTCAACGCAAAACCGTAGGTAAAATTCGGATGCGGATTACCGATCACCCGTTTGTCGGCGTCGTTGACGATACCGTTTCCATCGACGTCCTCAAAATAAAGGTCACCGGGTTGCAGCGGCGTAGATGAAGCTGCTGATGGCGCTACTGTTTTATAATTGTCCTCCGTTGCCACGCCAAGAACTTTAAAGCCATAGAACATACCGATTGGGCTTCCTTCCTGTGTGATATGGGTCAGATAGGAACGTTCGGCACCATTGGTTAAGATCGTTGACGATCCACCCAAATCCAAGACTTTATTGCGGTTGACGTTAATATTTCCACTGATGCCCAATTCAAATTCACTTTTACGGATCAATGTCGCGTCCACCTGTAAGTCAACGCCTTTGTTTTGCACTTTGGAATTTGGCAAATTGGTCAATATTGTCGTTGATCCGGATACCGCAGAAATCGGTTGGTCAAACAATAAATTAAAAGAACGGCTCAGATAAAAATTCGCCATTACATTCAAATGCCCTTTCAGGAGTCCAAGGTCCAACCCTGCATTATATTGAGAAGTTGTTTCCCAGCTCAAATTAGGATCGTATAGATCACCAGCAGTATATCCTGTATTCACTTTATCCCCCAATATCACACCCGCCGGGGAATTAAACACAGATACAGATCGATACTCTTTTATATTATTGTTACCGCTACGACCCCAGCTTGCCCGCAATTTCAGCGTAGACTGCTGTCCTAACCAATCCGTGTAAAAGTCCTCTTTGGAAATTGTCCAGCCTCCAGAAATGGAAGGGAAAGTTCCCCATTTATTATTCGGGCCAAAGCGCGAAGAACCGTCCGTACGTATGGAAGCTGAAATGAAATATTTAGAATCGAAGCTATAATTTACGCGACTAAAGTACGATTGAAGTGTTGTAACACGTTTGAAAGTATCATCCTTTAATAGCTGAAAATTAGTGGGGTCAGCACCTTTATCGGTGATTTCACCAATAGCATTGCTATTAAATCCATTAGCTCTTACACCTTGATAATCAAAATCAGTCCGTTGTGCAGAGTAACCCAATAATGCAGAAATCTGGTGTTTCTCACCAAAAGTCTTATTATAATTTAATGTCGTTTCCAAGAGCTTATCCACCTCATTTTTGGTTTTGGCATCCGCATAGGCAGCTATGATTGCTTCTGGAGAATAAGGTCTATAATTTCCGTTAGAAATACTTGTTGGCCGGAAATAATCGTATTTTTCGTCATAGGTAGACAATCCACCGTTCACTTTCAGATTCAGTCCATCAATAATCGCAAAATCTGCGAAAGCATTATACAGCCCTTTTTTTCCTCGCCGATTGTTTTTGATCTGAGTCACATAAGCCAATGGGTTTTCGGGATTCTGAATACCATAATTATTTGCTGAAAGATCGGCCATCAGGTATTGTGCATAAGAACCATCCTCGTTATATACGGGCAATGTAGGCAGATAGATTAAGGCTGCCATCGAAGGACTGCGGTCATACCGACCAGTTGTCACTTCGTTGTTGTCATTGTAAGTAAAGGAAACATTGGCCCCGACGGTGAGTCTTTTACTGACTTTACTGTCAATATTAGCTCGAAAGTTAAATACTTTTTGATCTGTACCTAACATGATACCTTGTTGGTTTTGATACGAACCACTTAGAAAGTAGCGGTTCTTTTCATTGCCGCCATAAGTGGAGAGATTATGGCGTTGGAAAGGCGCATTCCGGTAAAGGGCATCCTGCCAATCGGTATCGTATTTTGATTTTTTAGCGGTACCCGTTGCAAAATCATAATATTCTTCAGGAATAGTTATCGACCCTGCGTTGCCGGGAGAATTCAATACGCGGGTTTTGTTATCATCAAGACGTCTTGCATCCGACCATGCAATGTTGGTTTTTGCCAGAAGGTCTTTATAAGAATTATTACGGCCATCAATCAAAAGGTCGATAAACTGTTCGGCATTCAAAACATCAATTTTCTTAGAGAGCTGACCAAAACCACCCAGCACTTCATAATCGACATTGTTTTTACCCTCTTTACCGCGTTTGGTGGTAATCAGCACAACGCCGCCAGCTGCCCGCGATCCATAGATGGCAGCGGATGCCGCATCCTTGAGGATATCAATGGATTCGATATCATTGGGATTAATATTTAAATTATTTCCGGCGGGGTATCCATCGATAACATAGAGAGGGTCCGAACCAGCGTTGATAGACCCCATACCACGCACACGGATTTTTGTTCCATCATAAGGAGCGCCACTAGTTTGCATTACCTGTACGCCGGCTACTTTACCAACTAAAGCCTGGGATAGTTTTGGTGCACTGAGGTTTAGTTCTTCTGCTTTGACGCTAGCGATAGCCCCGGTAACATCGGATTTCCTGATTTTCTGATAACCGATAGAAATCGTTACTTCTTCAAGCGTGTTTTCATTGGTCTGTAGGACAAAGAGCTGCCCATTGGATTGTGCAATAGGTTGGACAAGATTGCTAAATCCGACATAGGAGATACCAAGTCTATCACCGATCTCCGCATCGATCTGAAAATTTCCTTTTTCATCGGATTGAACAGACTTTTTACTCTTCAGATTTTGGATCGTCGCCCCCGAAACTGCGTTGCCCTGCGCATCGACCACACGGCCTCTAACAGGATTTTGTACCAGTAGAAATTGCGAATTGGTGAGTGTGAGAGGTCTGGCTTGAACAGCTGGTGAGCTTGCTGCAATGGCACATAACAACCAAAAGACATTGTTGGCTTTAATTTTCATAAGTAGTGCATTTGATTTATGGGTACAAGGTTACAAATGCAATATGAAGGTAGTATCAATAAAAGGTTAATAGTTTTTAACTAAACCGAGTTAGCAAACAATATTGGCTTAACAAAAGGATAACAATAATGAAAGCACTTAGCTCCTCTTCTTAGCAAAGCGCGCGCGAAGCAACAACCGCAACAGCATATACACAACGACAGCAAAAAGGATATTACCGATCAGTTTGAGTGGTTCAAAATTTTCGAAACTGGCATATTCATCGCTTTCGACATTGTAGCCTGTCCCGCTTGAATAAAATTCCCAAGGAAATCCTATTGTTAATTTGCCATCCACAGGTAGATCATTCTGATAAGAAATGACAGTCAAAACGACAAAAATAAAAATCGTACCAGCCCCCCCTTTTAGGATGGCTGGTAATATTAATCTTCTATTGCCAGGAATCATTGTATACATTGGGATAAATATAATGATTGTTTTTTTTACTAAACGCCAGCCATTTAATAAATACTGCTTGTGGCTAGCTTACTGAAAATCAACCAAGAAGAAAGAATAGCTATTTTCGATATTTCTGACAACGAGTTTGTTTTGTTGAATAAAGCTATACAGGACATTTTTGAGATGTCGAGGGAAAATCTGTAAATGAACAAGACCAGTACGCTCGACCTGCCGAAATATCTGCAACGCTGTGGCACCATTTTCAAAGTAATTATTCTCCAGTAATGCTTCCAGTTTTTGTCGGACATGGAGCATGGCATCCGATTCAAGTTGAAGATCTTTCTCAGCTTTCCATTCTTCAAATTGTAATTCTGGCGCAGGAGGCTTTTTTTTACCCGTTAAAAAGGTCCAAGGCACTTCAATGGAATAA
Organism: Sphingobacterium sp. GW821-FHT03E03; assembly: GCF_059420745.1. Lineage (NCBI taxonomy): Bacteria > Pseudomonadati > Bacteroidota > Sphingobacteriia > Sphingobacteriales > Sphingobacteriaceae > Sphingobacterium > Sphingobacterium sp. GW821-FHT03E03. The sequence continues at coordinate 294,494 of NZ_JBWKUH010000002.1, forward strand.
CTCCATTTCACCTCATCCTCTTCGATTTTAATACGTACCAGACGCTCTTGAGAAACTTCATATTCTTCTCGATGGAATTCCATCCCTTCGATCCATAAGCTTGCATATATCCGATCAAGAAGGGGCGATTCTTGTGTTAAAAAATTTCGGACCTGAAACATTTTCTCAAAATCGAGATAGGCATGATCGGGCTTGCCCAGTAAGAATGAAAGCTCTTCGGGTCGCCACTCTTTTTCTATCCGCCGCTTGAGATAGGTATACCAAAGTTGGAAATCATGTGAATACATCATTCCGGAGCAGGAAGTTTTTATTGTAGATTCGGTATTCATAAATTAAGTTTATAATTGGTTACTCAAATAATTTAAGCAGTTCTTCTTTGCTAATAGACTTCATTAGGTTGGCTTCATCCAAAATCACTCCTTCAGCCACTCGTTTTTTACTTTCTTGAAGTTCCAAAATCCCTTCTTCGACAGAATCCCGGCAAACAATCTTATAAGCCATCACATGTTTATCTTGACCAATGCGATAACAACGATCTATTGCCTGAGCTTCAGCCGCTGGATTCCACCAAGGATCCAAAATGTAAACGTAGTCCGCAGCAGTAAGATTTAAACCCGTTCCACCAGCTTTTAGGCTGATCAGAAAAACACGGCATGCATCTTCATTTTGAAATGTTTCAACCGCTGATTGCCGTTGCTCCTGGTTCATCCTACCATCGAGATAGGTGTACCCTATATTGTACTTTTCGATCCGTTGACCGACGAGTTTGAGCATAGAAGTATAGGATGAAAAAAGAAGAATCTTATGATTGGGAGCTACTTCTTCCATGATTTCATCAATAAAATCCAATTTGATAGATTCATTGGCTAAACCGTCATCTTTCATTAATACGGGTGAATTACACAGCTGTCTTAATTTCTGTAATGCCTCTATGGCCAAGAATTTGGATTTTGAAGAGTCTTCTCGGTTTAAATTCTCTTCAATTTCCTCTCGATATTTTTTACGATAGTTATCATAGATTCTCCGTTGTCCGTCTTGCATATCCAAATACAGAATAGTCTCCGTTTTATCTGGTAAATCTATTGCGACCTGCTTTTTGGTTCTCCTCAGAATAAATGGAGCAATCATCTTTTGCAAATTCATGAGTGGCGTATCGACTTCCTCCCCCTCTCCCATAGACTTAAACATTTTATTAAAATTTCTGTAATTCCCAAAAAAGCCGGGATTAACCATAGTCATTTGTGCATAGATGTCCTGAATACCATTTTCAATTGGCGTGCCCGTCATCGCAATTCGAAATAACGCTTTAATGGAGAAAAGGTATTCGAACCGTTTAGAATTTCGATTTTTTACCATCTGAGATTCATCCAAAATCATATAACTGAATGATTGAGATTGAAGAAAGGAAAAGTCTGTCATCGCTGTCCCATAGGTTGTCAGCACAATTGATGCTTTTGCTAATGTCTCTTGGTCCTTTCTTTTCATACCATGATAAACATAATAACTTCGTTCCGGAGCAAATTTTTCAATTTCATTTTGCCAATTGAATAGCAATGAATTAGGAACAATAACAATGGAAGGGTCTGCGTCTGGATTATTTTGATAATAGTATTCCAATAAAGTAATTACTTGTAATGTTTTTCCAAGTCCCATATCATCCGCCAGAATACCACCCCATTGAAATTCTTGGAGGAATCCCATCCAACTAAAACCAACCCTCTGATAGGGTCGCAACGTTGCTTTGACAGTATCCGGAACATCTAATAAAGGAATTTCGGTCATATTGGCTAATTTATCTCGCCGTTCTCTTGTACTATCATTAATAATCTTGGGATCTATTTTTTCTAATTGTGTTTGAAAAGAGATCAATTGAGCTGAAGTCAAAATAATGTATGGATCTTCTACACGTGCCTGAGCAAATAAGGGGATAAAAAGGGATTTCAAAGAATCGCTGATATAGATATGGTCTCCATTATTGATCTTGAACCAATTTTTCCTTTCAAATAAATACTGCTCAAACTGACTCGGTTCTAATACTAATTTCCCCAGTTTAAATTTTATGTTGATATATAATAAATTTGATTGAGACTTCAGTTCCACCACTTCCCATTTTAAAGAGAAAGGATAGTAACTAGATCCTTTAACTAATCCCGTAAGTTTAAGCGTTATCTGATGATCTTGACATGCCTTTCGAAGATTATTTATCCAATTTGTTCGGGAAATTAGGGATGTTCGCAGCTCCCAAGTATGAGCGGAAACCTGTTCTTCAAAAGATTCGTGTTGATTTTTGATAAAATTGCTAAAGATGAGTTCCTCTTCTACATTTCGCTCTTGAACGCAAATTTCATTATCATCATAAGTTAAAATAGTTGTGCTTGGCATCTCAACAATGGGCAGGCTAACTGTCCCAAAATCTATGGATGCTTTCAAGAGCAGTAGATCATCCTGAAGCGATACCTCTAATATTTTCGTCTCCTCAATTGTCTTTTTAATTGCGGCATGATCTTTAAGCGTTTCATTTTTATAAGCTATCGGGAGGTGCTGAGCTATTGGACACAATAGCTCTTCGTAAAATTTAGGAATGTCTTGGCGCAACACAAAAATTTTGAATGCGGAATGTCTAAATTGATTCAGCAATTTTCCGACTTGCATATCGTCAATAAAAAGTACATTTTTGGAACCTAATTCCACAAAGAAACTATGCACATCGCTCAAAAACTTGATTTTCTTTAACAAATTACCTTTATAATAGGCCAGTAGCTCCATCAATAAACCTTTTTGATTCTCCACTACTTGAATCTTAAGCTTAAAGTCGCCATTCGCAATTTTCAATTTATATGATTGATTGAAAGCAGAGCTATATCGGAATTGGTAGTGTTTTAGACCGAAATTATTCGTATGGGAATAGAAAAAGGTCACTTCATCATGACACAATTGATTTGAAATGAGATCCCTCCATAAATCCATTATTTGATAATCCCGTTCATTTTGTTCAACGCTTGAAAGTTCATTTGGTCTGATCATGTTAAATGCAGAAGCTCCTAGCTGCAACAACTTCTTTGCGACTGCATCAAGCATCATTTCATGGCATGTAAGACGTCCGGGATGCGGCATGTCATCTTTTAATAGATAGCTTTCTTTAAAAACATCTTTTTTCTTTTCTCCACTTAAAAATGGAAGAAAAAAAGGTAGTTGATCAATCGTATTATTAATCGGAATTGCAACAATAAATTTGCCTTCCGATTTACAAATTGAAGGCTCGATTGAAGATATTTTATTACTAGCCGCGTGACATAATTCCGATGGCGCATGAAAACCATAAATGCTCCCATATTCGGCTGCCGCTTTGATTTCAATTTTCGTTATTCTCTTATGTTCATCCTTAATAGATAGACCAAATAGTTCTCGTTGGTCAGGATGGGGTAAAAACCATTTTGGATCGTATAAATGAGAAAAATAATATTTATTCCCACCTAATTTTTCACGCAATAAACCATAGACATGTTCACATAATGTCGCGTCCATTTTCCCACATGAACAATTTATTTTCAAATGATCGGCGGTCAACGTGATCAGGACACGAATATTTCCCTTACACAAACTCTCGAACACATACCTATTATTAAACACACTCTCTTCTAGAATTATCTTAAAATCCCAAGTTAATCTTGCAGATTTTTCGTTAAAAAATCTTTTCAGATAGACGATAGACAGAGATTTTTCTTGTTTATTTTGCCATGGTATCGTTACATCTATTTCATTTTTCATTGGTTTATGTTTAGTTATAATGGTTTAATTTTATAAGTCTACCATACCTAGATGAGCATCTAGCCTTTTATTGTGAGCTTCAATTTATTTTAATTCCCGATTTCATTTCCATATACCTTAAGCTCTGCTCGCACAGATCAGCAAAAAAGGCTATAATCCGACTAGCGTTGGATTTAAAGTACTCCATTTCCAGCTGGTCCAATTCAGGAGGCAGCTCATATACCCGCCCTTTCATATCTTTTAATAGCTCCTGGTACAATAGGGCTTCAGAAGGTTCATTTGAGGTAAAAAAATCGCTTACTTTTTTATCACAGATACAGCTCCATTCCACCAACTCCTCCAACGTTGCATTCATTGGCGTGTAACCGATCCGTAGGTAGAGGTAGCTATGTATTCCGATCAGGATCAACTGATTTAACAACAGCACCGCCAATTGCTTGCTCGAAGGGCGAGCATCAGAAAATATGGCCAGCATATCGTGCATGAGCTTTGCATTACGTATCCAGACATTTGTCGTTTTAAATAGGGTGTCGGGCCAATTTACAGGAGTTAGCGAATAGGTTGGCTTATAGCCCGGATTGCGGTAAAGGACAACAGAGTCATTCCAGATCGTTTGCGAAAAGCGACTTCCTATATTTAATTTCGCTGCGATAAAGCTGCTGCTTAAAAATGAAATAACTGCTGTCGCCCGACCAAAAGAAACTTTACGGAAGTAACATTGTCCAACCCATTTTTTTATAACAACCAAGTAAATGCTGACGCTTCCAACATCTTTTAGGGGATAGTCGAATAACCCCTTTCCATGAGTTTTACTCACATAATAATTGAGCAACATCATCTGTTCAGCCTGATTGTCCCTGCGAATCTGATAGAGAAGCTGCTGTATATCCGACTGATACTGTTCAGGCCAGGGGAATGCGTGAAAAGTAGATGCAGCGACCAGCGTTTCCTGTTGTGTTATTTTAACTTTTTCTTCTTTCGCCAGTTTAGTCTTTGCTAGCTCAGCTTGGATGGCAGCTTCAGTCGCTATATTCTTTTCGTATTCGGCCTGCAATTCCTGCATAAAGTAACGGAAGAGTTTTTCTATCGCCGTTTGCATAACTGCACAATGATCGTATAACTGTGAGGCTGCTATGGCAGAAATCTCCAGATCTTTATTTTGATTGACAGCATTAAAGGAAGTATCCAATAAGCGGAAGCGCTCTTTCTCTTCATCGCCTTCACCCATAAATACTTTTTTAAACATCGAGAAGTGCGTGTCAAGGCTTCTTATTCTACTGTCCAGACTGTGTACATTATTTCCTTTGGCTTCCACCATCACTTGCAGCAATCTTAAATGGCTTTCCATACTCTGATGAACCATATATAATGCACGGAGATAGTTTGCCGTATCGGCAAATGTCTGTGCCGCCTGTAAAAATTCCGCGGAAGCAGCCTGCACTTTTTGGTAATGCTTATCAGAGAGATCCAGTATACCCCTTATCTCTTTCGGTTTACTCATTGCGGTATTGTTCTCACCAGAACTAAAAATCTCATGCTTGGCTAAAGCCGCATAACAATAGAATAAACTTCCCATCTTGATCTTGTTTTTCAGTTCAGGGGTAAAAATCAATTCAAATGAAATACGTTCCTGATCCAACAGACATAATTCCACAATAGGTTTTAATATCTTATGCGAAAGTCCACTCACGGGTTTAAGCGTTAAAACTAAGTGCTGATATTCTTGATCCAAAAACTGATATTTAACGAGATAAACCCGATCGAGATCCATACGTTGAGCTAAACGGTCTATGATCAATTGATTATTAATTTCCATAATAATGACTTAATGAATATAAAATTCTACAACATATAGCCTACTGAACAACAAATGGTTAAAACCTATTATTGTAAAAAAAACAATAGCTATATTGGAAAAAAAACAGAAGTGACTACCAAGGTGATTAAATAGAAAATCAACAGGTAAAATGCATTCGCGTTTACACCTTGGTTTATTTTAGGAAAGGTCGGCAATCAACATAAAAAATCGTATCGAAATTTCAAATGTACTTGTGAAATATAGCTAATCTGTTTGCCGACAAAGAGACAGATAAGATACTGGTGCATCATGTTATTCAAGAAAACACCATTACAATACAAATATATAGATTATATATACAAATGTAATAATTAAAAATATCTTATACAAATGTTTTTTAGAATAACATAGTTTCTCTATGAATAGCATACGTCTCTTTCACTATAGGTTCCTATCGCTCCTTTAGGGCGTATTTAGCCCCGCTCAAAATATGGTATCATCCCTAATGAGATACTTGATCTTTACTTAGCCAGTACAACAGGGCTGCTTTATCCGATTTTGTTGTTCCCTTTTTTTCTATTCCTGCGAATAGGATAATATTTATTAAATTATTGTTATGTTTAAGGGTAGATTGCGAGAACGGGAATTGAAGATCATCAGGTTTTGCAATTTATCATAAACGAATCATAAATAGCCATAAGCGAATCGTAAACCTCTATCGAATGCGATGTTAATGTATCATATTTTTATAGCAAATTAAAATAGTACCATTATATAAGAAGTATAGCGTCTAACAAACCGACAAATGACCTTAAAACAAATACTTTTATTCTTTTGTATTTCATTTCTGATCTATCCGATATTCGGTCAGACCAACTGCAACTGTTCACAGGCACTCAAACAATTAATCAGTAAAATCGAAACAGAATATCCGGGCTTTCCGGAAAAGGTAAAACGTCACAACGATTTATACCAAGCCAAAAAGAGTATTCTGAATAAAAAAAGTCTCAACGCAAAAAACGAAGCATGCACAGCTCTTTTGCAGGAGTATCTCGATTTTTTTCAGGATGAGCACATTGTTTTAAGATCATTGACTGCAACACAGAAAAAAGTCCCCGAACCTACGGTGAATCCGGCTGAGCTTGAAGAAGAAGTGATGGCCAAGGCAATTAATCCTGAGGTTTTCTATATTAAGATCGGCAGTTTTGCTTATGAAAATATCGCTCCGGTAAAGGATTTAATAGCAAAACATAAGGAACAGATTGAGCATAGTAAGGGACTGATTATCGATATCCGAAATAATGGTGGTGGAACGGATGATGTATACCAACCCATTTTACCTTATGTCCTGACAAATCCGATACGGATTATGAGTGTTGAATTTTTTGCTACCCATACCCTAGTCAATGGCCTCCGTGATTATGCCCTTAAGAATATAAAACAGGGGCTGGACTCCATTGCGGAAGCGAAAAAGATCGAGAACGATCTAAAAGAATACAAAGATAATATCGGAAAATTTGCACTCTATGGTGATAAAAAAGTACTTATCGATACGATAGCACTCAATAAGAAAAGCCCGACCCAAGTTATTATTCTAGCCAACAGAAATGTGGCCAGTTCAGGTGAAAATTTCTTATTCAGCTGTCGTCAAAGCAAAAAAGTAAAGATTATGGGCACGCCTAGTATGGGTGCACTGGATTATGGATCCATACGGGAGTTTAAATTTGGCTGCGATAATTATCAACTGTTTTTGCCAACCTACAGGTCGGCACGACTACCGCAATACCCCATTGACAATATTGGCGTACAGCCAGATATCTATTTGGATGAATCCGTCCCTGATTGGATTGATTTTGCTGTCCATTATATCCAGGAGTAGGAATACATCATCAGGGAGCAAATCATAGAAAGGAGAGTATGAAAAATATTTTTAAAATGGGAATTATCAGCACATGCATTGGCTTGTTCTTCTCCTGCAAAGAGCAGGTCAGCCCTTTGTCTGAAGACTATTATAAAAAAAGTGGAGCGATCTATTTTATCCCCGGAGGTAATGGTTTTGAACGCGGTTCAAGAAAGACGGAAGCAGATGTAAATAGTTTTTCTGTGATCAAAGGCGTCTATGCACGTGATAAATACAATATCTATTTTATGGGTTGTCCACAACAATTCGTTGATGCAAATACCTTTCGATTGAAAGGAAAGATTCCCATCGATCAGTCTCACGTATTCGATTTCAATGGCTCTCCATCAGCTACAGGAGCATGTAGCAAACAACAGCTTACCGTCGTGACAGGTGCGGATCCCGAAACGTATATTACCTTATATGATACAATCCCATCCCTATCTAAAGATAAATCACATTATTTCTACAATGCCCAACCATTAGCTGTTGACTACGCTTCATTTAAAATTTTAAATGAAAATTTTGTAAAAGACCAAAATAGGCTTTATGTGGTCACTCAGAAAAGTATCAATCCGCTCAATTACACAACGGATAAGATTGATGTACTTAACAATGAATACATCATTTTGGATGGTAAAAAATTACTTTATTACCAGCCATATCAGGGTATCGGTGTACTTGAAACGACTTTGCCTTCGACCAATAAAATTAAATTACTTGATAGAAAAACGGTAATCATTGATCAATTAGTGCTCATTGAAGGAAAGAAATTTGAATTCGCTGATGTTGATGCCGACAGTTTTAAAATATTGGAAGGAATTGGTGGAAACTCTTTTTGGTCCAGAGACAAAAATCATATTTATTATAATGAACAGCTCCTGACAGAGGCAGACCCAAAAACTTTTGAAGTTCTTAGGCGCGCTGTCGCCAAAGATGCCAGACATATTTTCGTCGGTGATAAAATCTTTGAAGGCCCCGATGTCAAAAGTTTCAGAAGTGTAGATAAAGCAGAAGTAAACCACGATTTTGAAGATGATCTGGGCAACAAGTACTGGTACCGACCCAAGGAGGGAGATGCAGAACTTGTTCCGGTAAAGAAGAAATAATGATATAGTTTAAATCTATTATTTTAGAACCGGTCGTCTAACTAAGTATAAGTTTATAATGTACTGATCTTCCAAACCCAATTTGTTCTAATATACCTTGCTCCTGCAGGTATTGTAGATCCCTTGTTGCAGTAGCTTTTGAGGTCCTCGCAATAGACATATACTTTTTTGCGGTCACACGCTTATGCCAATTTCAAATTCTAATCGGCTCATCGAAAAAATAACACACAGTCAAAAGGCCCCAACTTCCTAATATTACAATTGATCAAGTCGCTTCATAATCACTGAATTCGGCTATTTTTCCAAAGGCTATTTTCGTCTACTTTAGCCTCAGGATCACAGCATTTTGCATGAATCCTATCATAAAGCGTTGCATTGGCACAATGAGCATATACGAAACTTTTTGTTGCTCCTTTAACAGTGAACGCTTTCAATTAAAAAGAAAAAAGATGATCAAATCAGTATTAGTAGGTTTAATAACTATTCTTTGTATGACAGCCTGTGCACAAGAGTCCACCATAAATCCATCCTTGGAATCTATCCATTGGATTCCGATGCAGACCAAGGACAAACAATTCGTCTATGTGGACAGTTCGCTCCAGCAGCAGCTGACACAAAAATTCTACGGGGCCGAACCCTTTACCCCAACTGGTTACGCTATCGTCTCCAATGAGAAGAACCAGCAGGCTTTAATTAATTCAAAGGGAGATTTTATAGAACATTATTCTGATACCGATCTTGGGCTACAACCACTAGGTCAGGTGACGCTACTCATGAAACGTCGGGAGCATGAGAAAAAACTGCCTTTCTGGAACTGGAACTGGAATATCATGGGTGGTGGTGTAAAAAAAACAGCACCCTATGTTAAGGTAGAAATCCGTGTGCTTGAAACCGATCAGATCCTGTTGGACAAAGATATTCCCTATGACGAAAACGAATACAATTCGGATGCATACCATTTGGATGATAAACATTTTGTCCTAAATGGGAACCTTTATGAACTAAAAAATCAGTATCTAAAAAAGCTTAGTACAAAAATTGATATGATTTTGGAAAATGGCCGATATATTCCTCCTGCTGAAAATCGTTTTGAAATCTACGATATTCAACATAAGCAGCCTATTTTTTCCAATCTAGTCGGTGTGGATAAAATAGATTTGCTCTGGAACGGCCAGCCCTTACAATTGGATTCCATCAATCAGGATCGCTATAAACCAACAGTGCCCAAATTGTTAAAAGACAACAACACAGGTGCCATCTATGTTTTCCCGCAATATGAGAAAGCTTTGCCAAAACAAATCAAACAGGCTACCACCGAACAGATCGCTTTTCTGAAAGAAGTTTCTCTCGTATATTCTGTCAACAATTCGCCTTACTTTATTCTGGGAAGATTTAATTATGACCACGAGGTATGGGCTTATGACTGGCTGTATCTTGACAAGGATGGTAATTTATTGGATGAGATCAACGTCAAGGATTTCTTTATTTTGGATCAGGTAGGTTATCTGGTCTGGCCGGATAAGCATATGTTATTTACAAAGAACGCCCTTGAAAAAGATTGGAAAACGGGAAAAATAAATTATGTTTATCAAACAGAAGCATTATATCTTATCAACGTCAAAAAAGGTGAACAGGATCCAACGATGGGCCTCTGGAATGCTAAGACCAAAACATGGGATCTAGCGCCAAATTTTCAGCATATTGATATCTTGAATGGCCGACGACAGATCTTTGCCTTACAGATGCAAAAAGACGGTCCTTTTACCTTGTACAATAATAAAACAAAACAGCAGATCGGTACAAAAAACTACGATACGATCAACCCAAGTGGTCTGGTGCGGGTAAAAGGCAAAGGAAATGAAGATAATTATTATCACATAGACATCTATACCGGAAAAGAGTACAAGGAGTAATCTCATGTGCATGAGCAGAAGTACTTAAGGTATCAAAAAAAAGCCCCGTTGTGATTTGACACACAAACGGGGTGAAAAGTGTAAAGGAAATTAAAACTTTTACTTCACAGCTTCCAGTAGTTTATGGAAAATAGCTGTATTATCGTATACCCCCCGAAATAAGAACGAGCGGGCTCCATAAGCAAATACTGGAACGAACGCATTCGTATGATCGTTGCTGCTAAAATTAACCATCACACGTCCTGATTTACGGTCAGAATCCAGCAATGTAAGTCCGCCGGTTTCATGATCTGCAGTTACAACAACCAGCATCTCTGGATCCTGATCGGCCAACTTTAGGGCTTCTTCGACAGTTTTGTCAAGATCCAATGTTTCCATGACCGAATATTTGAGGTCATTCGCATGGCCAGCATAGTCAATCTGCGCAGACTCTGCCATCAGAAAGAATGGTTTATCATCGCGGGACAGAAACTTTATGCCATCCAGCATGGATTGTTTTAAAATCGTTGATCGACCATCTTTCACAGGCTTAAGAAGTTCGTCCGACAGGAAGACAATCTGCTTACCACTGGATTGATCGATCTGATCTTTTACAATCGAAACACCAGCGTATCCTTTCCAGTCACTTCTCTTCTGCAACCAGCCGGGTTTTCCGCCCAAAATAAAATCCACTGTGGAATGTTGGAACTGTCCTAAAATGGATTCGCTCTCATTCCGCTCCTGCTGATGGGCATAGAATACTGCGGGAGTGGCGTCTGTCACATCACCGATGCTGATCACTCCTGTTTTCCATCCCTGATCGGCCAGCACTGCAGCTACGCTGGGCAATGGCTTACCGTTTGAATCGACAGCAATTGCGCGGTTATTTACTTTCCGCCCTACAGCGATGGCTGAACCTCCGGCAGCGGAGTCGGTATTGTCCGAATTCAATGCCTCGGTCTGTGAAAGTCCGACTGTTTTGATCTGTGTCATATTGAGCGCGCCACCATTGGCCAATGTCGCTGCTTTTACAGCGGCCAGCCCCATTCCGTCCCCAATCAAAAGCAGAATCCGCTTCACCTTACGGTCCTGACCGTCATATTGAAAACTCGGTGTATAGATCGCCTGTGGTTTTGCCGATTGGAAAGATGACCGTTCACGCTGATCAAGAAATAATTCTAAGGTCTTGGGATGATCGGTATTGATCCAGTACACGCCGAGATTAATAAGCTGCTGCCAGGCATTGGGACTGTCGTGTGTTCCGTAAAAACGAAAACGGAGTCCCAGTGAATCTGCCTTGGCGACCGCCTTTTTGATGGCCGGAATATTTTCGGGTAATCCCTTACCGTTCCAGTCCGTATAATCCTTTAGATCCGCACTGATCAATCCGGTCTGCGCCAGGCTTGCTGCATCGTAGCCCCAATTGACTTCACCATCAAAAAACAGCCATTTGGGATAATCCTTAAATCCATCTGGCTTAGGTCTCCCGCCTGTTACGATTACTTTAACCCCATTGGTATTTTTAAGCGGATTGAACAGATCTCCATATTGTTCAAGCGCTTTGACAAGAATTGGCAATACCTGTTTATAGTTTTCTTTGACGTCGATAAGCAACTGTAGCTTTTTTGCTTTGTCAGCAAAGGCTGTTCCGCCATTTTTGCGGTATAGCTTAGCCACAGGATCCAGATAAAGTGCATTGAGCGTATTCTCCGTTTTGATTTCCTTTGCATCATGCGCAACCATCAATTTACCATTGCGCAGAAAAATATCCGCTTCAATGGATTGCATTCCCGCATAATAAGCTGTGTAGAAAGGCTGACTCTGCCAATAATCGTTATGACTATGTCCAGCATAGTTGATCACCCCCGCCTGTCCTTTTTCACGGTTGAACATCAGCTGCTCAAATTTCTCATTGAGTGTTTGTGCGGAAGACCCTAAAGGTCCTCCACACAAGCCAGCGATTAGCAATAAGCCTCCCAGTTTATTTCGGGAGACTTTTAGAACTTTTACCATCCTTGATTCTGTTTAATCAGACCTGCACTATTATCCACTTCCCTACGTGGCACCGCCCACACGTGGTGAGTTTTTGGATCAAATTTACGACCCGCAAACTCAACCGGCATGCCTGAACCATTCTTCATCGCATAGGTATGAAGCGGCTTGGCATAAGTTGCCTCAGCATCGCCCCAGCGCACTAAATCTCGGTGACGGTCTGAAAACTCACCAGCTAATTCATTACGGCGTTCGCGTTTCAGATCAGTCAATGTCATCCCTGTCTTTTCGAGAAGGTTGGCACGTTTACGGATCATATTAAGCTCTTTATCTCCAGCACCGCTACCATTAAGCATAATCGAAGCTTCCGCTTTAATTAACAATATCTCTGCAAAACGGATCAAAGGCACATTTAGATCTGTAGCCATATGATTTCCATTGGGACTCACATGCCCAGTTTTTACTGGATCAGTGTGCGAGAAAGGCTCCATATATTTGTTGAACTGCATGTCACAGGTTGCTGAACTTGCCGGTTCGAATATCCGCTCCTTGCCAAAGAAAACAAATTTATCGCCCGGTTTTAGAATAGTTACTTCACGACGTTCATCACCCGCTTCATAAGAATCATAAAGTTCCTTTGTCGGCATATAATACCCCCAGCCATTGTAAAATCCCCAGGCACCATTGGTCAGCATAACACCGGGTAAAATCGATCCCCAACCATCCGTTCCTGCAGCTGTACTTGTGACAGACCAGATATATTCAGGGCCCCAGTTATTTGCCGCTTTAAAGACATCTTTAAAAGTAGGTGCAAGCCCGCGTTTACCTTGATTGATCACCATATCGGCATAAAGGATCGCATTTTTATAATCCTTCTTATACAAGTACATTTTGGAAAGCACAGCCCATGCCGCTACCTTATGCGCACGGCCATAATCCGCTTCTTCCAATTCATTGAAAAAAGGCAGCTGATCAGCAGCCTCTTTCAGCAACTTTTCAATATGACGATAATTTTCTTCGATATTGGCCGCTCTTGGTGTAGCCTTTTCGTTGTCCATATTTTCAACGGTAACAATAGGCACACCAGCCCGTTCATCCGCATAATTCGCAGCCAACTGAAAGTACATATAGCCCGCATTAAAATTAGCTTCACCCAGGATACGTTTCTTTAACGCTTCATCCATAGCGATCGAAGGAACATAACGCAAGATATCATTGGCCTGTTTGATAATGGCGTAGCGCATTTGCCATTGTGATTCTGTATAGCCGCCACCGATGTAATTGCCGTTAAACGTACGGATATTCTCTGCCTGCGCATTGTTCCTCCCGGTGACCATATCGTCACTGGCATTTAGGAACCAAGCAAATCCACGTCCATAGAAATCTTCTTCATCATAGAGGTAATAGAGCCCATTGGCCCCTTTTATGGCATCTTCTTTTGTTTTCCAAAAACTTGCCTTTGAAGGAGCTCCCTCTGGCAGGATATCCAATTTGTTGGTACAAGATTGAAAAGACATTCCCACGCTTCCTAAAAGCAGGGCAAAACATATATTTCGAGTTATTTTTTTCATTGGAGTATTTTTTAAATATTCACAGGACAATCAAGTTTAGTCATTCGGTTCACCGATTTGAAAAACCTATATCATCCTTCATTTTATCCAAATTTGAGATTAAAAAGTGACAGCTGCTCCCAACATAAATGTACGCGACTGCGGATAACGGCCCGCATCCACACCATAATTGTTCATTCCTACCTCAGGATCCATTCCTGTGTATTTCGTTACCGTGAACAGATTGGTTGCCGAAGCAAAGAATCGTAATTTCTGCAACTTATATTTTTGAGTCAGCTCCTTTGGCAGCGTATACCCTACAACAAGGTTTTTTAAACGTAGATACGATCCATTTTCCACATAGAAATCCGATACATTGGAGAAGTTACCATTCGGATCTTTTACGGATACACGCGGTATATTTGAATTTGGATTGCTCTCTGAATACGCATTCTTAATTTCTTCAAACATATTGTAAGGTTGTCCAGAAGCCGCATTTAAACCTGTATATTTCAAGGTATTGAACAACTTATTCCCTTGTACACCCTGGAAAAAGATATTGACATCAAAGTTCTTGTAACTACCATTGAAGGTTACACCGTAGTTAAAATCCGGATAGGCACTTCCTAAAAACACACGGTCTTTGTCATCGATTTTACCATCACCATTTTGGTCGACAAATTTCATATCCCCAGCTTGGGCGTTAGGTTGTATTTTTGTTCCAGTACTGCCTTTATACTGCTCAGCCTCCTGATTGGATCTAAATAGACCCGCAGTTTCCAATCCATAATACGAATACAGTGGCTGCCCCGGCTCCGTCAACAAAGGTTTCAGTATGCCGCGATAGTCAACCTGCGAGGTTATTTTTGGAAATTCGTCAATTAAATAATCTACATTATTGGAGATCTTATTGACTGAAGCTGAAATATCATATTGAAAAGCTGCATCTGATTTACTGCTATAGGTCACAGCAAGTTCAATTCCTTTGTCCGTAACACGTCCACCATTGACAGTTTTGGTTTGCAAACCAGTTGTCCCTGCCAATGCGATGTCCATCAACATCCGATCTGTCCGCTTAACGAAATAATCCGCATTCAGAGTCAAACGATTATTTAATACACCAATATCTAAACCAATATTCGTCTGCTTCGACTGCGCCCATGTCAATATAGGATTGCCCATGATTTTTTCAACGTATCCAGGCATTAACGTTGGTATTTTACCAACCCAATTGTCTACACGCTGTAATAAAGGACTTACAGCCGTAGAAGTCAACGAACCCAGATTACCTAAAATACCATAACTTCCTCTTAATTTCAAGGTATTAATTACTTCGGAATCCGAAAGAAATGCCTCACGATGGATTGCCCAAGCTCCAGAAATAGAACCGTAATTTTGGAACCTGTTATCTTTTGCCACCAATGAAGTACCATCGCGACGACCAATCAAGGTCAACATATAACGATTGTCGTAGTTGTAGTTTGCACGTAAGAGGTAAGAAATTAAAGCTTGCTCAAGCTTACCATCTTCGATAGGTTTAATTCGTCCAGCATTGACTAAGTAACGGTAGTTTTTGGCTTCATCATCGAAATTTTCACCCACCACATTACTATAGTTTTCCGTAGTCTTTTGATACATATATCCTGCTAGGGCGTCGAAATGGTGTAGACCACAATCTTTTTCGTAGGTCAATGTCTGCTCAGTCAAGATATCTGTCAGACGATTGGTATTAACGGCGAGGGAATTGGACATATTGGGTTTTCCAATTTCCGGAATACGTGCCGTAAATTCCTTGAAATCGGTGAATTGCTTCGTATAAGCAAAATTTGATTTAAATTTCAATCCAGGAAGCAATTTAAGCTCAATATAGGGATTAATCAATAGGTTATGTACGGGGTTATTGACATCCAATCGACTTAGGTAAGCTACCGGATTAATTACATCACCATAGGTACCCGGGCCATGATCCGACGGTAGTCCTGAAAACTTACCTACGGCATCATATACGGATATATTTCTTGGGTAGTGAATGGCAGATAATACAGCCCCCGTATAGCCGGAACTTGTATTGGCGCCCTGCCCGTTGGTAAAGGAGTAGGAAATATTCTCGCCCAATTTCAACCAAGGCGTCACCTGTGTCTGTGAATTTACACGGAAATTGTACCGTTTAGAATACGTATTGATCAATATACCTTCGGCATTTCGGTAGTTGAAGCCTGTGTAGAAAGAAGACTTCTCATTACCTGCACTTGCTGATAGATTATAATCCTGTACACGCGCCGTACGGAAAATTTCGTCTATCCAATCGGTACGGGTGATCTGCCCATCCGGATATTTGCTTGCATCAAAAGCTGGGTCACGTGCGACACCCGCATTGTCCGCCGCCTGATTGGAGATCATAGCACGGTCTGCTGCATTCAGCGCTTTGATCAAGTTGTGCGCCTTCTGTACTCCATATTTAGCTTCAAAATCAATTTTCAATTCACCACTCTTGCCACCTTTTGTTGTGATCAAGATAACACCACCGGAAGCACGCGCTCCATAGACGGCGGCTGCGGCATCTTTCAGCACACTGATATCTTGAATATCATTTGGATTGAGCTCTGGGGCTCTTGCCTGGAGTACACCATCAACAACGTATAAAGGCTGCTCACCATTGATACCGCCCATACCGCGGATATTGATACTCGGTTTAGACGTCGGATCCCCGCCCTCAGCTGTTACTGTAACACCCGGTGTCTTTCCTTGAAGCACTTCCCCTATCCCTGCCATTGAACGGCTGTTTGTACCTTTCAAATCTGTTGTAGCAACAGCACCAGAGACTGTACTCTTTCGTTGCGTACCATAACCAACCACCACTACTTCCTCCAGTTGACTGGCATCTTCGGTCAGGGTAACTGACAGGCTATTACCTGTCACCTGTTGATCCAATGGCTTGTACCCTACAAAACTAAAGCGAAAGGTTTCGCCTTGTTTGGCGGACAATTGAAATTGCCCCCTTGCATCAGTTACTGTTGTTTTTCCTGATTGAACGTTTTTAACGGTTACTCCTGCAACAGGCACGCCATTGGTCGCGACAACTGTCCCTTTAATTTGGTCCTGAAAGACACTGCTTCCGATGATGGAAGAAAAAGGCTTTTTTACGGGGAATGCTTGTCCCTGATAGGCAATCCCAAGCGCCAGTGGTAGAATTAGAAATTTATTCATATGATTGATAATGTGTGGCGAAAGTAGAAATTACGGGTTATCATAATTTTAATATCGTGTTAACAAAATGTAAACCCGCCTCCAGTTTATTTAATCGGTATATTTTTTTTGGTTTTCATAAAAATATAAATTTTTTTTATGTCTTCAAATGTATGTACATAATAAAAATTCGATTTAGCAGGTTATTTTTCAAACCTTGCCCTATTCCAAAAGAATTGGATAGAGCATTCTGTTTTTTTACTTATCTTGTAATCCAAACAACAACAACCTTTATGATACCACAACTCAAAAGAATCGCGATTCTATGTTTATTACTGGTCAGCGCTTCCATACGACTTTTTGCTCAGGACAATGGAAAGGCGTATTGGTTTAAAGATGCTCGTTTTGGCATGTTTATCCACTGGGGCTTATATAGCGCTGCTGAAGG
Organism: Sphingobacterium sp. GW821-FHT03E03; assembly: GCF_059420745.1. Taxonomy (NCBI): domain Bacteria; kingdom Pseudomonadati; phylum Bacteroidota; class Sphingobacteriia; order Sphingobacteriales; family Sphingobacteriaceae; genus Sphingobacterium; species Sphingobacterium sp. GW821-FHT03E03. The sequence continues at coordinate 312,137 of NZ_JBWKUH010000002.1, forward strand.
TATGTGGAAAGGTGAACCTCTACGGTATATGAATAATTATGCGGAATGGTTACGCTACCGCAACCGTGTATCGAAAGAAGAATATGGCAGTTTGGCCAAACGCTTTGACTGGAACAAGATAGATCCGGAAAAATGGGTGCTCCTCGCAAAAGAGGCCGGAATGAAATATATGATCATCACGACCAAACATCATGATGGTGTGGCACTATGGGATACCAAAGTCGGAACCTATAGCTTACCTAAACTGAGTGGCTCAAACCGCGATGTGATCAAAGAAATCGCAGCTGCCTGTAAAAAACATGGCATGAAACTCGGCTTCTACTACTCACACTGGATTGATTGGGAACATCCTTATGGCTGGAATCATCAGCAAGAGCTGTCCGGACATGTAACTGATGCCCAATACAACCAGTATTGGCAAGAGAAAGTAATACCGCAGCTTCGTGAACTTATGAGCAACTACGGCGATATTTCATTGATATGGTTTGATATGTGGATCCCTTATCAAAAATCCATCATCAAAAAAGAACAGTTACTTCAGGTCGTAAAATTGATCCGCGAGCTACAACCGAACTGCCTGATCAATTCACGCCTAGGTCTTCCGACAGATGCCGAAAATGTAGATTTCGAAACCCTTGGTGACAATCAATTTGGCAGCAACTATATTGCCCACCCTTGGGAGACACCAGGTACCATTGCCCACTCTTGGGGATATAATGGTCAGGAAAACGAGTGGAAATCAACAAGCCAGATCTTTCAATCATTGATTTCAAACGTCAGCCTCAATGGCGGATTTACCCTAAATATTGGTCCTAGGGCCGATGGAACCGTTCCTTACGAAAGTGTAAGCCGCTTACATGATGTAGGATCCTGGTTAAATACCTATGGCAAAAGCATCTATGGTGCCACTGGTCTTTCTTTAAAAAACAACCATTTTGACTGGGGTTACCTGACCACAAAAACCGAACAAAACAAAACGGTTGTCTATGCGCATGTATTTAACTGGCCTTTGGATCACAAACTTCGTATTACAGGTATCAAATCCAAACCGTCCAATATAGCAATGATGAAAGGTAGCAGTTTGACTCCCCTGAACTATGAGCAGAAACTTAGCTCGATCCATATTGACCTACCTGTAGATCAACCGGATCATTATGTTTCGGAAGTAAAATTGACCTTTGATGGTCCCTTGGAACTGAACAAAAATACTGTCCCTGAATCCACTTTTGGTGGTTTTTCTCTAAAATCGACCAACAGCCTCAACAATGAACTGAAAATCGTACGTTATAATGGGAAGAATCCGACCCATGCTGTCATTACAGGAAATACGAAGATCGACTGGGAAGTAACGGTTACAGAGGCCGGAACATATACGATAGATTTCTCTGCTCACAATCCCAATAAAGAAAATATCCCCTTCGAAATTGGCATTGCTAGCCAACAACTGAACGGAAGTTTTGAACCGACTAACAAAATGGTTGTCGAACCAAATGAAAACAACTACACCGAAGAATTTATAGAAAAACGTATCGGAACATTAAAATTTGATAAACCTGGTAAATATATCCTAACGTACAAAAGTCAACAGCAGCTTCCACTCTGGTTTAATTGGCTGTGGCTGGAAAAAACAAAAAATTGAGCTGTTTAGATTAAATAACTATTTAAAAAAGGGCTTATGATGTATTTATTGCCTTCATAAGTCCTTTTTCACTAATTGAAAACTGTGTTATATTCTTTTTCAATGAAGCCTCAATCAACAGTTTAAATCCATATTTTCAAATCATTTTTGATTGGATTAATTTTACAAAGGACTTATTTAAAATCCTCCAAAACCTTTTGTTCTTTTCCGCGTTACACATAATATCCTACCCAGCAACTCGTTATGCAAAAATTACCTATTTTAATATTTTTTTATTATTTTATGGTAAAAGTTACCAATTTTGTAAATCGAGACCAGACTAGTCTCATATCTTATAAATGAGTAAATTAATCCTAAACATTGTTGGATAATGCATCTGCAACGGGACTCTTTATCTACACCTTCCGCTCAAACGCAACGTTCGGAGTTAGAAGGATTGATTACAACTTCGGAAGATGGAACCATTTTACATCTTAACTCACGCGCATGTGAACTTTTAGCCTTAGACGATAATGAGTCCAAGGGCAAAAAGCTCCATGAATTAATCACATTCTATTCATCCGAGGATGCATCCGCTCTCAGCGCGGAACACTCCCCCTTCCAAATCGCTCTTAACAACAATCAAGTCCATCAGGAAACAATCTTGGGAATCGCAATAGAAGACTCCTTTAGGTGGTTTGTATTTCATATTATTCCATTCACCGAAGAAAATAAGAGCCGCCTGCTGCTATCTTTCATAGATGTCTCCAAGCTTGTCAATCAGAATCAGGCATTAAAAGATAAACAACATCAGCTTCAACTACTGGTTGCCTCACTCAATGATATTGTTTTTGAAGTCTCCGATATGGGGGTATTTAAAAACTATTGGACAAACGATCCGAGCCTGCTATTTTATCCACCAGAGGAATTTCTGAATAAAAGTCTGATCGAACTTTTCCCGGCAGACTTAGCCATACCGACAATCCAACTGATCCAAAACTCATTAAAGCTTGACCGTGAGTTTAAAATGGAGTTCCAGTCTCCCTCCGAACAGCATAAAGACAGGTGGTATAGTTTACAGATAAAGCCCATTCACCGAACGCAAAACCGGGTCGCCTTGGTAGTTTCAGATATTACTAAACAGATTGAATCAACAGAAAAAATAAGATTTAACGAACATAAATTCAATCAGGCATTCCATTTCTCGGGTTTGGGTATTGCATTGACAAACCTCGATGGCTATTGTATTGAATCTAATCATACATTGACAAAAATACTTGGCTATACGCAGGAAGAAATGTCAACGATAAAATTCTCTTACAACACACACCCAGATGATGTTGAACGTGATATTGAACTCCATAGGAAGCTTATTCAGGGTGAAATTGAGAGCTTCACCATACAGAGGCGCTACCGGCATAAACTAGGGCATTTTGTATGGTGTTCAGTCACCATTGCAGCAGTTTTTGACAATGCCAATATGCCATTGTTTCTGATTGTTCAGGTCCAAGATATTTCCGAATCGAAGAAAAATATCGAGATATTAAAGCGACAGAAAATAGAATCTGATTTAGTTAAAATTGATCTTGAAACCAAAGTCAGACAATTGGAGGAATTTGCAAATATCCTTGCTCATAATCTAAAGGGGCCCCTGAGCAATATGCCAATGCTCATCGATGAACTCAAAATTTCGAAAGATGAAAAGGTGAAGGCTGATTTTTTAGATCTTTTAAAAATTAGCAGTGAACAACTCACCGAGACTTTACACGACTTGGGCGAGATCCTTGAATTGCGCTCAAATAAATCGCTTGTATTCGAAAATTGCTATTTCAACGATGTATATCTGAAAGTAAAACAACAGTATATTGAAGAAATACAATTGAAGAATGCAACGATTTCAGTAGAATTCAATGTAAAACATATTCATTACCCCAAAATCTATCTGGAGAGCATTCTAAGCAATCTCATCAGCAATTCCCTCCGGTTTACAGCCCCTGACAAAGCTCCACATATTGAAATTAGTACTTCCATGGTGGAGGATGGCACATTGCTAACTGTCAGGGACAATGGACTGGGCATCAATCTACCAAAATACAAATCTCAGCTTTTCATGTTCAAGAAAGTTTTCCATCGTGGTTTTGAAAGTAAGGGTATCGGATTATTTCTCACACGCTATCAGGTGGAGTCACTGGGGGGTAAAATAGATGTACAAAGTCAACCGAACGAAGGCAGTGTCTTTTCAGTCAAATTTTTAGAAAGAACGTAATGAATCAGGAAAACAAAAGAAAAATCATCCTCATAGACGACAACGCGATATTACGCACTATTTTTGGCTATATGCTTCAGGGATTTTCGGATTACCCTATTGAATTTTACCTATTTAAAAATGCATTGGATGCATTGGATTTTTTGGACACACATGATATCAGTGCATCTTTGGGGCAACCGATATTATTTGTTGATATCAATATGCCTTTTATGACAGGTTGGGAGCTAATGGACGTTTTAGAAGATAAAAGCGATTTTATTAATCAAACCAAGATTTTCATTATCAGCTCTTCCACGAGTAAAAGTGATCAGGAACAACTGGAAAATTATCCTTTTATAAGTGACTTTATCTTGAAACCTTTTGGTAAGGAGTTGTTATATGAAATTTTGAGACAGAGCTGTTAAAAGATTATCAGAAGCATTGGATTCCAAGCGTTTAACACAGAACATTATTAACTTGCCCGAATATACTATCAAACCCTTAATATGAGCAACTCATCTTCGTTGAATCAAAAAATAGGAACCTGTATCTTGTAGGTTCCTATTTTTATTTACATTATTAGATCGCCTTACATTTTTCGGCAAGCCAATTCTTTTCTTCACTTGAAAGATGCGTTGATAACCGATCAAATACCCATTGATTATAGTTATTCAACCATAAAAGATGTCTTTTTTCCAACAGGGATTTTTCAATCAAGTCTGTCGCAATATAACATATTGTCAATGTCTCAAAATCCAAGAAATCACCGAATTCCGACGAACCCGCTTTTCGAGTCAACACCAAATTCTCGATACGAATACCGTGCTTGCCAACACGATATAGACCAGGTTCAATGGAGGTAATCATACCCGGTTCAACAGCAACATCTATCGCCGCAGCATTAAATGTCTGCGGTCCTTCATGTACATTTAAGAAAAATCCAACGCCATGACCTGTGCCATGACCATAATTGCGCAAGGTCTCCCACAATGGGCGGCGGGTAATAGCATCGATTTGATATCCACGGGTGCCTACAGGAAAAATTGCCTGCGACCCCTCTATTGTGCCTTTCAGCACCAAGGTATAATCTTCTTTTTCCTCTTGGGTAAGTCCACCAAGAGAAACAACGCGTGTAATATCTGTTGTTCCTGTTTTGTATTGACCACCAGAGTCCACCAACAACAAGCCCTTTGGGCGTAATGTATAATTGGATTTCTCATTCGCTGAATAATGTGGCAATGCACCATGATCTAGGTAGCCTGCAATTGTCGTGAAAGAAACATCAACAAATCCCTCTTGACTCTCACGAAATCCACGTAATTTATCTGCAATGGAAAGTTCAGACAGCTCTTCGCTGGTAACGTTCTCTTCCAACCATTTAAAAAAACGGGTAAGCGCCACACCGTCTTTTACAAAAGTATGCCTGTTATTTTCAACTTCTATCGTATTCTTAATTGCTTTTAAAGTCGTAGAAGGGTTTATCTTTTCTACTATTTTAACGTTTTCAGGAACGCTATCAAACATTGCAAAGCAGGTACGCTTTGGGTCGATTAAGATAGCTTTTGCCTGCAATGTCTCGATCGTCTGATAGATATCGTCATATGCAGCGATTTCAACGCCATAGCTTGCTAATTCAGCAACTGTTTCGGCGTTCAACTTTGACGGTTCAATGTAGAGTGTCGCGGTATCAGTTGTGATCAATACAAACCCCAAAACAACCGGATTGCAAGGCACATCCTGGCCACGGATATTAAGTAGCCAAGCAAGATCATCTAAAGAAGATATTAAATGTGCATCGGTCCGATTTTTCTTCATTTCAGTCCGTACAGCTTCAATCTTCGCTATGGTAGATTGTCCTGTTGTACTTTCAGGCAACAAGTAGGCCTGCGCTTTTGGCAACTCTGGTCTACCTGCCCATAAATCAGCTAGTAAATCTACATGACCATCCACCTGAATATCCAGGGGCTCCAACACGCCTTTGACAGATTGAGCTACCAAAAGCGACGCCAGATTTCCATCAAAAGCAACTTTCGCTCCTGCATGCAATTTCTCTCCTAACCAATCCGCATACTCCGCCGCTGCCTGGACTTTCAGTTTAACCAATTCAAAACCGGTTCCTTCCAATTGCTCCACTGCCTGGACAAAATAACGGGAATCTGTCCAAAGACCCGCAAAATCTTGTGTGATAGCCAAGGTACCTGCAGATCCTGTAAACCCTGATGCCCAAGCAATACATTTGTAACGTTCTGGTAAATATTCACTGATATGAGGATCTGATGATGGGATAATATATCCATCGATTCCTTGAATCTTCATAGCCTCACGAATAGCAGCTAATTTTTCGATATGCTTCATGTCGTCTATACAATTTTATGCAAGTTAGGATTTTTTAGGGTCGAATGCCTAACTTTAAGCCAAATAAAACAAACGAATCAACGCGTACGTGCATACATTAAAGTTATATGCACATCGCACTAAATATAGAATATCAAATAACAGGACAGCATAAGGTCCGACGAAATTACATGTTAATGAAACCATCATGATTTATTCAAACCGAGTGAAACGAGTTCATGAATGCAATTAAAAAACAAATTATGAATGAATAATCACATAGGGGAATGAGTAAATCTGATAGCTTCATCGCAAATGAAAAACAAATTTAAACGGATGAAAAAATTTGCACTATATTCCATTGCACTATCGACCTATGCACTTACCGGCATGACGAGTTCTTTAGTTGCACAGGATATCCGAGCCAAAATCCAAGATGCATTCAATCAATTTCAAAATCAGGAAAACGTAAAAAACGGCATTAGTTCTTTAACGGTATTTGACGGAAAGACAGGACAGTCTATCTATGCTGTCAATGAAAATATCGGGCTAGCTACAGCTTCCACCATGAAAGTGATTACTGCGGCTACAGCATTGGATTTTCTGGGTAAGAATTATCAATTTAAAACAACCTTATACTATACTGGTACCATAGATGAAACCGGTGTCCTAAATGGCAACATCGTTGTAACAGGGACGGGTGACCCTACCTTGGGCAGCGACCGCTACCCGGAAACCAAAGCAGCTATCGTGCTGAATAAATGGATCGCAGCTATTCAAAACGCTGGGATACGAAGTATCAATGGAGCAGTTATTGCCGATGATCGCCTCTATAACGGCAATCAACTCCCTGGGGGATGGATCTGGACAGATATGGGTAATTATTATGGCGCAGGCATTTCATCACTCAACTGGCATGAAAATGCTTTTGGAATTGATTTTAGTCCGGCGGCAAAAGTTGGGGCAAAAGCTGAAATCGTCAATTACACGGTTCAGGTTCCCTATCTGCAGATTATCAATGAAACCACAACAGGCAGAGCAGGCAGTGGGGACAATGTCTATGCCTATGCAGCGCCTTATTCTACCAAGATATTTGTCCGCGGTACTTATGCTCAGGATTTAAAGAAAACCATCGAGCTCGCTTCTCCCGACCCTGCATATGATTTGGCTTTTCAACTGAATGAAGGTCTCAACAAACAGGGCATCCTTGCAATCCAACCTCCCGCAACAGGTGCGAAGATGGATTCAATAGACGTATCCCAGAAACAAACACTGGATGTGCACCTGTCCCCTACCATGGATAAAATTGTCTATTGGTTTAACCAAAAAAGCATCAACCTCTATGGGGAAGCCCTATTAAAAGCTATTGCCTATACCACTGCTGGAAAAACGGGAACGGATGATGGGGCCAATTACATACAGAAGTATTGGAACGCCAAATTAGGGATCAAGCCAAGCGAACTCAAAAGTATGGACGGCTCGGGGCTCTCACCACAAAATAGAGTCACCACGCTCGCCATGAACAAAATCATGCAATATGCACAAAAGCAAAATTGGTATCCTGTATTCTACGAAAGTCTACCGACCTACAATGACATGAAGATGAAGAGTGGAACAATCGGCGGCGTACTGGGGTATACGGGCGTTCATACCAATAAAAATGGACAATCCTTTACCTATACACTATTGGTCAATAATTATTCGGGATCGGGGTCCAATATGCGCAAGCAAATGTTTAAATTGCTGGACATTTTAAAATAACATATTATTGTCTATTTATAATAAGATATTGGCAAATATTTCCAAATATCAAAAAGAATGATAGATTTGTAGCCTTAAATTAATAAAATCGTAATGAGTAACACTAATCGTAAACAGGCAGCGTTAAATTACCACTCAATGGGTAGACCTGGAAAAATAGCTGTTGTTCCGACAAAACCAACAAATTCGCAAAGAGACTTATCATTAGCATATTCTCCTGGCGTAGCGGAGCCATGTTTGGCTATTGCCGAGAATAAAGAAGATGCTTATAAATATACCGCAAAAGGGAACCTTGTTGCTGTTATCAGTAACGGTACAGCTGTCTTGGGCCTAGGTGATATCGGCGCTCAAGCAGGTAAACCTGTCATGGAAGGAAAAGGTTTATTGTTCAAAATTTTTGCTGACATCGATGTATTTGACATCGAAGTGGACACCAAAAATGTTGACGAGTTCGTGAAAATAGTAAAAGCATTGGAACCAACTTTCGGAGGTATCAACCTGGAAGATATCAAGGCTCCTGAATGTTTTGAAATTGAGCGTCGCCTGAAAGAGGAAATGACGATTCCCGTTATGCACGATGATCAACACGGTACAGCGATCATTTCAGGTGCAGCCTTGATCAATGCCTGTGAAATTATCGGAAAAGATATCTCCAAAGTAAAAATCGTCGTTAATGGTGCTGGTGCTGCTGCGATGTCCTGTACAGCAATGTATATTTCTGTAGGCGCAAGCAAAGAAAACATTGTGATGCTAGACAGTAAAGGTGTTATCCGTACAGATAGAGAAAATCTGGATAGCATGAAAGCACAATACGCTACTGATCGCGATATCCACACCCTAACAGATGCCGTAAAAGACTCCGATGTATTTATCGGGTTATCAGCTGCGGATGTCATGTCAGCAGAGATGTTGTTATCCATGGCTCCTAATCCTATTGTTTTGGCGATGGCCAACCCAAATCCGGAGATTGCTTACGATTTAGCGATGGCTACCCGTAGTGATATTATCATGGGTACTGGCCGTTCGGATTATCCAAATCAGGTGAACAATGTATTGGGTTTCCCTTACATTTTCCGTGGTGCTTTGGATGTACGCGCAACAGCAATTAATGAGGAAATGAAAATTGCAGCTGTACGCGCTATTGCTGATCTGGCAAAACAACCAGTTCCAGAAGAAGTCAATCAAGCTTACAATACAAGCAACTTAAAATTCTCTGAAGAATATATCATTCCCAAACCTACCGATCCACGTTTGATCACAGAGGTTTCTATGGCTGTGGCAAAAGCAGCAATCGAATCTGGTGTAGCGAAAACAGCAATCGAAGATTGGGATAAATACCGCGATGCATTGCGTAAACGTCTGGGTAAAGATGATGCGATCATGCGCAACTTAACAATGGCAGCTAAAAGAGATCCAAAACGCGTTGTCTTTGCTGAAGCAGATAATTACAAAACATTACGTGCCGCTCAAATCGTAAAAGAAGAAGGTATTGCAATCCCGATCCTATTAGGTAAGAAAGAGAAAATCCAACGTTTGATCCAAGAGTATGCTTTTGAATTGGATGGTGTAGAAATTATTGATCCAGTTGCTGAGGTTGATGGTGAAACAGAGCGTTCAAAAAAATTCATCGAGCACCTTTATAACAAAAGACAACGCAGAGGGATCTCTCGTTACGACGCGCGCAAACTGATGTTTGACCGCAACTATTTTGGTGCTTCTTTAGTTGAGTTTGGTGAGGCAGATACATTGATTTCTGGTATGACCAAAAATTATGCAAACACCATTCGTCCTGCATTGCACGTTATCGGTGCTAAACCGGGCAGCCGTGTAGCAGGTATGTATATGATGTTAACCAAAAAAGGTCCTATTTTCATGGGTGATACCACCGTGAATGAGGATCCTACAGCACAAGAGCTAGCTGATATCACATTGCTTTTGGACAAAGCTGTTAAACGCATGAATATCCAACCGCGCATTGCTTTATTGTCGTACTCTAATTTTGGTTCCAGTGAAGGAAAAACACCTACCAAAGTAAGAGCAGCGGCGCAGATTATTCACGACCAACATCCTGACATTATTGCTGATGGTGATCTACAAGCTAACTTCGCCTTAAATAGCGATATGTTGACTGACAATTTCCCGTTCAGTTGTTTAAACGGGCAATCAGCAAATACACTTGTTTTCCCTAACCTGGAATCAGGTAATATTGCCTATAAATTATTGCAAGAAGTCGGTGAAGCGGAAGCTGTAGGTCCTATTCTTTTGGGTATGAACAAACCTATCCATGTACTACAATTGGATAGCTCTGTACGTGAAATCGTCAACATGGTGACTATTGCTGTAGTTGATGTTCAAGCTCATCTTAAAAATTTATAGAATCGCTTAAAATCTTCCTATATTCGTATTACTATGTACGAATATTTCAATGGAAAATTAGCATATAAAGCCCCCACTCATGTTGTTATCGACGTGAGTGGGATTGGCTACTATGTTCACATCTCTCTTTATACCTTTTCCCAAATCAAGGATCAGGAAAACTGCAAATTATTTATTTCACTGCAAGTCAGGGAGGATTCCCACACACTTTATGGCTTTGCCACAGAAGGCGAAAAGAAGCTGTTCGAGAATCTGATTTCAGTTTCAGGCATCGGCCCCAATACGGGTCGAATGATACTCTCATCCAATACACCTGATGAAATACAGTCTGCCATTGTCAATGGTCAGGTTGCTTTAATCCAGAAAATTAAAGGAATCGGTCCTAAAACAGCACAACGTCTGATCCTAGAACTTCAGGATAAACTGAAAAAACAAGGTGTGGAAACGCTCTCAACATCAATTCAATCGCAATCCATACCAGACGAAGCTTTGTCTGCACTGGTTATGCTAGGTTTCAACAAAGTGGCGGCTGAAAAGGTATTGAATACCATTTTAAAAACAGAAAGCAACCTTTCTGTGGAGGATATGATCAAATTAGCGCTAAAGAGGTTATAAAATGGGTATCATCGCTTGTTGATCCGCTGACGAACATTCGGTTTACAGATACTTCGACTGGACATATACAGAACAAAACATATAGCTCATACAAAAAAAGGAACTTTCAGGTTCCTTTTTTATTTTCTTAATAGCAATCTTAATTCGAATCCCGCAAAGCGATGCTGTGTTTCGAACTGCGAACATGTAGGTAACAATTTATGAATTGAAAGTAGGCTAACAGGGACTTCATAGGGACCTTATCCGGACCTCATTCGGACTTCATTCGGATAGACACGAATAAAGTCCGTTTTATTCCCCGCTAAGATAAGTGTTAAAAGCACTGAAAATATGAAGAAGAATCAAACTTGCCCTCTCCTTAACATGAACCTATTTGCTCCGATAATTAAGTGATCTGTTTATATATAGAATCGTGAGATGATAGCAATTGAAATAAAGTTTATTGGATTACAAATACAGTTATGGGTTTAATAATTATCGTACATCCCTAAGAGATAACACAAACGATTGCTCTAACACAAATAAACACATAATCAATTAGTTACAAAAATACATAAGCACCTCCCCTCACGTTGCTACAGCCTATTTGTTACAATCCGGCTTTGCTAAAACGTATTTATTCCCTTATTTTTAGGGCTTCGTATTTCAGTTATAATCTCACACATGAAAAAACTATTTTCACTTGCGCTCGCTTTAAGTTTAGGAGCAGCAGCATTTGCGCAAGAAAAGAAAGACATCACATTGAATATTGTGCCTTTACCGCAACATGTTCAGATCAAAAACGGGTCATTTAAAGTCAACACAAACACTAAAATTGCATTTGACAGCGATGAGGATAAAAAAGTTGCCACTTTATTCCAGGATTTTCTAAAAAGTAACTATAACCTCAACCTATCTTTAGTCAAGTCACCGGGTAAGAATAGCATCTATTTTTCGTCAAAAAATGCAAAATCCGCAAACACGGAAGCATACGAACTTAACAGCACCTCGGATCAAATTACGGTCAGTGGAAAAGCATCAGGTCTGTTTTATGGCATGCAATCGCTGATTCAGTTACTACCTGTCGACAAAAAAGCAAGCATCGAAATTCCACAGGCATCGATTCAGGATGAGCCCCGTTTTGCTTACCGCGGGCTGCATCTGGATGTTTCCCGTCACTTTTTTCCTGTAGAATTTGTTAAGAAGTACATTGATATTTTGGCTGCTTACAAATTGAATACTTTTCACTGGCACCTGACGGATGATCAAGGATGGCGCATTGAAATTAAATCACACCCGAAACTAACGCAGATCGGGGGCTATCGCAATCAAACGCTTTTAGGTAATTATAAAACCGATGGCGACTATGATAACACGCCTTATGGTGGTTTCTACACCCAGGACCAGATCAAAGAAGTGGTGGCTTACGCCAAAGCCAAGTATGTTACCGTCATCCCTGAAATCGAGATGCCTGGTCATGCTTTGGAAGCACTTTCAGCTTACCCAGAGCTCGGTTGTGGTGATAAACCGGGACCGTACACCGCAGCACAGACCTGGGGGGTATTTGATGATGTATTCTGTGCCGGAAAAGAAGAAACATTTAAGCTATTGGAAGATGTCATCGACGAGGTGATCCCATTATTCCCTAGCGAATATATTCATATCGGTGGCGATGAATGTCCTAAAACAAGATGGAAGACATGTCCGCATTGTCAAAAAAGAATCAAGGATAACAATCTCAAAGATGAGCACGAATTACAAAGCTATTTTATTCAACGTATGGAAAAATACATTAATAGCAAAGGTAAACGTATCATTGGATGGGATGAGATCTTAGAGGGCGGTTTAGCACCAAATGCGACTGTTATGAGCTGGAGAGGTGACCAAGGAGCTATCGATGCTGCAAACCAAGGCCATGACGTCATCATCACGGCAAATAGCTATGGTCTATACTTTGATCACAAACAAGGTGCTGATCAAAATAGGGAGCCCTTGAGTATCGGAGGTCTTTCAACATTGGCTAAGGTATACTCTTCTGATCCTATGCCTAGCAAAATCTCTGAAAACAACAAAAAACATGTCTTGGGTGTTCAAGCAAATATCTGGACGGAATATATCGGCTCTTCCAATAAAGTAGAGTTTACCATCTTACCACGTGTGTTGGCCCTATCTGAGATTGCCTGGACTCAACCGGAAAAGAAAAACTGGAAGAATTTCTCCGAGCAACGTGCGGCACATCAACTGGCAAAGCTAGATCAGACAAATACATTCTACCGCGTACCTGAGGCTTATGGTATCTCTGATACAACGGTATACGCTTCAGAATATACGATCCGTGGTTTGAAACCATCGGTGGAAGGTGCCAAAATCTATTATACCCTAGATAACTACGACCCTTCGGAATTAGATCTAGAGTATACAGGTCCGGTTAAAGTGACTGTTCCAAATAGTAAAGAACGAGTATTCAAAGCGGTCGTTATTACACCCTCTGGAAAAAGAAGCAATTACATCCGGGTAAACATTATCAATACAAAGAAATAAAATAATATACCCCATGCGAAAGCGCTAATATTCTGTTAACTTTGAGCAGATATTAGCGCTTTTTTATTAGCGTGCAGTATCACTTCAAGAATTTAAAAAAGAATTTTTATGGCTGAGGATTTACGAATTGCCAAGGGCAGCAAAGAGGAACAATATCAGAATTTACTTCCGCAGATAGGTGGATTGTTACAGGGAGAAAATAATCAGGTTGCAAATCTTGCCAATATTGCAGCAGCATTAAAGGAGCAGTTTAATTTCTTTTGGGTGGGTTTTTATCTTGTAGACAATGCTGAAGAGCTTGTGCTCGGTCCCTTCCAAGGTCCTGTCGCCTGTACGCGTATAAAAAAAGGACGGGGTGTATGCGGTGGAGCTTGGGCACAGGAAAAAACACTTATTGTACCCGATGTGGAGCTGTTCCCTGGACATATTGCCTGTAGCTCTCTTTCACGCTCTGAAATCGTATTGCCCGTATATCGTCAGGGGGAAATTATAGGTGTTCTCGATGTGGATAGCAGTGAACTGGACAGCTTTGATGAAATTGACGGAAAATACCTTACCCAAATCTTGCAGTTATTGGACAATTAGTGTCTAGATAACGATAAAAATATGTCTATCGTTCAAACATACAACTTCAAAGGTCAGCGTTAGTCCCTGTTAACAAAAAAACAATAATGCGACAAAGTTCTAACGTCCCAAATTGGACACTATTTCCTCATTTTCTATGGGAGCTTCATCAGATTATTTTTCGAATATTTTACTGTTGAAATTCCCATATCTTGACTAATTTATCATCACTAACGCTAAAGAAATAGCGACCATCGTCAGACCAGACACCCGCATTGACAGATAGATGATGACCATCTTGCATTTTGTCACGGCTCATGTTCTTCAACAAAGCAAAATCCGCGTTAGACCAAAATTTCAATGACTTGTCTCTGCTTACCGTGGCGAATAATGGTTCAACTGGATGTGGATAGATTCCATATACAGTAAACAAGTGTGGGACAAATGAAAAGTTATTACTCAACTGACTGACATCCGAAATAATGAGCTGTGCATCACGGCCACCGCTTAATAGTCTATTTTGAAGAAAAGCCAACGAGGTTGTGGGCAGGCTATGGAGCTGCAAACGCTCAATGACATGAAAGTCTTCACTATCCAGTAAATATACCCAGCCATCTTTATCGCCTAATGCAATTCTGTTTGATTTTTCATCGACAGCAATACTCCGAACTGTTGTTTGGGATAGCTGTAGCTCATAAATACCTTTATATGTAGCGAGGTCGATCACATAGAGTCTTCCCTCTTCCCCTACAGCCAGAAGCTCATTTTTTTGCTTGACAAACGCAAGAGCAAAGATGGCTTTTTTACCCAATTGTAAACTCGCGACAAGTTTTTGTTCTTGTACATCCACAAAAAGTAATTTCCCCTCACGTAATGCAATCGCTAAGATAGCCGTTCCTGGGATCAGTTTTAAAGCATATACAGAGGAAGTCACAGCACAGAGGATACGTTTAAAGCTATTTTTTTCGATATCCCATTCAACCACGCCCTTGTCATTACCACCTGTAAAGAATGTATTCGGATCGTATCCTTTTTCTACGCAAAAAATTGGATTTTGATGTCCAGGTAATGTCGCTCTTAATTTAATATCCATAGTTATATCTTCAAGCTCTCCAGATGACATTCGGAGAGGCCATTCTTGCTCCAATCTTTTTCCAACCGGCCATCCGCTTTTTCGTTTACTTGTTTATTACTTCGTTTCACTGACGCACAATAAAAGCGCAGAAAATAATAAAACTTTCATGCTTCCACACAAGCACCAACAGCTGTGAAAACAGCCGGAAAGTTCCTTCTGGCCAACAAACCTAACATAACGAACTCATTGATGTCCTAATAAAAAAAATAAGAATCAATAAAAACAGACACCTTCAGAAAAAAAGAAGTGCAGTATATCCACAAATATACTGCACTTCCAAGACTATTTTGTCATATTACCTTAAAGCCTCGTCCCCATCCCTAGATCCAATCTAATTTATCCAAAAATGTTTGGGATCGATAACAGAAACTTTCTTTGAAAAACAGCGCTATTGATGTCTGCTTTCAAGATTTTTAGCGATTGTTTCCAACGAAAAGCCCTTTTCACGCAACAATACGATCAAATGGAACAATAAATCGGAAGTCTCATTGATAAAGTCAGTCTCGGTTTCCGTTAATGCCGCGATCACGGTTTCTACCGCTTCTTCACCTACCTTTTGGGCGATTTTATTAATTCCTCTGGAGCGCAGACGATTGACATAGGATTCGTCAGAAGGATTTTCGTAGCGATGATTTACAATACGTTCCAGTTCCAAAATAAAATTCTGATTGAAGTCCGTATTGAAACAACTCCGACTTCCTGTATGACAAGTAGGTCCCATAGGATCGGCCTTGATCAATACGGTATCTTTATCGCAGTCTATATGAATACTCTTTACATTTAAAAAGTTACCACTCTCCTCTCCTTTAGTCCAGAGACGATTTTTGCTACGAGAGAAAAAAGTCACGCGCTTTTCCGTCTGTGTCTTTTGCCAAGCCTCTTCGTTCATATAGCCCAGCATCAACACCTCTAGTGTTTGGGCATCCTGCACGATCACTGGAACAAGTCCGTCACTTTTTGCGAAATCTAACATTGTATTAGTATCTAGTATTTAGTATTGAGTAATTAGATTTTACTCACGTAAGCCATCAGCTTACTTAATATTATCCTTACTCCTTTATCCTCACTCTTTATTCCCTGATCCTTGCTCCAAAACTACCTTACGACTATACCATTATGCCGTAAGGTCTGTTTAAGATCTGGAATCAATATTTCCCCATAGTGGAATACGGAAGCAGCTAAGGCAGCATCCACATTGGCCTGTTGGAAGACATCGACAAAATGTTGTTGATTTCCAGCGCCACCCGATGCAATTAACGGTATATGAATGCGATCGTTTACAGCTTTTAAGAATCCGTTATCAAACCCATTCTTCGTACCATCGTGATCCATTGATGTCAGGAGAATTTCCCCAGCACCGCGTTCCTGTGCTTCCAATATCCAATCCAAGGTATTGATCTCCGTCTTGATACGTCCACCACTCAAGTGAACAAAATCTTGACCTTCAATTGACCTTGTATCTACTGCAACCACAACAAACTGGGCACCGAAAGCAGCAGCCATTTGATTGATCAGTTCAGGGTTGCGCACAGCCGCAGAGTTGATGGATATCTTATCTGCCCCAGCATTTAACAGGATATCGGCATCTTTTATTTCATTGATACCACCACCTATCGTAAAAGGAATATTCACCTGACGAGCTACTGCTTTGACAAGATCTATTGTCGTCTTGCGCCCTTCATGTGTAGCCGCGATATCTAAAAAAACAAGCTCATCCGCTCCTTGTTGGGAGTATTCGTAGGCTAATTCAACAGGGTCACCGGCGTCGCGCAAGTCTACAAAATTGACTCCTTTTACTGTACGTCCATCTTTAACATCCAAGCAAGGAATTATCCGTTTTGCCAGCATGTTAAAATCTGATTAATGATTTAAGGTTCCAATCTTTGACTTCATCGATGGAGATTCTATTCTCATAGATTGCTTTTCCTACAACCACTGATTCTACTCCGCCCAGTTCCTGAAGTTTTTGAATATCGTCCATCGAGCTAATACCACCAGAAGCAATCAGCTTAATGATTGGTGAATGGCTCAACAGTTTTTGATATAATTCTACACCTGCACCGCCCAATTTACCATCTTTGCTAATATCGGTACATAGAAACCTAAAGAAACCCAAAACCAAGCATTTATCAATATACTCAATCAATTTAATCGGTGAACTCTCTAACCAACCTGAGTATTTGATCACTTCATCCAATACGTCAATTGCAATCACAATATGATCCGCATATTTCACTTTCCCCTCATTTAAAGTCGCTAGTTCCTCTAAAAAAGAAGGATTCGTAATTGCTTGTGTACCCACAATAACACGGTACACACCAGCATCCACCAATTCCTTTACTTTTTCAATGCTCCTTACCCCACCACCATATTGGATTTTCATATCTGTCTTCTGAATAATATCGAACAAATATGCTTGGTTACTAAAATCACCTTTGGCGCCATTCAGGTCTATGATATGAACCAATTCAGTACCATTCGCACGATAGTTTTCTATCTGCGCCTCCAAACTAATATCATAAGTCGTAACGTCGTTGTAGTTACCCTCTCTTAAACGGACAACTTTTTTGTCCAAAACGTCAATTGCTGGAATGATATACATAATCGAATATTTTTAGTCTATTTGAATAGTTGAAAAATTGAGCAGCAACTGCTCACCTGCTTTCCCCGACTTCTCCGGGTGAAATTGTACACCAAAGAAATTATCTCTGGAAATGGCTGCTGAAAATGGTAACCCATAGTCGCATTTTGCGGCTGTAAACGTCGTATCATATTCAATATAATACGAATGCACAAAATAAAAATAAGTCTGATCTTCAATATTCGCAAATAAAGGATTATTTGCTTGCACTGAAACGCTATTCCAGCCCATATGAGGCACTTTGCCCGCTACTCCGGCATCAAAATGTAACGTCTTCAACGGGAATAACTCCAACATCCCGGCATCACCTTCTTCTGAATATTCAGTCAAAAGCTGCATGCCGACACAGATACCCAAAACAGGTTTACGCAGTTCTTTAATATAGGGTACTAATCCCGACTCGCGCAATTTATTCATGGCTGCTCCGGCATGTCCTACTCCTGGAATAATAATACGATCGTAAAGATCGATCTCATCCGCAGTATTGATCATACCATAGGTCAGCCCTACCCGATCTAGTGCAGCAGTCAGGGAAAAGATATTCCCAGCGCCATAGTTAATAATTCCTATCATTTTTTTAGTATTGAGTATGGAGTATTGAGACTTTAGTTACGTTAGCCGCTGGCTTACCTACTTCATCTTTTTCTTTTTAGCCCAAACTTTTTTATCTTCTTACCCTATAAGGGCAATATCTTAGTTTTATAGCTGCGTCACAAAGACAACTATAAAGTAAAAACTACAAAACACCTTTTGTACTTGGTAGTTGCATATGATCCGCATCTCGTCGTACTGCTTTCTTAATAGATTTAGCAAAAGCTTTAAAGATTGCTTCGATCTTATGGTGCTCGTTATCCCCCTCAGCTTTGATATTTAGATTTGATTTGGAGGCATCAGAAAATGATTTAAAGAAATGGAAGAACATCTCTGTCGGCATGTCACCTATTTTCTCACGTTTAAATTCAGCATCCCATACAATCCAATTACGTCCACCAAAATCCAGTGCGACCTGTGCCAAGCAATCATCCATTGGTAAGGTGTAAGAGTAGCGTTCAATACCACGCTTGTCTCCCAATACCTTCAAGAACACCTCTCCCAAAGCAATCCCTGTATCTTCGATAGTATGGTGCTCATCTATATGAAGATCGCCTTTAGCTTTGATCGTTAAGTCCAATGCACCATGTCGGGCTATTTGATCCAACATATGATCAAAGAAGGGCAATCCTGTTTCGATTTCCGATTTACCGGAGCCATCCAAGTTCAATTGAATAAAAATATCCGTTTCATTCGTCTTACGATGATGTTCGGCAGTGCGCGTTCCCAATTTCAGAAATTCATAAACTGTTTTCCAGTCCATTGTCTCCAAAGCTACGACTGCAGGGTCAATGTCCACATTTTCCAATGCGCCCAATTGATCATTCGCACGCAACCAGATAGCCTTTGCACCAAGATTTTGAGCAAGCTTAACATCATTTACGCGGTCACCAATAACAAACGACTGACTTAAATCATATTTTGAAGCGTCAAAATATTCACCGAGCATGCCAATACCGGGTTTACGTGTATCTGCATTTTCGTGTGGGAAAGTCTTGTCAATATGTTCCTTGGCAAATACTACACCTTCTGCCGCAAACGTATCTAGCACAAAATGATGGACAGGCCAGAAGTTTTCTTCCGGATGGGAAGATGTCCCTAGACCATCTTGGTTGGAAACCAAGATCAATTCAAAATCCAGTTCCTTCGCGATACGTGGCAGGTACTGTAAAGCACCCGGATAGAATTTTAATTTTGCAAAAGAATCAATCTGCTCATCTTCTGGTTCCAAAATTAATGTTCCGTCACGGTCTATAAACAGTACACGTTTTAAGTTATCAGGCATAGTATTATTTATTGATTTGATTAAGTTTTTCTAATAAAGTTCTGTTCTCTGCAGGTGTCCCGACTGTGATCCGCAAGCAGCCTTCGCAAAGCTCCACTTTAGACCGATCTCTGACGATGATCCCATACTGAACTAGATAATCGTAGACTTCTCTCGGCTGTTCCATCTTGACCAAGATAAAATTGGCATCAGAAGGAGTAATATATTGTACATAGTCCAGTTCGAGTAGTTCGCGTACCAGTTTCTCACGTTCCGAAACAGTCTCTTTGATCCAGTCATTGACTTGATCCACATTATTCAAGGCCTCCAGCACGATATCTTGTGTTGCTTGATTAATGTTATAGGGTGGTTTAATTTTATTATAAACTGCTATAATTTCTTTACTTGCAAATGCCATGCCCAACCGCAGCGCCGCAAGCCCCCATGCTTTAGATAAAGTCTGCAATACCACCAAGTTTGGATATTCGGCCAGTTCCTGTGTAAATGACTTCACGGCGGAAAAATTGATATAAGCTTCATCGACAACAACAAGCCCCTGGAAATTATTCAATACCGTTTCTATATCCTGACGACGGATAGAGTTTCCTGTTGGATTATTCGGTGAACAGATAAAAATCAGCTTGGTATGTGCATCTATCGCATTAGCGATACCGTCCAAATCCAATTGATATTCTGCTGTTAGGTTTACTTTCTTGAAGGCAACATCGTTGATATTCGCAGACACTTCATACATACCATAGGTAGGTGGAACTAAAATTACATTGTCCACACCAGGTGTACAAAATGCACGGTATAAAATATCAATAGCTTCATCGCTTCCATTACCCAAAAAGATATTTTCTGCAGGTACTCCTTTTATGTTTGAAAGTTTTGCTTTGACTTGATGTTGGAGAGGGTCTGGGTATCGGTTGTAATCATGGTTTAGTGGGGATCCAAAAGGATTTTCATTAGCATCAATCAATATGGATGCCTCCCCTTTAAATTCATCTCTAGCGGACGAATAAGGTACGAGCTTCTTGATATTTTCCCGTAATAGGTTGTTTAAGTTGAATGGATTATCCATTATAAAAAAATTAGAGCCGTAAACTTAGATAAATTGTTTATCAAAAGCAATATAATAAGCAATTTAAAAAGCATTTGATGGTAGAAATGTGGTATAAAACGCACAAAAAACTAAACTAAAAACCATTTTCCTTCGATAGAAAGTTCGGTATTTGGGAATGCCGTTCGTGCCTCTTCCAATAAAGGGTTCAAATCCCGGTATCGGGCTGAATAATGTCCCAGCAATAATTTCTTTGCATGGGTTTCTTTTGCGATCTCCCCAGCCTCCAATGCTGTTGTATGGAAAGTCTCCTTGGCCCTGTCTACCATATCATGCAGGAATGTAGACTCATGATACATAAGATCAGCATGCTGAACATAGGGCAGATAGTCAGCAGTACGTACCGTGTCCGAACAATATACGTAACTTCTGGATTTAGGCGCGGGTAAGCTCAATTGGTCTGCTGGATAAACATTACCATTTTCATCCACGTAATCCATCCCTTTCTTTATGGTAGGATAATAGACTGTGGGAATATTGAGTGTCTGAACCACATCACCGAGTAGGGTGCGGGCTCTTGGTCCTTCATCGAAGCGAAAACCGGTACAGGCAATACGATGTGTTAAAGGGAATGTGCTTATTTTCATCGTTCGATTTTCAAAAATAACACCGGGCTCGTCGGGTGAAATC
Source organism: Sphingobacterium sp. GW821-FHT03E03 (assembly GCF_059420745.1). NCBI lineage: Bacteria > Pseudomonadati > Bacteroidota > Sphingobacteriia > Sphingobacteriales > Sphingobacteriaceae > Sphingobacterium > Sphingobacterium sp. GW821-FHT03E03. The sequence continues at coordinate 333,557 of NZ_JBWKUH010000002.1, forward strand.
GGATGAAAAATAAGATTATAACGTAAGACTGTCTCAGAATGTAGAAATTGTATATCCAAAATCTCTTTTAAGGCAGCAGGGCCATATAGATGAAGATCACTTTTGCGTCCGACAAGGTGCATCGAAGAGAGCAGCCCAACCAAACCTAAGTAGTGATCTCCATGTAAGTGGCTAATAAAAATATGTCCTAAGCGATTGCTTTTAATTCCATATCGGCTGAGTTGCATTTGCGTACCCTCACCACAGTCGATCAAAAACAATTGTTCATTAAAGTTCAACACTTGGCTAGTCGGATGACGATCAAACATCGGTGTCGCGGAACTATTTCCTAATATTAGAACTTCAAACTTCATATTAATCCTCAATTGTCCCCCGATATTCAGATTCCAATTCGTGTGCAAAGATTAAATCTTCAGCGACCTTTAGTGATGGAGCAATCTTTATCGATTTATCCAAGTGCGACACACGAACCATATCCATTAATTTAGGACAAAGATTGACTAAAATAAATACGCCGCCAACAGATTGACATAAACGATGTGCCAGTATCCCCAAACGAATACCCACTTCATCCGTCTTTTGTACGTGAATCATATCCAAAACAATATTGCGTTGACCAATCGTATTGCGCAACAAAAACTCCCCCTTCAATTTAGCTGCATTATCGGCATCTATCACTTCAACATGAGGCTCTATGACAATATAACGATCGTGTTTATCAATAGTGTACTTCATAATTCTATTTCATTAGTTTGAGGATACAATGTACTAATAATTTAGCTCTTTTAAGGCTTTTGCCACATTTCTTTCCACACGTTCAAGTACATTTTCCTGATCAGGATAGACAAATTTTTCTCCAACAATATGTTCGTATAGCTCAATATAGCGTTCGGAAATTGAAGCAATAATATCATCTGTCATCTCGGGAACCACTTGCCCATCCTTACCTTGAAAACCATTATCGATCAACCACTTCCGGACAAACTCTTTTGACAATTGCTTTTGTGCCTCACCATTTTCCTGACGTTCCTGATATCCATCTGCATAGAAATAACGGGAAGAATCCGGCGTATGGATCTCATCAATCAAAACGATTTTGCCATCTTTTTTACCAAATTCATATTTGGTATCCACTAAGATCAATCCTCTTTGTGCTGCAATTTCAGTTCCGCGTTGAAACAATGCTTTGGTATACTTCTCCAATTGCATATAATCCTCTTCACTTACAATACCTTTTTTCAAAATATCTGCGCGAGAAATGTCCTCATCGTGACCTACAGCTGCTTTCGTCGTCGGGGTAATAATTGGCTCTGGTAATTTATCATTCTCTTTTAGTCCTTCAGGAAGAGATTCGCCACAGACTTCACGTTTACCAGCGGCATATTCGCGCCAAGCATGCCCAGATAAATAGCCACGGATTACCATTTCTACTTTAAACGGCTCACACATTTGACCAATAGTCACACTAGGATCTGGTACGGATACAACCCAATTGGGGATAATATCAGCTGTCGCTTTCAAAAATTTAGCTGCAATCTGATTTAACACCTGCCCTTTATAAGGGATAGGGCGAGGAAGTACCACATCAAATGCTGAAATACGGTCAGAAGCCACCATCGCCAAGTAGGTATCGGCAATCGTATACACATCACGTACCTTTCCTCTGTAAAAAGCCGTCTGATTTTCGAAATTGAAATTTGTTTCTTTTATAGCGTTCATGTTCAAAGTAAAATTCTTATGTCAGTAGTTATTGATTAAATATCGCCATATGCTTCCAAAATACGTCGCACCAATTTATGACGAACCACATCGCCGCCACTCAGGTGAATAATATCAATACCTTCAATATTTTCCAGCAAACGGATCGATGTCGAAAGTCCGGATTGATTCTTTTTGGGGAGATCGACCTGCGTCATATCACCTGTAACAATAAATTTTGCGGTGGGTCCCATACGAGTCAAAAACATCTTCAACTGCATATCCGTTGCATTTTGGGCTTCATCTAAAATAACGAAACAGTTATCAAGGGTACGCCCCCGCATAAATGCCAATGGTGCAACCTCGATGGTACGGTTTTCTAAATATCCTTTTAGTTTTTCTGCGGGGATCATATCGTCAAGCGCATCATAAAGTGGCCTCAAATAAGGATCGACCTTTTCTTTCAGGTCCCCGGGTAGAAAACCCAAGTTTTCTCCAGCTTCTACAGCCGGCCTGGTCAAGATGATCCGTTTGATTTCCTTATTGCGAAGCGCTCTTACCGCTAATGCAACAGCCGTATAGGTTTTTCCTGTTCCCGCTGGGCCAATGGCAAATAAGATGTCATTTTTTGAAATACTATCAACCATCCGTCTTTGGTTAGGCGTCCGGGCCCGAACAATCACACCATTAGGTCCGTAAACAATGGGTTCAGAACCAAATGCCGCATTCTTGGCCGCAATCTCCTTTTCCTGCTGCGCGGCTGAGCCTGCGCTCGCCCCTAGGAGATTTTCAAAATCCAACAAGGTAATGTTGTTGAATTTCTCTAGATGCGCCATAACTTCCTTAAACGATTGCTCAAATAGTTCCAATTCCTTCGCATCTCCCAACACTTTCATTTCACTTCCACGAGCTACAATCCGCAGTTTTGGGAATTGTTTCTTCAAATAATCAAAGTGCTCATTGTCTGCTCCCCATAATATGGGTAAATTCAGACCATCTAATGCAATTAGTAATTCGTTCAAATTTTATCCTATTTTAGAAATAATTAGATTGTAGCTACTACGCAATAGCTCTTATACGTAATACTATTCAAAATTAACGTATTCTAATGAGAAAATACGCCATCCCACAGAGATTTTTGCAAAAAGAAAACCAAATTATTTTTTTTGCGTTTCATACATAAGTTTCGCTTTTAAACGTGAATCTTCAAGGTACACAAATCAATTCTTTACAGTAGAAATAGAAGCTATGTTTGTGTATATCAATTGAAAAAAGATATATTCAAAATAAGTTCTTCAATTAGCTTTACAAATCAGCTGATAAATAGTAATTTTGTCCTCTATTTGAATAGATTTTCAGGAACAGAATATGCAAAAGACAGGAGATCTATTTCTATTCATTCAAAAAGGGAATTTGACAGCAATTCGGTCTACTTTAGATTATAATGGCAGTAATTACGTTAACGACAGATCTAGGACATAAAGATTTTTATCAAGCTGCGCTAAAAGGGAGCCTTTTAACGCAGTTGTCTGATGTTAACATTGTCGATATCACCCACGAGATCCCAGCATTCAATATTCCACGCGCAGCTTTTGTACTTGGCAATGCGTATCATTATTTCCCAAAAGGAACGGTACATATCATCGGCATCAACACCCTCTTTCATGAAGAATCCAAATACATCGGCATGAAATACAGGGATCATTATTTTGTTGGTGCAGACAATGGCATTTTCAGCTTACTGTTAAATGGAAATGAACCACAGGAATTGTACGAACTCAATTTGATGCAGGACCTGAGATACCTCCATTTTCCCCTTGCTGATATTCTTTCGAAATCGGCCTGCCATATTGCAAAAGGAGGCAAACTGAAAGATGTCGGCACCCCCATGCATCAACTGATCGAAAAAGTCACGTTACAACCGATCTTTGACAAAGACATGATCCGCGGCAATGTCATTTATGTAGACGCCTTTGGCAATGCCATTACCAATATTTCCAAAGACCTGTTCAATAAAGTCCAAAAGGGACGAAATTTTATCTTGTATTTCAAACGCAACGAAACAATCACCAATCTTTCCTGGCATTATAACGAAGTTGGTGAGGGCGAAAAATTGTGTCTTTTTGGTATTAGTAATTACTTAGAAATTGCCATCAACAAAGGAAATGCAAGCCAACTCTTGGGGCTTCACGACGACGATTCCAACGTCATTCGTATAGAATTTAAAGATTAATTTCATAAATTCATTCCTAGAAATAGTTTATTCATTTCAATCTGTCCCTAAAATGCGTAACGGGCTTTTGGCAGTTTAACACTTGATTTAGCGGAGTTGCCAATCCTGCTTTGCAGTTTGACAAATTGAGGCGATTTCAGCAACGTTAATTTCAGATTGATTGGTCAAATTTAGGTATGAAATCTTTAAAACACACAGTACTATCTTTTCTTCTATTGTTTAGCATTGGCCTTTTAAATGCGCAAGAAAATGCAGATTCCAGCGCTTTTGAGGTACAACGTAAACGTGTCAACAGCCTACTCGATGCTCGGCAACAAAAGTTTGGCGCCTACGACACCAGCCTTACCCAGAAAACAGGCCTTTTTGGCCTATTCAAATCCAAAGGTGATATGCAAAAAAGCATCGATATCCTGAAGGATGTCGTGATCACGGACAACAACATTTTTTTGGAGACGCAGCAGCTGTTAAAAATAAAAGATTTCGAAAAGGACAAATTTCGACAGATGGCGACCGAATATGATAAACAGATCTCCGCTTATATGGGCACGATCAACAAGCTTCAAAATGAGAATGAGCGACTGCGGACAGAATTGGACAAAACAGCGGGAAAGGGTCTGGCCGGTAATTTATGGCTTTACATCGCTTTGCTTGTCATTATTATTCTAGCAGTCTTATTGTATCGTAGCCATACCCAAAAATCGACGCTCAGCGGCAAGAATTCAGGCTAGTCCTTTTGGATCTCCCCCATCAATCGGTGACATGTACCAATAAAACAGGTCAAAATATAACTTTAGTTGATTAAAATAGGTAAAAAGCTAAAAAATTGACCAAAGTATGATAGCAAAATATTTTTAATCTCTTTACATTTGTCCTCGCAACAAAACATTGAAGTAGCGGATTATGGCAAGAGGTTTCAATAGTGGTAATAAACAAGAAGAAGATCTACCAAAACCAAAGTTAAATAAGGAGCTCCTATTACGGGCTTCGAAAATAATGACCTATTTAAGGCCTTATCGGGTTAAGTTTGGAATTGGAATGTTATTTCTGGCATTATCCAGTCTTTCAATGCTGACTTTCCCCGCACTACTGGGTGCCATGATTGATGCTGCTCAAGGAAAGCAAAAATATAGCTGGTTAACTTCTGAAGTTTATTACATTGGCGGGATCGCTTTTGTTATTCTATCGTTCACCTCGGTTGTTTCATTTTTCCGTATCCGTATTTTTGTCGAGATCGCAGAACGTGCTTTGGCGAAAATCCGTAAAGACACCTATCATAAGCTCATCACCTTGCCAATTGAATTTTTCGCCAACCGTCGTGTTGGGGAATTAAACAGCAGATTGTCCGCAGATCTATCCCAGATCCAGGACACCCTGACGACCACATTGGCTGAAATTTTAAGACAATTGATCAGTCTTTGTTTTGGTGTATTTCTGTTGGTCTGGGTATCACCCAAATTGGCCTTGATGAATCTATGCATACTACCTGTTATTGTGGTTGCAGCTATTATTTTCGGGAAATTCATCCGCGAATTATCGAGACAGGCTCAGGATAAGATGGCGGAATCAAATAGTATTGTTCAGGAAACATTATTGGGGATTAGCAATGTAAAAGCTTTTGTGAACGAATACTTTGAATTCAACCGCTATAGTAATCAGATGGATTCTGTTGTCAAATTAGCCGTTAAAGGAGCAACCTTTCGGGGTGCCTTTGCTTCCTTTATCATATTCTGTATTTTCGGAGCTGTTATAGCCGTCATCTGGTATGGTGCAGCATTAGTATCTATCCACGAGATGTCTGTTGGTGATCTAACGACTTATATCCTGTATTCTATGTTTGTCGCCGGATCAATGGGTAGTTTCCCAGAATTATACGCAAACATACAGCGCTCACTAGGAGCCAGCGAAAGGATCCTAGAAATTCTTGATGAACCACAGGAAGATATCAAGGTTGAACCGAGCTGTAAAGATATCCGTAAAAAGATGAGTGGAGATCTCCGCTTCAATCATGTGGCATTTGCCTATCCTAGCCGACCGGATAACGAAATTCTCAAAGACATTAACTTTACAGCCAATGCCGGCGATAAAATTGCCATAGTAGGCCCTAGTGGAACCGGAAAATCAACCATTGCATCTTTAATATTGCAATTTTATACAAACAATAAAGGTGAGGTACTGTATGATGGCAAGCCCGCCTCAGACTTTGACCTCTGTGATATACGGAACCAGGTAGCCATTGTACCACAGGACGTTTTATTATTTGGCGGAACTATCCGCGAGAATATCGCTTATGGTAAATTAGATGCCACCGAAACCGAAATAACTGAGGCCGCCCAACGTGCCAATGCACATCAATTTATATTAGGTTTTCCCGAAGGTTATGACACCATCGTCGGAGAACGCGGTGTGAAACTTTCTGGTGGACAACGTCAACGCATCGCCATCGCCCGTGCACTACTCAAAGATCCAGCTATTTTGATCTTAGATGAAGCAACATCCTCTTTAGATTCAGAATCTGAACGTCAAGTTCAAGATGCCCTAGAAGAATTAATGCGTGGCCGTACTTCCGTTATCATTGCGCACAGACTTTCTACAATCGTCGATGCGGACAAAATCATCGTGGTCGAAAACGGGGTTGTTTCGGAGAGCGGAACACATTTCGAGTTGCTACAAAAAGAAAGTGGTCTCTATAGACACCTGTACACCTTGCAATCCAAACAGCAAAAGGTAGATATGTAAAATTTTGTTAATTATTGATTCTTTTTAAACAAATTGTTCCAGAGATTGTTCATTTGGTATCATACTTGATTATCATTTGAATACACAATAAAATAGAAGAATTATGAAAAATAAAAATGGATTAGTGGCATTTGCTTTGGTAGGATTAGCTGCGGGAGCTGCTGCATGGTATCTTTTAGGAACCGATGACGGGAAAAAACAATTAGATCGTGCAAATGATGGCATCAAAAGCTTAACTAAGTCATTGAAGGATCTTTCGAGAAAAGAAGCTAGAAAAGCACAAAAGTTAGCAAACAGAGCTTCTGCTGAGTTGGACAACTTAAAATCAAAAGCTCAAGCTGCATTCAGTAAAGCTTCAGATGATGCTGATGCATTGAAAAACAAAGCAAAAGAAGCCGGTAGAGAGGCTTTGGACCACGCAAACAATGCCGCACAGAATTTAGCAAGTAAAATCGACAACACAACCGATGCTGCTAAATCAAAAATTTCTAATGCATAAGTAAAAAAAACATTTTTTTAAGAATTGATGGTTTAACCACCTCCTGTGGTTAAAATACATTTGTATCTTTGCGGGATATGACTTTACTGCAACAGGTAAAAACTTTGATTCTTAAAGACATTATTCTGGAATGGCGATCAAAATATGCCATCAACGGAATCCTACTATATGTCGTATCTACTGTATTTGTTTGTTATCAGGCATTCAAATCAGTAGATACTACAGTTTGGAATGCATTGTTTTGGATTATCATGTTATTCGCTTCAATCAATGCAATAAACAAGAGTTTTGTTCAAGAAAATCCCAACCGACAGCTCTATTACTATTCACTAGTTGACCCAAGGGCGATTATTCTCGCCAAAGTTATTTACAATATGTTATTGATGACCATCTTGGCAACCATTGCTTATTTTGTCTATTCAATCATATTCAAAAACCCACTTGGGGATCCTACATTATATTTTATTTCAGTCATTCTGGGTAGTATAAGTTTTGCCAGTGTATTTACCATGATTTCTGGCATAAGTTCCAAAGCAGGAAACAACAGTACGCTCATGGCTATTTTGAGTTTTCCGGCTATCATCCCCTTATTGATCGTATTGATCAAGCTCTCCCGCAATGCCATAGAAGGCCTGGAAAGGGCGGCAAGTACAAGAGAAATAATTGTATTACTCGCAATTAATGTAATCACGATCACTATTTCTTTATTGTTATTTCCGTACCTTTGGCGAGATTAAATTTTAGAATTGAAAACACATTAAATTCAATTTACCATGAGAAAAAAATGGTGGAAAATATTAGCGGTCCTGATTATCTGCACAGTCATTATCAATGGTCTTCTAGGCCCTGTTCCCCGCCTATTTATCCTTCACGAAAGTATCAGAAACGTCTATTTCCACGTCCCGATGTGGTCGGCAATGATCGTGATGTACCTGATTTCTGTTATTTATAGCATCAAATACCTCAATACAGGAAAACAAGAATACGACCTTATGGCTATTGAAGCGGTCAACACGGGTATTACTTTTTGTTTTTTTGGCTTGGCAACAGGAATGTTGTGGGCAAATATTACCTGGGGTGAGCCTTGGCCAAATGACCCCAAATTAAATGGTTCGGCAATAGCGACTTTAATGTATCTGGCCTACCTCGTACTCCGCAATGCGCTTGAAGAAGAGCAAAAAAGAGCGAAAATATCTGCCATCTACAATATCTTTGCATTTCCGATCATTATTGTGCTGCTCTATATTCTGCCAAAGATGACAGACTCTCTTCACCCCGGAAGTGGTGGTAATGCTACTTTTGGCCAGCTACAAATGAGTAACGAGCTTCGCCCGACATTTTATGCTGCAATGGTCGGATGGCCGATGATCGCTTTCTGGATCTGTTCACTCCGCTATAGAGTACGTTTATTGGAAAGAAAAGAACAGGAAAGCTAGTTGTAATCAGCAATAAGAATAAGAGGCAGGGTATTTTTCATGTCTTTGAAGAGATCCCCGGTCAACAACGAGCTTAGGCTCAATAAAAAGGGATTAAAATAGCAATCACCAAAACATTCTCCAGCATAAATTAACACTGGATTTCATGTGGTGACAACATCGATAAAAAATAGAACTCTGATAAAACCAAAGCGTAAATAATACTGGCAAACAGTGCTTTTTTATTTACGCAGGTCCTAATCAGCCATTAAAAGACAAATAAATAGGATGAAACCATCATGATTTATTCAATCACACCGAGTTGTGAATAAATCTGATAGCTTCATCACAACTGAAAAACAAATTTATACGGATGAAAAAAATAACATTGTCAATTGCATTATTAATATTATCAACGTTAAGCACATTTGCGCAGGATGACGTTGATATGGCAACGGGCTTACGTAGTGAGGGCAAAATCTATGTGGTTGTTCTCGTGATGTTGGTCATTTTTATAGGTCTAGCCTTCTTTCTTTTCTTGCTTGACCGCCGCATAACGAAACTGGAAAAAAAGAATAAATAGTCAACTGTTTATCGCATACCATGATCATAAGTCAGTTCAGAAATTATACACCAATAAATATTTTATTTTTATCCCTTGTGGGGTTTGTATTGTGCCTTGGCATATTCTTGCATCTGCCGGATAAACTTGATTCTGTAATTTTTGAACCTGCTCTTGGGAATTTACTGGGTGAAAACAATTTAATCAACCTCTCCCCGGCAACAAACGTCTTTATCACACTGATCCTGACCATTTTTCAGGCAACGATACTGAATCGGATCACAAGCCATTTCAACTTACTGGGAAAACCTAGTTTTTTGGTTGCATTGATGTATATGACATTGGCCAGTTTATTTTTACCCTTTCTGGTTCTGTCTCCCACCCTTATCTGTAACTTTATTTCGATCTGGATGTTGAGCAAATTGCTTTCTCTCTATCGCCAGACGGACGTAAAGGCGGAAATGTTCGATCTTGGGATGATTGTTGGCATAGGAAGTCTGATCTACTTTCCTTTTTTGAGCATGTTCTTCCTCCTGTGGATCGCCCTACTTATTTTTAGGCCATTCAATTGGCGTGAATGGATCACACCTCTATTGGGATTGGCGACAATCTATTTTATACTAGGCGTAATCTATTTATGGGTAGGAAAAATGGAATTGTTTTACACCATATGGTTGCCATTCACCTACAAGTTCCCAACGGCCATCCGTATCCAATTATTTGATTACCTGGTACTCGTCCCAGTGCTTTTTACACTGATCCTCTTCTTGTTGATCCTCAAAGATAATTTTTTCAAGAGTATTGTGCATATCCGAAAATCCTTTCAGTTGTTATTTTTCATGTTATGCCTAGCTGTAGCCTCCTTTTATTGGAATAAGAAATTAACTGAGGCTCACTTTTTACTCTGTGCTCCACCGATTGCAATTTATATGGCCTATTACTTCACCTACGCCAAAAAGAAATGGTTTTTTGAAGTCGTGTATGCAATCATCACATTAACCATAATCTACTTTCAATTTTTCTAAACATTTGTACAACAAGCCTTTAACCTTTTTTAACAAAATCGGCTTAACAAGCTCACAAAAATTGAATAGTTTTGTATGCGAATAAAAGCAAAGAACATTTAATTACACGAGTCAAAAAACTCAAAGATTTCACAAAAACTAAATAAACATTAGTTTCTCAATTTTATAGGTTGACCATGCAGAAACGCTTTATAAGCTCTCTAAGAAATAAATCACTCCAACTGTTGTTAGCAGGTGGAATTTTAGCTAGTTCTACTACCGCATTTGCCCAAAAAACGACATCCGCTTCACCTTATTCTCAATTGGGGATAGGTCAGATACGTGAAGATTTATTACCTCAGTATAGAGCGATGGGTGGTATCAGTACGGCTATCCGTACATTAGATGGCATCTATTACAATACCAACCCGAGCAATCCAGCATCTTACTCCGCTGCGCGACTTAGTGTATTTGACGCAGGGCTGTATGGCAACTACACGCAATTAAAATCAACAACCAGATCTGCGAATACTGCTGATTTTGCATTTAGCCATATTACCATGACTTTTCCAATGCAAAAGTTTGGTGGTATAAGTTTGGGACTACTGCCGTTTTCGGATGTAGGCTATCGTACGAACTCACAGGAAAGCATTAATTCGGAAACCTTCAACAAGGTTTTTACGGGTGAAGGTGGCCTCACAAAAGCTTATGCAGGTTGGGGTGTGCGTGTTTATAAAGGATTGAGCATCGGTGCGAATATGTCATACCTATTTGGTACATTAAATGACTATAGCCGTGTTGAATTTCCTTTATCCTCTGGAGCTTTGAATCCGCAACGTCAAAATAAACGTGAAATCCAAGGTATTATCTTTGATTATGGTTTACAATACGAACAGCCTATAGGAAAAGAGTATGCCTTGACCTTTGGCTATTCGGGATCGCTGAATAACGATATAAAAGAGCGAACAACAATATTCGACACAAGGACTCAACCATCATCAGATCCAGACAATCAAAATATTCCAATAGATACAACCTATATGTCTGAGCGCACCAGCAGACATTTGACACTTCCATTAAAACACAATATAGGTGTTACCCTTGCACGAAATGGAAAATGGTTGGTTGGGGCAGATTTCAAATATGCAGATTGGTCAAGATTTCAGGTCAGAAATGGTGAGGGCGAGCTACGCAAAAATTATGGCGTATCAGTTGGTGGTCAGTTGACACCTGATAGATCTTCGCTCAACTATCTGAACCACGTAGATTATCGTCTTGGTTTTAGATACAACAAAACCCAGTATTTTCTAGCTGGTCAAGATATCAATGATATGGCCATAACGGTGGGTGTGGGCTTACCATTAGCCAGAACGCAATATTCAAGTGCTTTCTCGAAGATCAATTTCTCAGCAGAATTCGGCCAAATGGGTAAAGTAGCCAATGGTCTGTTACGTGAACGTTATATCAACTTTAATATTGGCTTTACGCTAAATGACCGTTGGTTTAGAAGAAATCAATTTGACTAAGATAATGGTACGCAAAGTATCTGCACTATCCATATTACAAAATATATCGCCCCTGGTAATTCAATTTTTGCTAGGGGCGCTCTTATTGACTTCCTGTGAGCCAGATCTAAAGGAAGTCGACCGAATCGCCAACTTAAAAAAAGAAGAAGCTGTAGACATATCACGCCATGTCGATGTCATCTATAGTGATTCAACCCGGGTTAAAGCTAACCTTACCGCACCCGAAATGCGGATCAAACACGATAGCACAGAAGTCTATGAGTTTCCAAAAAGCATAAAAATCATCTTCTATGATGAGAAACTAAAGGAAACCCAACGCATCACCTCTGACTATGCAATCAGGAAAGAAAAAGAGAAAATAACAGTCTTTACCAAAAATGTTATTGTCACCATGGCTGATGGATCTATTCTAAAAACGGAGGAAATCGTTTATGATGAAGGTGCAAAAGACCCCAATAAGACTTTTTACAATAATCTCCCTGTCACGGCATTCTTTAAAGACCAACGGGGTAACCTTTCGGGATCATCTTTTACTTCTGACAAGGATTTGCTTCATGCCAATATACAGAATGCCACTGGTGTTGTCATCATCAAGGATAACAGTCTATTTCCATCCATAGGTAGATAGAGAGCGTATGTTATTTACTAGCCTAAAGATATGTACCTGCAAGTAGATCCTGTAAGCAACTCTGTCACAGATTTCTTAAAGGATATTACAGTCACCTGATCAAGACCATCTCCAATAAAAAATAGCGCAATACAAATACTTTTCAAATTTGTTTTATTACATTCAGGAAAATATTCCGTTTTTTTTTATAAAAATTGTATCTTGCACCGCATTTTGCTATGCTATGCATAAATTAACGAAATACAAGTATTTACACAATATAAACACAATAAGCAGACTATGGGATTAATGGGCTTTTTGCGTAACAAAGCTGGTGTCATCTTGACCGCAGCCATGGCTATCGCAATTTTAGCATTTTTACTAGGCGATGTCGTTCGAGGAGGGGCTCCTTTTTGGGCTAGACATCAAAATCGTGTAGGGGAAGTCAACGGAACTGAAATTGAATATCCTGCGTTCAACCAACAGGTAGAACAAGCAGAAGAAATGTTCAAACAACAAATGGGTGGCGCTGTTACTCCTCAAATGAGAACATACGCCGTACAACAGGTTTGGAATCAATTCTTATCCAGAGAAATCTTGAGAAAAGAGATTGAAAAAATCGGTTTGACAGTAGGTAGTAAGGAATTAAATGATCTAGTACAAGGTCCGAATCCTTCAGCTCAGATCGTTCAGGCATTTACTGACCCACAAACTGGACAATTTAACCGTGGTCAGTTGTCAACTTTTATAAGCCAAATCAACACAGCTGGCAACCAAGCCATGGCTGATCAGTGGGAAGCTTTACTTGAGGGTGTGAAAGATGAACGTCTAAGCAGCAAGTATGGCGAATTGCTTTCGAACAGTGTATACGTAACTTCATTGGAAGCAAACGAAGAATACCAAGAACGTAATAAATTGGCGAACTTCAAATACATTCTTTTAGACTACGCTTCTGTAAAAGATGCTGAGGCTAAAGTGACTGACGCCGATTTCCAAGAATACTATAATGAACATAAAAGCATGTTCAAAACACAAGAGGAAACACGCGCGATCCAATACGTTACAGTCGATGCAAAACCTCTTGCAAAAGATTCATTGGCAGTAAAAGAAGCTATTGACAAGTTAAAACAAGACCTTATTGTTGCAAAAGATGATTCATTATTTGCATCTATCAATTCGGACAACAAATATCCTTTCACGTATGTGAAAAAAGGCCAACTGAGTCCATCTTTGGATTCGGTAGTCTTCAATGTAGCTTCAGGTACTACGGTAGGTCCATTCCTAAGCAATGGCGCTTACGAAATTGCGAAAGTGGTTTCAACTGTCGTAGGGCCAGATTCAGTAAAGGCTTCGCATATCCTATTGGATGCTACTGCTGAAGGTGGTGTTGACAAAGCATTGGCAAAAGCTGATTCAATCAAAGGATTGATTCAAAAAGGAGATAACTTTGCAGCTTTGGCTATTCAGTTCAGCAGTGATCCGGGAAGTAAAACAAATGGTGGGGAGCTTGGTACTTTTACAAGGGGCCGCATGGTACCTGAATTTGAAAAAGCAGTATTTGAAGGTAAAGCTGGAGACATTAAAGTTGTAAAATCTCAGTTTGGTGTTCATATCATCAAAATTGAGAAACAAATCGGTACAGCAAAATATGCTAAGGTCGCTATCATCGATAAAGTCATCAATAGTGGTAAAGAGACTTTAAATAATGCACATAGTAAAGCCACAGCTTTCTTATCTGCTGCAACGGCTCAGAACTTCGCACAAGAGGCTAAGAAACTTGGTCTAGAAGCTAAAACTGCGTCACGTGTGACAGCAATGGACAATGTACTTGATGGTACAGAAGCTCCACGCGATTTAATAAAATGGGCTTTCGAAGCTAAAAAAGGTGACATCTCAGATAAGGTATTTGAAACTGAAACTTCTTATATCCTAGCGAGTTTGGTGAATGTGCAACCGAAAGGGGTACTTTCTCTGGACGCTGTGAAAAAAGATATCGAGCCTGCAGTTAAAAATATGGTTAAAGCTAAAGTCTTAAAAGAAAAATTTGGCAAAGCTTTAGCTGGAGCTTCTTCAATTGATCAAGTAGCTCAAAAAGTCGGCAAATCTGCTATCCACGTGGAGAATGTGGTATTTGCCAATCCTGTTATTCCTGGTGTAGCCTTAGAGAACGCTGTAGTAGGTACAGTCTTTGGACTTCAACCAAACAAACCTTCTAAAGCAATTGAAGGAAATACAGGTGTGTATGTCGTACAGGTAAATGGTTTCACAAATCCATCAGCGATCTCCGATATCAACGGACAAAAGAAACAAATGCTTGCAGCTAAAGCGCAACGTGCTTGGGGATCTATTTTCCGTGCATTACAAGACAAAGCTGAAATCATTGACAATAGAGTGAAATTCTTTTAGAAGATTTTTAAGTAAATTTGTAGCCGGACGAATTATCGTCCGGCTTTTTTTTGATAGAATAGTTATGGAAATTCAAACAAATATTGTCAATAAAGTTGCACAAAGTGGATTAGTGACAGTTGATCTGGCAGATTATCATCCGAAGACCGACAATGTCCTATATGATATCAAGGAAAATTTGTTCCATGGTCTGATGTTAAGGGAAAAAGATTTCCGCGAGTTCATCAAAACACACGATTGGTCACAATATACAAATAAGCATATTGCCATAACCTGTAGCGCAGATGCTATTATCCCAACATGGGCTTATATGCTACTGGCAAATAAGTTAGAGCCGTATGCGTCGACTGTTGTCTTTGGCGATTTAGATGAGTTGTTACGTATACAGTATGCCGCCGCCATTGACCAAATTGATATGGAACAGTTTCGGGATCAAAGGGTAGTTGTTAAGGGCTGTGGAGATACCTATATCCCTGAATCGACATTTGTCCAATTCACGGTGAAACTCAGTAAAGTAGCGAAAAGTATTATGTATGGAGAACCTTGTTCAACGGTTCCAGTTTTTAAAAGAAGTCCTCAAGCGCCAAAAGCGACTGACAAACAAGCATAAGCAGCTGGCTCATGTGGGTTTCATCACCTTAAAAACACAATTTATTCTGATGAAATTAACATCTCTTTTTCAAACAATTTTCGTAAACTTACGTACATGAAACTTATATCGACATTGCTCCTTTACTTATCAGTTTTTGTAAGTACAGTTTTCGCTCAAGATTTACCCCATTTAAAGGAATCTGCATTTAAAGGTGGAGAGAAATTAAAGTATAAACTCCGCTATGGAATTATTTCAGCTGCAACGGGAACGTTGACTGTTGGCGATACGAAAGACGGATTTGGAAATCCCTCCTTTCATCTGTATGCCGCTGGTAAAACAGCAGGAGCTTTTGCCATCTATACCGTAAGAAACGAATACAACTCTTATATAAATAGCAAGACATTTTTGCCTTACTATTATACAGAAAACATCCGTGAGGGAGGCTACAGACGGAACGACAAAGTACGTTTCAATCAGGATACACATACTGTGGTCGGTAATAAAGGAACATTTACATCCAAGGTCGATCAGACCTTTGATTTACTATCGTCCTATTATTTCGCCCGCAATCTGGACTTAACTTCGGTCAAGCCTGGTGAATCCTTTAAACTGACTTACTTTCTGAATGATGAAATAGCCACCTTGGGCATACAGTATATTGGAATTGAAAAAATAAAAACGGAATTGGGCACATTGGAATGCCTTAAATTCAGTCCCGAAATTAAACCGGGACGTATCTTTAAAAAAAATAGCAAGCTTTATCTCTGGGTAACCAATGATGGTAACCGTATTCCAGTGAAGGCTAACGTCGATATTTTAATTGGCTCTGTTACCTTGGAACTTCTGGAAGCAAGCGGACTAAAATATAAATTGGGACAAAAAGCAAGCTACTCAAAATAATTAGAATGATTGAAGTAGGAAATGTGTTGGTACATGAAGATCTGATTAACAATGATTTTGTGTGCAATCTATCAAAATGTAAAGGAATATGCTGTATCGAGGGAGACTCGGGAGCACCTTTGTTAGAAAGTGAAAAGGCAATTCTGGAGGAAATATACCCCAAGGTAAAGCCTTATATGACAGAGAAGGGTATTGAGGCCATCGAAGAACAAGGAAAATATGTCATTGACGTAGATGGTGATTTAACCACAACCTGTGTTGATGGGCACAAGGAATGCGCCTATGTAACCTGGGAAAACGGCATTACCAAATGTGCAATCGAAAAGGCATATGAACTGGGTGAAATCCACTGGCGGAAACCTGTTTCCTGTCACCTCTATCCTATCCGTACAACGCATTATCCAGAATTTGATGTCCTTCATTATGACCGTTGGCATATCTGCAAAGACGCTTGTAGTTTCGGCAAAGAACTACAGGTGCCTGTATACAAATTTCTAAAGGATCCCCTGATCCGTACTTATGGAGAAGAATGGTACAAAAATCTTGAGCAAGCAGTCGATGAGTTGTAACAAAATTACTATCTTTAAGCTTTAACTTTTTTGGTGTTTCATTCCAATTCATGTCAAAATTAACAGAGATCCAACGCCCTATTATCCACGAACTTGAAGCTTTTGAAAAGAAATTCAAAGCATCGATGAAAAGCTCCGTTCCCTTGTTGGATCGTATCACGCAATATCTGATCAAACGTAAAGGCAAACAAATGCGACCGATGTTTGTATTTTTTTCAGCGGGCATCTGCAATGGGATTAATGAATCTACCTACCGCGGTGCTGCTTTGGTTGAATTACTGCATACGGCTTCGCTTGTTCACGATGATGTCGTGGATAACTCTTACGAACGTAGAGGCTTCTTTTCAATCAATGCACTCTGGAAAAATAAAATTGCGGTACTGGTTGGTGATTTTTTACTGTCAAGGGGTTTACTACTTTCTGTAAAACATCAGGACTATCATCTGTTAAAAATTGTTTCGGAAGCGGTCGACCAAATGAGTGAAGGAGAACTGCTCCAGATCGAAAAAGCGCGTAAACTGGATATCGAAGAATCCATATACTTTGAGGTCATCCGAAAGAAAACAGCATCATTAATTGCTTCCTGTTGCGCCTGTGGATCTGCTTCATCCAATGCTGATCAAGAGACGGTAGAGAAATTGCATCAATTTGGAGAGAAAATTGGTATTGCTTTTCAGATAAAAGATGACTTATTTGATTTTGGTCTGGATGATGTGGGTAAGCCCCTGGGAAATGATATCAAAGAGAAGAAAATGACATTGCCGTTGATCCATGCCTTAAATCAGACAAGCTCTAGCGAAAAGCGGCGAATCATCAATCTGGTTCGAAACCATAACGAAGACCCCAAAAAGGTGGCTGAAGTTATTGATTTTGTCCGCAACAGCGGCGGACTAGCCTATGCAACAAACAAAATGCTGGAATATCAACAAGATGCATTTCGCATCCTAGAAGATTTTCCAGATAGCGAATACAAAGAAGGATTACTTCAATTGGTAAAATATACAACAGAAAGAAAAAAATAATGAGTCACGAATTAATGTTTTTTGGAGGTTTCCTGATCTTCATTGCACTGATGCTAGCAATTGACCTTGGACTATTTTCCAAGGGCGATAAACCCGTTAGCTTAAAGACTGCCGCAATTATGAGTGCTGTATGGGTATTATTCTCATTAGGCTTCTATTGGTTGCTCCGTCAGTATGGATTTGAATTGCATAATATCCAAGACCTAAACCATCTGCAGGAAGTCATTACAAAACATCACCACGATATTAAAATTATTCCTGGCGATCTTGCCGCAAGTTTAGCCGTCTATAATAACAACCTAGGCTTGGAATATTTAACAGGATATGTTGTTGAGTATGCGCTCTCTGTCGATAATATTTTCGTTATGGTGTTGCTCTTCACATCATTTGGAATTCCCGAAAAATACTACCATAAAGTTTTGGTATGGGGGATTCTTGGTGCCATCGTTATGCGGTTTCTATTTATATTCCTTGGCGCAACCTTAATCGCTAAATTTGGCTGGATTCTATATGTTTTTGGTGCATTCTTAGTATTCACAGGTGTTAAGATGTTTATCAATCGGAACCAAGAGGAAGAGGTCGATCCTCAAAACCACCCTGTTGTCAAATTTGCGTCTAAATATTTCAAGGTAACCCCAAAATTAGATGGTGGTCACTTTTTCCATATCGAGAATGGCGTGAAATACATGACACCTCTATTTTTGGTTTTGTTAGTGATTGAATTTACCGATCTAATTTTCGCAGTGGATTCTATTCCCGCAATTTTCTCGGTTACCAAAGATCCTTATGTGGTATTCTTCTCTAATATCTTCGCCATCCTTGGATTACGTTCCATGTTCTTCTTATTGGTCAATATTATCCATAAGTTCCAATATTTAAAAGTCGGGTTAGCTTTTCTATTGGTGTTCATTGGTCTGAAGATGTTATTACATCACTGGCTGGCAGAAGTCGGCTTTACAACGACGCATTCACTGATTGTGATCATCAGTATACTTGCCTTAAGTATTATCGCCTCGCTACTCTTTCCAAAGCATAAAGAGATTGCCGAATAAACATAAAAGCAAAGGGTCGTAAAAATTACGACCCTTTGCTTTTCAATATTTTAGCCTAGTTCGTACTCCTCCTGTCTCGTGACAAAAGGACCTAAATTATAGTTCATTTTTAAGAACAATTATTTTACAGAGGAATTTGCCTTACTAAATTTTATTTATTTAATTTAGCACCACTTTAAATTAACAAAATACTAACAAATGAATTGGAATAAATCGATTGTACTAGCTGCCTCTCTTTTTGCAGCTTCATTCCAAGTACAAGCACAGGACAATTTGATCAATGCCCTAAAAGCAAATCAAAATGACAATAGCAAATCTGGATTTACATTTACAGAAGTTATCAATTTAGGTAATACTTCGATCAAGAATCAAGGTTCTTCGGGTACATGTTGGTCTTATTCAGGAAACTCTTTTCTAGAATCCGAAATGATCCGTATGGGTAAAAAACCTGTTGAGATTTCTCAGATATATACAGCACGTAATACGTACTTAGATAAAGCACGTACTTATGTACGTCTTCACGGTGGATTATCATTGGGTGAAGGTGGTCAATTTCATGATGTATTGAATTCATTCCGCAAATATGGCACAATGCCACAGTCAGCTTATACAGGCCTTCACTATGGTACCACACTCAACAACTTTGGTGAAATGACATCAATGCTTGACGCGATGTTAGGCTCGATTGTAAAAGGTAAAGGTTTAACTCCAAACTGGGAAAAAGCCTATACAGCAGCAATGGACTCTTACCTAGGTGAAGTTCCTGAAAAATTTGATTACAATGGCAAATCCTATACACCACGCACCTTTGCTGACCAGGTAATTGGCATCAATCCAGACGATTATGTTGGTATTGCTTCAGTTACTGACCACCCCTATTATAGCCAATTCGTTCTGTTAATCCCAGATAACTGGTCATTTGATCGTTTCTACAATGTTCAGATGAATGATTTAACAGATATCATTGACAACGCGCTGCAAAAAGGTTATACTGTCGCTTGGGCAACTGACGTTTCAGAAAAAGGATTCTCCTGGAAAAACGGTGTTGCTTATGTTCCAGAAAAACCATTCGAACAAATGAGCGATCAAGAAAAATCGAGCATGTTCGTTGGTCCTAAACCAGAAATGAAGATCACGCCTGAAGAGAGACAAAAAGCTTTCGACAATTGGCAAACAACAGATGATCATGGTATGCATATCGTTGGTCTGGTAAAAGATCAAAATGGTAAAGAATATTATATTGTTAAAAACTCTTGGGGAACATCCAACGACTACAAAGGCTACTTGTACGCATCCAAAGAGTTTGTACGCTACAAAACAACTTCTTTGTTGTTACATAAAGATGGTCTTGCAAAAGATTTAAAATCGAAGATAAATATCAAATAAGCGATTTATCCATCGTTTAAAACACCTCTGAAATTAATATTTCAGAGGTGTTTTTGTTTTCAGATTAATTTGATAACTTAAACATAATTATGAATCTAGTTGTTCAGTGAGTATGAGAAGTATAATCGCATTATGCCTTGCAATTTTATTTGGGAATTTAGCACATTCTCAGACCAAAGGGGTGAAATTTGTAGAAGGATTAAGTTGGAAACAGGTCAAAGAAAGAGCGAAGGCAGAAAATAAGTTTATCTTCGTTGAACTTTTTGCGACATGGTGTGGTCCCTGCCAGTATATGAGTAATGAGGTGTTCCCCTTGGAACAAGTTGGTCAGCCCATTAATCAAAATTTCATTAGTATCAGGGTCCAAATGGACTCCACCGAAACGGACAATGCTGCCGTCAAAAAGTGGTATGCTGATGCCCGAGCTATTTCCAATGAGTACAATATCCAATCTTTTCCAACTTTTTTGATTTTCAATCCAAACGGAGAAGCTGTACACCGGATTGTTGGCGCAAGCGATGCACCTGAATTTGTCAGCCATGTGTCAGACGGACTGTATCCCGAAACACAGTATTATACCCTGTTAAAAAAATTTGAGAAAAGACCTCAGGACATCTACACCGCCAAACAGATGTTAAAAGCAGCAAATATCGCTTATGACGAAAGCACCGCACGTAAAGCCGAAAATACTTTAGCCAATTCTTTGGGTACCGATGAGCTTTTTAAAAAGGAAAACGTCCATATTCTTCTGGCGGCAGCCAAGTTTACAAATTCAAAAGCCTTTAACCTGATCCGCAACAATAAAGAAAAAATAGATATTTTGCTGGAATCACCGGGGATCGCAAATCGTACGCTCGCGAATGTGGTTGTTAATGAGCTTTTCCTGATTAAAATAGATGCCAAGCATGAACCCAACTGGGATAGTTACCAGAGTGAGCTGTCAGCAAAATATCCGGATATAGATTTCGTTCCGATGTTTAAAAAGATCAAAGCACATTATTATCTTCAGGTCAAGAATTACGTGGCTATGAAAAACACCATCAATGATTACCTATCATCAGAGGATTTCACAGCACATCAATTGAACACCTTTGCCTGGACGATTTTTAATAACAGCAGTGACCCCGAATGCATCGACGCAGCGATCAGCTGGAGCAAAAAATCTATCATAGAAGATCCCAGCTCTGCATTCTTAGATACATACGCCAACTTACTTTATAAAAAAGGTGAAAAAGAGAAGGCAATCAAGTGGCAAAATAAAGCCATAGAGATGGCCAGTGACGACGATCGACCAATCTATCAGGAAACATTGGACAAAATGACCAAAGGGATACAAACCTGGGAAAATTAAATATTGACGAGAAAGAGGTCTATTTCTTTTCTGATAGGGTTTTGAGTGGGAATAAATTTAAGTCACTAGATACCTCAATTTTTTATAACACGAACTTCAGGGATCCCGTACCTGACTTTTTAAGCATATACTCATGCAGAAAATCGTCGCTCAGCAGCTGGGCGACAAAAGTCCGTGAAGCCCATTTTTTGTTGGTCGAGCTTCAATTCAATGAGATCACCACTTAATTTTTCAAAATAGTAAACTCCCCGATTAATTTTTTTATAAAATTTTTCTTGATAGTGATTTTATTCAGTAAATTAACACCTAAATATCAACGGATTATGAGAAAATTAATTTTAATGCTATTCTTGGTTCCAACATTACTATTCGCTCAGAGCGAGGGTGTAAAATTTGAGCATGGCCTCACTTGGAATCAAATCAAAGAAAAAGCAACCAAGGAAAACAAATTTATTTTTGTTGATTGTTTCACCACTTGGTGCGGCCCCTGCAAGTACATGACAAGTACAATCTTCCCACAGGCGAAGGTGGGTGATTTCTTCAATGCCAAATTTATCAATGCCAAAATCCAAATGGATAAGACTAAAGAGGACAATGAAGAAGTAAAATCCTGGTACACTGAAGCAGATCGTTTTGCCAAAGACTATAAAGTAGTAGCCTATCCTACTTTCTTGATCTTTGATTCAAAAGGCAATCTTGTACACCGTATTGTAGGCGGTGGTGATGCGGATGGCTTTATTGCTAAAGCCCAAAAAGCACTGGATCCAAACACCCAATATGAAACCCTATTGGCAAAATTCAATGCTGATCCACAAAATCCAACAATTGCAAAAGCTATGGCTGCGGCTGCAAAAGATGCTTATGATAAAGAAACACAGGCAAAAACTGAGGGCGTAGTATTATCTTCGCTATCAACAGACCAGATCTTTACAAAAGACAATGTGGAATTATTGCTTTCTTCGGCGAGCATTAAGGATTCGAAAGCATTTAACTTGATAAAAGATAATCCTGCCAAGTTTGACGCCATCAGTGAGAAGGTTAAAGCAAATGATTTCTTAGCTAAACTATTGATCGGTGAAGCTGTCAATACCAAAATACAGGCTAAAGAAGCCGTAGATTTTGCTGCTATCGAAAAAGAACTGGCTCAGAAATACCCGACGGTCAATACCGAAAAAGCGAGCTTGGAAATGCAACCTCGTTATTTCTCTTATACCAAAAACTATCCTGGACTGAGAGATAGTTTTAACAAGTATATTGCCAAATACGGTTCGACAATCACTGCAATGGAATTAAACCAGATGGCTTGGTCTATCTTTGAAAACTGTGATGATCCAGCTTGTTTAAAAGCGGCTTCAGAATGGAGCAAATTATCACTGGAGAAGGAAAAAGATACACCGATGTACCTTGATACCTTTGCCAACCTGCTTTATCGTCTAGGTGACAAAGATCAAGCAATCAAAACACAAGAGAAAGCGATCTCATTGTTGACTGCAAACGATAAAAAAGAGGATTATGTAGCAACACTTCAAAAAATGAAAAAAGGCGAAAAAACTTGGGAATAAGTAATATTCTGAAATAAAAAAGTCCAGATCAACGACGTTGATCTGGACTTTTTTATTGTCTTTGGATAAAACTATCTACAACCGAAATAGACTGTAGATAGTCCCTTCAATATCCTTATTTCAATTCTTTGACACCCATATTCCAGAGGGCAAAAGCGTATTTATCAACGGTACTATTGATCAACACCTCTGTAGATCGACCAGCACCGTGCCCTGCTTTGGTTTCAATACGAATCAATACAGGGTTATCACCAGCCTGCTTAGCCTGCAATTCGGAAGCAAACTTATACGAGTGCGCAGGAACAACACGGTCGTCATGATCTCCGGTCAATACCATTGTCGCCGGATAACTGACTCCTGTTTTCACATTATGTACAGGCGAATAAGCCTTCAGGTAATCAAACATCTGTTTGCTATCAGCGACAGTACCGTAGTCGTATGACCAGCCAGCACCAGCGGTAAAAGTATGGTAACGCAACATATCCAACACGCCAACCTCTGGTAGTGCCACCTTCGCTACTTTAGGGTCAATGGTCATTGTTGCTCCGACAAGTAAGCCACCATTGGAACCTCCCGACAATGCGGTGTATTCAGGTGAAGTATAACCATTTTCTTGTAAATAATGAGCAGCAGCGATAAAATCGTTAAACACATTCAGTTTATTGAACTGTCTACCGCCATCATGCCATTTTTGACCATATTCACCACCACCTCGTAAATTGGGAACAGCATACACACCACCATTTGCCAGCCAAACCGCAACGGAAGTACTGAAAGCCGGAGTCAGGCTGATATTAAACCCGCCATAACCGTATACAATCGTTGGATTTTTACCATTCAAGGCGATGCCCTTTTTATAGGTAATAATCATTGGCACCTTTGTACCGTCCTTCGAAGTATAAAATACTTGCTTCGATTCATATTGGTCGCTGTCAAATTTGACATTCGGTTTGATATAAAGCGACGATTTCCCCGAATTGACATCAAATTTATAACTTGATGAAGGCGTAATGTAATTTGAGAAACCAAAGTAGATTTCCTTTTCCTTTTTCTTACCCGAAAAACCGCTTGCTGTCCCTACACCAGGTAATTCAATCTGTCTGATTTTTTTACCTGTATAATCGTATTGGATAACAACAGAAACAGCATCTTTCAAATAGTTTGCAAATAGATAGCCACCACCGGTACTGATAGAAAGTACATTTTCGGTTTCAGGAATGACATCCTTCCAGTTTTCCTTTGCCGGATTTTTTAGATCTACTTTAACTAATCTATTGTTGGCAGCTTTATAGTTGGTCTCCAATAAGAAGGTGTCTCCAATATTATCAACTACACCTGTATTTGCATCAAAATGATCCTGTAGGCAGATGATCTTGCTATTCGGCTTGCTCAGATCCTGATAATAAAGTTCATTTCCAGTCGTTGTATTTGCCGCAGAGATAATCAGATAGCGCTGGTCATCTGTTAATGAAGCACCGACATAACGTCTTGGGGTTGCCGAACCGCCAAAAATCAGCTGGTCTGTAGATTGCGCTGTTTTAAGTTTATGATAATATAATTTATGTTGATCTGTTTTCTCAGATAGTTCAGACCCTTTGGGTTTATCATAGCTTGAATAGTAAAACCCATCATTACCTTTCCAAGCAATACCAGAGAATTTGACATCAACAAGCGTCTCGCCCACCGGTGCTTTATCCTTTGCATTCAATACGATCACTTTTCTCCAGTCCGAGCCACCTTCAGAGATCGAATACGCCACTAGACTTCCATCCTTTGAAAAAGAAACGTCGGCCAAGGAAGTCGATCCATCTTTTGAAAAAGTATTTGGATCAAGGAAAACTTCCTCCGCTCCATTCTCACCCTGTTTGCGGTAAAGCACGGAATGTTGTTGGAGCCCGTTGTTTTTAAAGAAATAGGTATATGCTCCTTCTTTGAAAGGTGTTCCTATTTTTTCATAATTCCAGATTTCCGTTAATTGCTCTTTCAATTTTGTACGGAAAGGAATAGTATTTAGATAATCAAAAGTGACTTTATTTTCGGCATGAACCCAACTTTTTGTTTCTGCTGAACGGTCGTCTTCCAACCAACGGTAGGGATCGGATACCTTCTCGCCCCAGAATTCGTCTACGACAGTGCCTTTGCTCGTCGTTGGATATTTCAACTGCTGTCCACAAACAGTGCTTGCTGCACCTGCCATACCTATCATCATCAGGATAAGGCCAATTTTTTTGTTTATCATAAAAAACTTTATACTTGTTTCATCCAAAAATAACAAATATAATTTCAGAATTCATAGTGCTAATCTCAAGTAAATGTCATTCTCGTCTGTTCAGAAACAATAATTCACTCTTTTCAAAGAACGGACCGTGTATCCTATCCATGGATTTTCCGAAATCGTTATTTTTACATCAGCCGAAATTTATTTAGCTTTATTTAAATCTTCTAAATAATTCAACAATGCGCAAAAGAATCGCTTTCCTATACTTGGCCCTATCCCTTTCTGCTATCGGTATGAGTCAAGCGCAGCAACTTCCAATAGATCAGCAATATCGTTCCACTCCCACTCGGGTCAACAACCTCGTTCATACCAAACTCGATGTCCGTTTTGATTATAAAAACCAATATTTAAACGGTAAAGAATGGGTCACCCTACAGCCACATTTTTACCCAACGGATTCACTGCGTTTGGATGCCAAAGGTATGGATATCAAACAAATTGCACTGGTCAATGGGCAACAACTGGTCCCATTAAAATTCACCTATGATGATAATTCTCTTCTGATCAAATTGGATCGCAATTACCTCTCCAATGAGAAATATACCATCTATCTGGATTATACGGCCAAACCCAATCTACTAAAAGCACAGGGCAGTGCAGCAATCAATGACGCGAAAGGGCTCTACTTTATTAATCCAGCTGAAAGCACGCCGAATAAACCAAGACAGATCTGGACCCAGGGTGAAACAGAGGCCTCCTCCGCCTGGTTCCCAACCATTGACCGCCCCAATCAAAAGACCACAGCCGAAATTTCAATGACCGTACTGGATAATTATGTCAGTCTGTCCAATGGAGCTCTAGTCAACCAGCAGAAGAACACTGATGGCACACGCACCGATACCTGGAAAATGGATCTTCCTCATGCGCCCTATCTATTTATGATGGCCGTTGGAGATTTTAAGATCTATCAAGATAAGTACAATAGTATTCCTGTTGATTATTACCTGGAACCGAAGTATGCCCCTTATGCGAAGGATATCTTTGGTAAAACACCTGCCATGATGGATTTTTATGGCAAAACCTTGGGAGTCCCTTATCCTTGGAACAAATATGCGCAAATCGTCTGCCGTGATTATGTCTCTGGCGCTATGGAAAACACCACAGCGACCTTACATGGTGAGCATGTGCAAAAGACCAAAAGGGAACTTCTCGATGAAAATGAAGAGGGCACTATTGCCCATGAGTTGTTCCATCAATGGTTTGGCGATCTGGTTACCGCCGAATCCTGGTCCAACTTAACGATGAACGAATCTTTCGCAACCTTTGGTGAAATCATCTGGCATGAGCATGATGGCGGTAAGGAAAAAGGTGATAAATCAAGATTTGAAAAACTACAATCCTATCTCAAATCAACCAAAAACGGCAATAGTCCAGCGCTCGCGCGTTACTATTACCATGACAAAGAAGATATGTTTGATAACATCAGCTATGCCAAGGGCTCATTGATCTTATATGCCCTAAAAGAACAGATGGGCGATGCTGCCTTTTATCAATCACTCAAAAAATACCTGACCGAGAATTCTTTCAAAACTGGGGAGCCACAGCAGCTGCGTCTCACGATGGAAGAAGTGACAGGTAAAGACTGGGCACCTTATTTCAACCAGTGGTATTACAAAGGAGGACATCCTATACTCAAAGTGACAACCAAAAATGAAAACAATATACTGAGCCTCAACATCGCTCAAGTGCAAGATTCCGCTGTTCAAACGTTTCAAATACCACTTGCCATTGACATCCATACCAAAGAAGGCAAAATGAGAAAAACGGTACAGTTAAACAAACGGAATACTCAGCTAACTATTCCCCTAAAAAATACGGTTGAATTTATCGATATAGATCCCGAAAAAACACTTGTCGGTGAGATCCGTATTGACAAAACCGAGGCCGATTATCGTTATCAATATGCGCATGCACCTTCTTTTGCCAACCGTGTCACCGCAATGCTATTTGCCATTAAAAACCCAAAAACAACAGCGGGACGGGAGATACTAACAGCGGCATTGGCTGATCCAGATGCCGACCTTGTCGCGATGGCCATTCAGGGGTTCGATCTAACGGATCCAACTAGCCGGAAATCGACAGCGAACATCATTGCTTCATTGGCTGAAAAATCAACCGCCTCGGTCGT
Organism: Sphingobacterium sp. GW821-FHT03E03; assembly: GCF_059420745.1. Classification (NCBI taxonomy): domain Bacteria; kingdom Pseudomonadati; phylum Bacteroidota; class Sphingobacteriia; order Sphingobacteriales; family Sphingobacteriaceae; genus Sphingobacterium; species Sphingobacterium sp. GW821-FHT03E03. The sequence continues at coordinate 361,083 of NZ_JBWKUH010000002.1, forward strand.
ACGTGCTTCAGCAATCCGAAAGCTGGGACAGATCAAAGATAAAAAGTATAAAAATTTGCTACTTAACGGAGTTAAGGATCAGTCTTATATGGTTATCGCGAGTTCAATTATGGCCATTAAAGATGCGTATCCGGGTCAGCTCCAACAGACTTTGAAGCAAATCGATCCCGAGGCTTCGGAATATTTGAAAACCCTCCTAACAGATTTGTCCAAATTGTAAAAAAGATATTGTGGAAGCGAATTTTGTATTCGCTTCCATTTTCTTTAGATTTGGGCACATGTCAACAAGAAAAAAAATCTATTTTGCCTCAGACTTCCATCTAGGATCCTATCCGTTGGAGCATTCGCGCGAAAGAGAGCGATCCATTATTCAGTGGCTCGACACGATCAAGGTCGATGCCGCACAGCTCTATCTTGTTGGTGATATATTCGATTTTTGGTTTGAATATGCGACTGTGGTTCCCAAAGGTTATATACGCTTTTTAGGCAAACTGGCGGAAATTACCGACCTCGGTATCCCGATCACGTTATTTAAAGGCAACCACGACATGTGGATGTTTGATTATCTCAAAAAGGAATTAAATGTTCAGATCGTTGACAATGAACTAGAACTTGTACTAGACAATAAACTTTTTTATATCCACCATGGGGATGGATTGGGCTCCGGTGATTATAAGTACAAATTGCTCAAAAAAGTATTTCGGAGCCGTTTCTGCCAATGGTTATTTGCAAGATTACACCCCAATTTGGGCATAGGAATCGCCACCCGATGGTCCAAACACAGCAGACTTTCCAATAATGAAGATGAAAAATTCCTAGGCGAAGACAAGGAATGGCTGATCGGTTATGCGAAAGAACTCGAAAACAAGCAACATCACGATTTTTACCTATTTGGCCACAGACACCTACCCTATGATCTCAAACTAAATCCAGAAAGCCGTGTTGTCAACTTGGGCGAATGGATCAATTATTATACCTACGCGGTATGGGATGGGGAAACTTTAAGTTTGGAAAAATGGGAGAAAAAATCGTAATTTCTTTAGCAGACTGCTTTCAGGGCTACCATTTTCTAAACCCAGACAGCATTGATCGGCTGGCGCAGATCAGTCAAAAGCTTGTATGTAAGCGGAATAGTGTATTGATCAGGCAAGATAAAATCCAGAAGGACATTTATTTTTTGGCATCCGGATTAGCGCGGGTCTATTACGAAACTGCGGACAGACAGATTACCCTGGATTTTGTATCTCCAGGGGGTACATTAATCTCGATGAACAGCTATGTGCATGACACACCTGGATACGAAAACATTGATCTTCTAGAAGATAGTATTGTCTACCAAATTGACCAAAAACAATTATTTGCGCTCTATGAGAGTGACATTGCCATTGCCAATTGGGGAAGAAAAATGGCTGAGCTAGAATTTATCAAAGCGGAGCAGCGTACGATGTCCAAGCTTTTTAATACAGCCCAGGAACGGTATGCCGAGTTGCTCGAAAAATATCCCCAATATATACAACGGATCAAGCTTGGTTACATCGCCTCATACTTAGGTGTTAGCCAAGTGACCCTCAGCCGTATTCGTGCGAATATCCTTTAAAATTTTTAACATTTGTTAAAATTATTCTGCGGAAAAACGTAGACCTTTGTCCCTGAAACAAAAAAACAGATATATGAACTGGGTATTTTTAATTCTTGGAGGAATATGTGAAATTGGTTTTACAACCTGTTTGGGAAAAGCCAAGGATGCAGAAGGTAGCGAGCAATGGCTCTGGTATGGCGCCTTTGTTGTCTTCCTATTTGCAAGTATGGGCCTATTGATTAAAGCAACACAAACACTTCCCCTTGGAACGGCCTACGCTGTATGGACGGGTATTGGTGCAGTCGGAACGGTTTTAATGGGTATTATCTTCTTTAAAGAACCCGCAGATTTCTGGCGCATATTCTTTATTTTCACGCTGATTGCTTCTATCGTTGGCCTAAAAGCAGTTTCCTCTCATTAATAGCTGGCTAGGTAGTTCAAAAGCAACAAAATTTCCTTACTTTTGTACTCTCAATAGTAATCTAGGTCATAAATTCCTAGAAGAAGCATTTTTGATATATGTTAGATAAATTACAAGCGATCAAAGAAAGATGGGAAGAAGTGGAAGCTGAATTAAGCAACCCTGACACCATGCAAGATATGAAACGTTTTGCCAAATTGAATAAAGAATACAAAGATTTGGGCAAAATCGTGGATCAATACCATATTTATAGAAATATGGTCAGTAATATTGATACCAATAAAGACATCATCATGAACGAGAAGGATCAGGAACTTCGTGAGATGGCCAAAGAAGAGCTGGATATTTTATTGGTTGAAAAAGAGGAAAAAGAAGAAGAAATCCGTTTGATGCTGATCCCTAAAGATCCTGAGGATGCCAAAAATGCCATTATCGAGATCCGTGGTGGAACGGGTGGTGACGAGGCTGCTTTATTTGCCGGTGACCTTTACCGTATGTACACGCGTTATTTTGAGACAAAAGGCTGGCGTAACGAGGTAATGGACGTTACCGAAGGAACTTCAGGCGGTTATAAAGAGGTTATCCTTAAAGTAATCGGTGAAGATGCTTATGGTCAATTGAAATATGAGTCTGGTGTACACCGTGTGCAACGTGTTCCTGATACAGAGACACAAGGTCGTGTACATACATCAGCAGCTTCAGTTGCGGTATTGCCAGAAGCAGAGGATGTCGACGTAGAGATCAATCCAGGTGATATCGAACTACAGACATCCCGTTCAGGTGGTGCTGGAGGTCAGAACGTCAATAAAGTAGAAACAAAAGTACAATTGACACATAAACCAACAGGTATTGTTGTCGTTTGTCAGGTAGAACGTTCCCAATTGGCCAACCGTGAGTTAGCCATGGAGATGCTTCGTAACAAACTTTATGAACTTGAACTGAACAAAAAGAACGGTGATATTGCTGCTAAAAGAAAAACTTTGGTATCTACAGGTGACCGGTCGGCAAAAATCCGTACTTATAACTACCCACAAGGTCGCGTAACTGAACATCGTATTGGTATGACAATGTACAACCTACCGGCGATTATGGACGGTGATATTCAAGGAATTATCGATGCATTGCAGTTTGCGGAGAATGCAGAGCGGATGAAAGACGGTCAGGTAGACTAGTTTTTTTTCAAAAAATCTTTGCAGATACGTAAACAAACGCTATATTTGCACACCTTCTGAGGAGAAGGGTTGAGGTCTGGTAGTTCAGCTGGTTAGAATACATGCCTGTCACGCATGGGGTCGCGGGTTCGAGTCCCGTCCAGACCGCTTCAAAAAAGAGAGTAATCTCGGTAAGTTCTTTAACAGAATAAGTTTTTAAGATTTTTAGGTCTGGTAGTTCAGCTGGTTAGAATACATGCCTGTCACGCATGGGGTCGCGGGTTCGAGTCCCGTCCAGACCGCCAAAAATTATTAAAAACAATCTTTAAGATTTTAGGTCTGGTAGTTCAGCTGGTTAGAATACATGCCTGTCACGCATGGGGTCGCGGGTTCGAGTCCCGTCCAGACCGCTAAAATTTTAAAAAACACACATTGTTGGTCTGGTAGTTCAGCTGGTTAGAATACATGCCTGTCACGCATGGGGTCGCGGGTTCGAGTCCCGTCCAGACCGCCAAAAAAAAAAAGCATCATTTGAATAAAATGATGCTTTTTTTTTGTTACACGAATTTCCTCGTCTATTTTTTTAGTTCGTATTGCAATGCTCCCGAAGGACAACGCTTAATCTGATCAATCAATTCCGCTGTGTTGGCATTTTGAGCCGTAATCCAAGGCCGATCTTTAGGATGATATACCTGTGGCAAACTTTTAACACAAACAGCGGCATGTTCACATCGCTCGGGAATCCAAAGCACGGTGATCTCCCCATTGGGATGATCATATCTAACAATCTTTTCTTCCATAATAAAAATCTCTCCTGAAATACTAATATCAATACGGTCGATTTTGTTTTAGGAAATCGGACGTCTTCGTTTGATCATCCTGCTGACACGATAGAGCATAAAAATAGCCACGATAGAGAGTAACACGACAATGACACCCAAAGTTGGATAATGCTCCAATGGACTTTCCTTTGTCTGCTGAACAATGATCACACCAGCGAGTGATGCTGCGACTCCCCCCGCCAGCTGTTGTAAAGACGAACTTATACTCATAAATGCACCTCTATCCTTCATCTCAGGAACCGCACTGATCAAAGCCGAGGAAGGCGTCATGCGGCTCAAGATGCCAGCCATCATCAGGATATTCAAAATGACAACAAGATAAAATGGTGTAACTCCCAGATTGGTATAAATCAAGACCACTACCATCAGCCATATCGAAGCTAGCGCAAAGATTTTAAATTTATCATAGCGGTCACTCAATTTCCCAACGATAGGCATAATAATCAGTGAGGCAACACCGGATATCATAAATAATAGGGGCAATTGCTCATGACTAACATGCAAATTATTGACGGCAAAGGCACTTCCAAAAGGCATCATCATATAACCACCAATCGAGAGCAGCGCTGTCGCGAGAAAACCAATGCGATATTCCTTTTGCGAGAATGTTGACCAAAGGTGTTTAAGTGCAGATTGATGTTTCTGCAGGCCGATATGTGCAGTTATAGGAATCAGTTTAACTGCAATAATAATGACAATGATCAAAGCCATGACTGCGATCCATAAGAAAGCACTATGCCAGCCCCAATTATTGGCTATATACAGACCTATCGGAATCCCCAGCACCTGACTCGCACCAAAACCCATCTGTACAAAGCCCATGACACGTCCTCTTTGTTGAAGCGTGAATATATCCGTAATAATAGCCATGGAAATCGATCCAATGACACCACCAAACAAACCCGTCACTATACGGGCAGCAACCAAAGTCCAATAGTCATTGGCGAAACTGCAGAAAAAGGTTCCAATGATAAAACCCGAATAAAAAAACAGCAAGAGCTTCTTCCGATCGAAGCGATCGGCAAAACCAGCAGTCAATAGTCCAGATGCGCCGGCACTAAAAGCATAGGCTGAAACTGCAATGCCAAATTGAGATGGTTTTAGATCGATGGCCTTCATCAAGATATCGCCCATAGGTGACATCACCATAAAATCGAGCACGACGGTAAATTGTGTAATCGCCAGCAAAAACACCACGAGTTTTTGATACGCCGTAAATGGGGCATTCGCCTGTTGGTCTATTTCCATATGATAATGATGATCTTGGTTTAAACTGTGTTAAAAATACACAAGCGCTGGAACATTCTCAGCAATAAGTTTATAAAATTTACTGGATCCTATTCTATAGAACTGCAATGAACGTTTCCACCTAGTTTACGTAATGCCCATTTTAACCCGTAAAACCTATATATTGGAAGCAGATCGATAAAACAAAAAAGCCAGCACCCCTGTTTCCAAGTGCTGGCTTTAATCACATCTAGTTTATACTTTATTCCGCGATAACAGCAAACTCTGCTCCCGAAGCGAAATCATCGCCACGTTGTGAATTTAATGCTGTAAAGCGAATATAACGCCCCTTGACGGATTTCTCAAACCGAACGGTTTTGAGTTTTTTATTTCGTTCGAATGTACCTGATAGCACATCCTCCCAGTTTTTACCATCTTTACTTACCTGAATCTTATAATCCTTGATATCGCCATTGGCGCCATCTGGCCTCGGCAAAAATGTAAAACCTTTGATCGTCTTCACACTCGCCGCATCGAAATCAACCCAATGCGGATATTGAGCTACGGTGACCGAGTACATCGTATGCCAGATCGACGTAGGATCTCCATCCAATAGGTTCTTGGCATCACCTTCACCCGTCTCCTGACTGGACGCAAAGACCACTTCCATCGGAACCGTCTCGATCTTACTGTATTGTTGTGTTACTTTTAGTTTTTCATTTCCCTGATACCACGCTGTTATCGTCCCGCCCTGACGCAGATCAAAAGAGTTCTTATAGGTGTTTGCTTTTCCATTATTCAATGAATACAGTACTGTCTCAGCTTTATTTCCCGAAAGAACAGATACCTCGCCTGTCGAACTTCTAGCGAAAGAAATAGGGGCATCTCCAGCTGTAGCAACATGGGCTTTGGCTAGGTAATCATTTTGCTGGATCGGACGGATAATAAAACCGATTGAAGTCGGTACTGCTTTCACACGGTCTTTTTCCAACGGGGGCCCTTGTCCACAACTATTACCACCAAGGCCTGTGACTGCAGCGTCCAAATGCAAATGCACACCGGAGCTTTTTGGTAATTGATAAGGGTGCGGCGCAAATGTCAATTCCAGCTCACTATATTCCAATGCGGACGTAGCAAGATGTTCCTTTGCAATGAAGATCGCTCCTTGCCCTTCCTTATTGGTCAAAGATGTCCAACGCACATCCTCATTGTTACTCATATTTTGAGGGTTGGGCCAAGGTACGAATTGATCTTTTACTGTGCTTTTATGTAATTCAATAAATTGTGCAGTCTTACGATCCGCATAGTTATTGATCGGACCACGTCCATAATAGCTGTAGTTACCAAACTCACCTGGCAATTGCAAGGAGTATCCCAATCTTGCCAATACAACACTTGCATTGTTGGAAGTGATACTAGATGATAATTCAATAGAGCCATCCTTGTATATCGTCCAGATCTGATTGCTGGTAAATTTGAAATCATCAGTACCAAATGGCTTATCCGTATGTTCTTTGAGTGTATAGGTTCCAGATGTTCCACCCAATAAAGAAGCACCATAGGGAGCCTGTGATTCAATTGTAAAGGCCAAAACTACTGCACCATCTTTCTTCGTATAGCTGTTTGAAGACAATACTTTGTGCTTTAAATTATGTAAGCCTTTTTCAAACCATTGCTGATAAGCCCAGTTATCATTATCGACGGGTGCACGCAAAGCATCTAGTTTAGGTCCTTCACCATCCCGTATAATTTGCTTGTTAGCATACGTTAAGCTATAGATTGACCCAGTCTTATTGTCAAATTTTGCAACAAACTGATCCCCTTTTACCACCTGCAACTCACCTTCTTTGGAAAGGATCGGATTTTTACCCTTGGCAACAGACGAAATCAACGGTTTATTTTCAGCCACTTTAACCAACAGCTGTTCCTCCATTTGAACAAAGCCCTTATTTGCCCATGGCTTGTCCTCATTGAGAGCAAACTGAACTTTTACAAAATATTCAGATCCGGCATCCAATTTATCATATTCGATCGGTAGGACAACCTGTTTCTTCTGACGAGCTTTTGGCAAATCAGCAGCAGCTATTGTACCCGTGTTTCCAGCAACAGCTACACCATCTTTGAACAAAGACCATTCAACTTGATAGTCACTAAGATCTTTAAAATAGTTTTTATTGAATAGCTCTATTTTTCCCTGTTGAATATCGATAGCTTTAATCCCTACATTTTGATAAATCTTTTTGACCTCAAAGTATTGTGGTTTGGGCTTCATATCAGCGAAGATCAAGCCATTGTTGACGAAAGTACCATCGTTAGGTTTGTCGCCAAAATCACCACCGTAAGCAAAAAAGCGTTCACCGGTTTTCTTATCATAGTAATACATGGATTGATCAATCCAATCCCATATTGCTCCGCCCATGAAAAAGTTTGTCGACTCAATAGCTACCCAGTAATCGATCAGGTTACCGACAGCATTTCCCATCGAGTGCGAATACTCGGAGATATGGAATGGGTACTTCAATTTGTACGTTCCTTTGACAGCCCCTCTGACCCAGTCAATAGATGGGTACTGATTTGAACCCATGTCTACTATTGTGTTGTTACGTTCGTATTGGACAGGTCTTGAGGTATCGATTTTCTTGATCGCATCATAAGCGGCCACAAAATTATCGCCAGGACCGGCCTCATTTCCGAGCGACCAAATCACAATAGAAGGATGATTAATAGTCGCATGCACCATTTCGATATTACGTGCCACGTGCGCATTTTTCCATTCTGGAACATGAGAAAGGGACTCTTTTCCATAATAATATTGATGGCTTTCGATATTGGCCTCATCCTCAAGATAGATACCATATTTGTCACAGAGGTAATACCAATATGCAGGTTCTGGATAATGTGAATTACGCACATGATTGATATTGGCACTTTTCATCAGTCTTACTTCGGCCTCCATCTGTTCCCGGGTAACGACTTTTCCATGTTCAGGATTCGTCTCGTGGCGGTTCACACCTTTCAGCTTAACCGTTTTGCCGTTGATGTAGTAATAACGTCCAGCGAGGCCAAATTCGTCATCAGACGCCTTGGTATCTTTAATTTCAACCTTCCGAAATCCGACATAGGTCGAAACAGTCTCGATCGTTTTATTTTTCTTGTCCTTCAATTCGGCTACCAATGTATACCGATAGGGAAGTTCAGCGGACCATTTATCTGGATTTCTTACCGCTAGTGTCGCTTCAATACTGTTCGAAGCCTTCGCATCCAATTGCGGAACAACAGCAGATGCTTCAGCCTGGTCTACAAGTGTATTCTCATCACTATAAAGTTTATTTTTATACAAGGAATAAACAAGCTTATAACCGTCGGCTTTCTTATCGCTCAAATTACGGACGGTACCCGTAATTTTTAAGGTACCATTTTCATAGCGATCATCTAATGTTGGAATTGCTGCCAGATCACGGACTTGGATTTTGGGAGTTGAAGTCAATGAGACATCGCGAAATATCCCTGGTAGTCGAAACATATCTTGGTCTTCCAAAAATGAAGCGTCCGAACTCCGATATACTTCTACAGCCAATACATTCTCTCCACCTTTTTTTAAGAAAGCAGAGATATTAAAGGAAGCAAGATTTCTTGAATTTTTTGAAAACCCTACATATTTACCATTTACCCAGAGATAGAAAAAGGAGTCTACTCCATCAAAATTGAGAAATACCTCACGACCATCCCAATCCTTTGGGACGGTAAAATTACGACGGTATGACCCCACTTCATTGCGGTATATATAAGTCGTCCAATCTTGTGGTGGTGTGCGCATCACGCCACCACGCCAATCATCGACTTTCACTTGGTGTTGAAAGATCACACGTTGATTGGAGTAGATTGGCACACCGTATTTTAAACTGCCATCCTTTTGAATACCGTAGATATTCCAACTCATTGGAACAGGTACCGATTCCCAAGCATTTACATCATATTTAGGATCGTAAAATTCTTTTGGACGTTCTTCAGGCGTCTTTACCCAATGAAACTTCCAGGAACCATTGAGTGACCGCCAAAAGTTACTATGCTCCGGAAGTACTTTTCGCGCATTTTCTACGTTTGAAAAGGAAAAGAACGAAGCGTGTGGCAGTTCTTTGTTGAGTGATAATAACTGTGGTGATTCCCATTCATTACCTTTTGGAGATAATCTATCTTCATACTGGAAACCTTCGATATGTGGCGTAAAAGACTGTCCCACTGTCAAGGTCGAATGAAGAGCCAGCAATGAGGTCAGTAACGTGGAAAAAATAACTGATTTTCTTAACATAATGTATTTAAGCATTTTAGTTCAGGAAACCAAATGTAACTTCATTTTAGAGGAATAACAAGCAGATTATTAAAGCACTCGATTGCGAAACTTTTTCGATACATAAATAAACAACGGATGATTCAAGGGTCATCTGAAAATCGAAGCAAAAACAAATGCTTTCGGTTTCAGGGAATAAGCAGTATTTTTGGGCGTAGATTTCGCATTAAACAAATAAAAGTTTACGTTTGAAAATATTTTGAAGATTTTCATTTTTCAAAGGGTTACAATTTAGGCATTAAGGTATTAATAGGTGAGTAAATTCAGTAAATCAGTCCTGCTAGAAAATGATGAGCAGATCATTGAAGGCCTCAAAGAAGGCAATAGCTTGGCGATAGATAGTATCTATAAACGATATTATCCATCCATAAGCCATATGATACTGCAGAACAATGGAAGTGAGGATGAAGCAAAAGATATCTTTCAGGAGGCTGTAATTGTGCTCTACGATAAAGTTGCCAAAGGTGACTTTGAGCTCAGCAGCAAACTCAAAACATATCTTTACTCGATTTGCCGAAGGCTTTGGCTTAAGCAACTCAATCGTGCTGGTTTTGGCAATAGTGACATTAGCGGTTATGAAGACTCCTTATTTGAAGAAGAGGATCTACAACAGCACCAAGAACTTGAAAAAAAGTTCGATCAAATGGAACTTGCGCTAGAGAAAATGGGAGAACCATGTAAGACGATCTTACATGACTTCTATATCTTAAACCACTCGATGCAGGACATCTGTGAAAAATTTGGTTATACCAATACAGATAATGCCAAGACTCAAAAATATAAATGCCTTCAACGGCTGAAAAAAATATTTTTTTCAACAGATTAAAATTTGAGTAACACCATGGGAACAATGAATCAAAAAGAATTTTTCGAATTGGCTGACCAATATCTCCGCGGGGAATTATCTGCATCGGAGAAAGTGGCATTCGAATCTTTTTGTGCTGAAAACCCTTCGTATGCTGCCCAATTACAACAACACCGCGACTTTGTTACCAATATGAAGGAAACTAGCCAGAGGCTTGATTTCAAAAATGTATTGGCCAACTCAGCCAAGGAATATCATAAATCCCAAGGTACAACCACGAAAGTGGTTCCGATGAAACAGTCTACTGTTATTTCTCTTTGGGAGCGGATCAAAGCCAGCTCTTTAGTAGCTGCAGTTGTGGCAGTATTTGCGGTATTTGGCACCTTATGGCTAAGTGGCTATTATAGCAACTTGGAAAAAGCCTCTTCAGATTACAGCGCATTACGTCGTGACATGAATAATGTTAAAAAGAACGTCAATGCACATAACGCTGCGATCAAAGATATCAATGATAAAAAGTCGGTTAAAAGTAGCGAAAGCCAATTTGGAGCGACAGGTTTTATGTTGACAACAGATGGTTATGTAGTAACCAACTATCACGTGATCAGTGGTGCTGACTCCATTTACCTGCAAAATGGTAAAGGTGAGTCTTACAAAGCACAAGTTGTTCACACCGATGCCAGCAAAGATTTAGCAATCTTATATATCGCTGACAAAAACTTCAAAAAGGCTAAAAGCTTACCTTATACCTTCAAAACGTCTACTTCAGATTTAGGTGAGGATATCTATACAATCGGATTCCCTCGTGATGAAGCGGTATATGGACAAGGATACTTAAGCTCTTCAACTGGTTATGCGGGTGACACCATTGCTTATCAGATATCCGTTCCTGTCAATCCAGGAAACAGCGGTGGTCCGGTCCTAGATAGTAAAGGGAATGTGATCGGTATTATTTCAGGTAAACAAAGAGGAATAGATGGTGCTGCTTTTGCCATCAAAACCAAGTCAATCATGAATGCCCTTGCTGATATCCCTAGCGACTCATTAACCGCAGGCGTAAAAATCAATAGAAAAAATGCATTGGCAGGTCTGCCGAGAACCGAACAGATCAAAAAATTACAAGACTATATTTATATGGTTAAGGTCTATTAAGACTGTAATCTTATCATGCTTATAAAAAGGCGGTACATAAGTATCGCCTTTTCTTTTGACCTTTTCGGCCACTCTCCCTTTTTAGTATGCTTCCATATCTTTCTGCTGTGTCGTTCACAGGTACAAACCCAAATAAACAGTACGGTTTCAATAGTTATGCATGAAGTAATTTTAATGCTGGAACATGAGCGACCAGAATTTCAGATCATAAGAAATATATGTATCCCACAAGAAAGATATGCTTTCAGTAGATTGACAGGTTCGAATAAGTTTAGCTAACTTTGGTATAGAATAGGCCCTGAAATGAAAAACGTCAGACCCAAAAAGATCTGACGTTTTGTATGCCAAAAAATTTAACCTAATTACCTATAGATTAGGCTGCGGGGTTGTTCTCAAATAAGGCTTGATTTCCTTAAATCCTTTTGGGAATTTTGCCGGAATATCTTCAGTCTTAATTGCAGGTACGACAATCACGTCTTCACCATGCTTCCAATCCGCCGGTGTAGCCACCTGATAATCTGCAGTCAACTGTAATGAATCTATCACCCGTAAGATTTCATCAAAATTACGTCCAGTAGATGCAGGGTATGTCAAGGTCAATTTGATTTTTTTATCCGGGCCAATAATGAAAACCGAACGTACAGTAGCTGTTAAAGAAGCATTCGGATGAATCATATCATACAACTCAGAAATGTGCCGATCTTCATCTGCAATAACCGGAAAATTCACCTCCGTTTGTTGCGTTTCATTGATATCCTTGATCCAGTTCAAATGATCGTTTACATTATCTACACTTAACGCAATCGCTTTAACGCCTCTTTTGTCAAATTCAGACTTCAATTTCGCTGTACGCCCCAACTCAGTTGTACATACAGGGGTATAATCAGAAGGATGTGAAAAAAACACCACCCAGCTATCTTTAATATAATCGTGAAAATCGATTTCACCAATAGTCGTTTGCGCTTTAAAATTTGGCGCTTCGTCTCCTAATCTTAAACTCATAATCTTATCTTTTAAATATGTTCAAAACCACATACTCTACAAATATAGTAGATTAAATTTAGCAAACAAATAATTCCCTACTTTTTTAAATTGAGATGAAAAAACGCCAATTAAATACTATGCAAGCATAATATATATTTTGTATATTTGATTATAAGCTAGCTATTTCGCCCAAAAAGGGCCGGAATTAGCACCTACGCCGCGATGCTAAAAACATTTTTTGCTTCGCGACGATTAAGTAAAGAGTTACAGTTGTGATAAGTTATAGACCCTAAAATTGAGATATCATGAACTTTGAATTAAGCGAAGAACATAAAATGATCCGTGATGCAGCACGGGAGTTTGCCCAAGAACTAAAAGCGGGTGTAATACAACGGGATGAAGAAGCCAAATTTCCGACAGATTTTGTCAAACAGATGGCCGGCCTTGGATTTATGGGTATCATGACACCTGAAGCCTATGGTGGTGCTGGTATGGACACCCTGGCTTACGTAATTGTATTAGAGGAAATCGCCAAAATCGATGCATCTGCAGCCGTTATTGTTTCCGCTCACAATTCTTTGGTACTCTATGGACTGAATGCTTTTGGAACAGAAGAGCAAAAACAAAAATACCTTGTGCCATTGGCCAAAGGCGAAAAACTAGGGGCATTTGCACTCTCAGAGCCTGAAGCTGGATCGGACGCCTCCTCGCAACATACAACAGCCGAAGACAAAGGTGACCACTATCTACTGAATGGCACGAAGAATTGGATTACCAATGGTGGTCACGCTGATATTTACCTCGTCATTGCACAGACTCATCCAGAAAAAGGCCATAAAGGAATCAATGTATTGATTGTTGAAAAAGGATTACCTGGGTTCACAATTGGGCCAAAAGAAAATAAATTGGGAATCCGAAGTTCAGATACGCATTCATTGCTATTTTCGGATGTCAAAGTACCCAAAGAAAATCGTATCGGTGAGGATGGCTTTGGGTTCAAATTTGCTATGAAAACGCTCGATGGAGGACGTATAGGTATCGCAGCACAAGCATTGGGTATTGCGGCCGGTGCATATAATCTTGCACTTGTCTATTCCAAAGAACGTAAAACATTTGGTAAGCCAATCTCAGAACATCAGGCGATCCAATTTAAACTGGCTGATATGGAAGTAGATATCGAAACGGCGAGGTTGTTGACCTATAAAGCTGCATGGACCAAAGATCAAGGTCTACCCTATGGAAAAGAAGCTGCAATGGCCAAACTACACGCTTCTGAGGTAGCCATGAAACATACTGTCGAAGCTGTTCAGGTCCATGGCGGTTATGGTTATGTGAAAGAATATCATGTAGAAAGATTAATGCGTGATGCCAAGATCACACAGATCTATGAGGGTACTTCTGAGATACAACGACTGGTTATTGCACGAGAAATACTACGTTAAGAATGTTCATAGTATAACTTAAAATAAAAATCCTGTCCCTTCTCAAAGAAACGGACAGGATTTTTATTGATTATTCAATTTACCATCTATCATCGACAGGTATTGATAATCCTGAAAAGAGAAACTCGCCGTCTCAGCCATAGCCAAATTTAAGATAAGCTTTGCTTTTCGCAACAAATTCTGCTGTTCTTCGCCGTTTGTATTCAAGCCATCAAATAGTAGGGTCAATGCCAGTGGATGTAATTGCTGTGCCTGAAGTTCCTCTTTTGAATAGGTCGTCAGTTCGCTTTCGGAAAGTTCCAAAAAATATCCCCTACTCTTCTCAAAGAACTTTTCATAAGCACCTTCAAAAACCTTCGGATCCGTAGGCTCCGTAAAAGCATCATGCCCTTCCGTCCAGATACGTAGAAATTTACCAATTTCCTCGATCCAGTTCATCAATACATCTTTCTTAAAACTTAATCCCATAGTCTTTTCTTATCGAATCTGCCCATTGCCGCGGACAATCCATTTTTCTGTTACCAACTTTTCCAATGCAAAAGGACCACGTGCGTGCAGTTTTTGTGTTGAAATACCTATTTCTGCACCCAATCCAAACTCACCACCATCCGTAAAACGAGTTGAAGCATTCGCATATACCGCTGCTGCGTCCACTGCATTCAAAAATCGTTCGATAGTCAATTCATGCGAAGACACAATACACTCCGAGTGTTTTGATGAATATTTTTCGATATGTTCCAAAGCTTCATCCAATCCATTGACTATTTTTATCGAACACTTCAAATCTAGAAATTCTCTTCCAAAATCTGCTTCTTCCGCTGCCACTAAATTTGAAAATTTTTGATGCTCCAATAATTTATAGGCAATGGGGTCTGCAAATACCTCCACGGCAGCATTTTCAAGGTAAGGTGTTAGTTTAGCTAAAAATTCTGGTGCTACTTCCTTATCCACCAAAACTGTGTCCAGAGAATTACAGACCGATGGTCTGGAGATCTTTGCATTGGCTACAATTTTTGCAGCCATCTCGAGATCAGCAGTTTTATCCACATAAGTATGACATACACCAGCGCCGGTTTCTATAACAGGGACTTTCGCATTTGCCCGAACAAAATCTATCAGAGACTGCGAACCGCGTGGAATAATAATATCGACATATTTAGTAGCCTCCAGCAATTCTGATACATGTTTACGCGCTACAGGCAGCAATTGCACAATGTCTGTGGGGATACCATTTGCTTCTAATACCCGATGGATAACCCGCAGCAAGGCCTCGTTTGTATATTGCGCATCAGAACCGCCTCGCAACAAACAAACATTACCAGACTGGATACAAAGCGCCGCTACATCTATTGTAACATTCGGCCGGGACTCATAGATCACACCAACAACACCAAGCGGGACCGTTATTTTCTCTATTTCCAATCCATTGGGCAAAATTTTCTTAAGCAACAGCTGATCGGTCGGATCTGCCAGATCAGCAATCTGTTTTACGCTAGCTGATAGTACCTGTAAGCGATCACTATTCAGCAGAAGACGGTCTTTCTTTGGATCTCCATCATCCATACGATCCAGGTCAATTTTATTCGCATGCAGGATTAGGGCCTCCTCCTCAACAAGTGCGACAGCGATAGCCTCCAAAGTGACCTTTTTAGCATCTGGAGCAAATTGTTGCAAGAATTGTTTCGCCTTAGCTGCCGCCTTCAATTGTTCAATTATTGATTCACTCATAACAATACGATATCATTTGCATGCGCAATTTCTAAATTCTTTTTACTGGACTGAGATAACAAAGATGAATCCATTTTCGCCCGGGCCACAGCCACTGTCAGACCATCGAGGTTCACAATGTTCAGCACCTCTCCTTTCTCAAAATGTTCAACAATACGCGTTACACCAACAGCGAGTAAGCTTTTATGCTTCAACAAAGCCTCTTCAGCACCTCGGTCCACCATCAGTTCACCCTTAATTAGACTTCCACTCGCCAACCATTTTTTTCGTGAGGAGATCTTTTTACGCTCCGGCAAGCACAAGGTACCTGTCTCATGTTTGATAGCTTTCGTGATCGCATCTTCGGTCTGCATGCTAAAAATAACCACTTCAATTCCCATCTGATTAGCTAGACGTGCAAAATTCAATTTTGAGGTCATCCCCCCTAATCCTACCGCAGATTTATCTTTCCTTGCCAATCCCAGAACATCCCGGTCAATGGTTTCGATCTTTTCTATGATTTTATTATTTGCATCCAATACGCCTGGAACAGAAGTACTAAACAGTAATTTTTCAGCACCAAATCCAACAGCAATCAACGTAGCCAGTTCATCGTTATCCGAGAACTTCAACTCTTTATTGCTCACCACATCATTTTCGTTTGCTATCGGGATAACATTGTTCCGCCACAGTTCCTCATAAGTATTCTTTAACTGGAGAAACTGGTCCCGATTGGAAAAATGATGCCTTTCACATAGGCTTTGCGCCAACGAAATCTTAAAAGGCCTGAAGTAGGTGGAATACGTATTAATCAATATCGGATTTCCGATGGCGGCAGCGGCCTTCCGCTCCGACAGTGTACCTGTATAACTGGGGAGAAAACGCTTGCCGGCAGCAACAGCACCTGAAGATACCAGGACAATATTGTACTTCTTCTGCAAAGAAGCAATCTGCCGGGCAACCTCCAAAACAATACGTTCATCAACTTCTCCCTCTTTCGTGGTAATAGAAGCCGATCCAAATTTGACAACGAGAATAGGCTTTTTCATTATAACTATGCTTTAGTTTAGATTAAAGCTCTAATTTACTGAGAAGAATTTGATTTTTGCAAAATATGTTAATAATTGAACAATATTGCGCAATAAAATGCCACCTATTTTTAAGCAGGTAAGCCTCCTTCACACGAAAAATAGATCGTAAGGAAAGGCTATCCAAAGAAGTAAAAGTCCCCTCCGGAGAATTGAATATTCAACAAGAAATCATAGGTAGGTGCGCACAACATGAAAGGAAAATAGACCTGTACCATAACTAATGCACCAGATCTCAAATCAAAATTTAAATTGCGGGCTGATCTAAATCTCAGTGAATGACAAAAAACAAGGTTCAAATCCATAAAGAACCTGAACCTTGCTCATTTATCACAAAATTTAACTTTTTAATACAGCCTTATTAAAAAGCTAGCATATCTCATTTACGATGAAAAACGCTCCTCGTAGAGCTTTTCCAAAGAAAACATTTCGTCACGGTATTTCGCGGCTTCCAAGAAATCCATTTCTTTCGCAGCTTTATCCATTTTCTTGCGAACAGCATCAATCGCTTTTTTCAGATCTTTTTCGCTAAGGTACTGCATGACAGGGTCAGCCGCAATAGCCTGTGTAGGATCTGGCTCAACATAAAACTTTTGCTCAACGCCTGAGAAATCGGCCACCGAGGTCTGCTCCAGGATTTCTTCCCTGGTCTTTCCAACGGTTCGTGGCGTAATACCATGTTCGATATTATAGTTCATTTGCTTATCCCTGCGTCGATTGGTCTCCTCTATCGTTACACGCATACTGTCTGTCATTTTATCCGCATACATGATCACCCGTCCTTTATCATTCCGGGCAGCACGTCCGATCGTTTGGATCAACGAGCGCTCCGAACGTAAGAAGCCCTCTTTATCGGCGTCGAGAATAGCTACCAGCGTAACTTCGGGCAAATCCAATCCCTCCCGAAGTAAATTTACGCCAACTAAAATATCAAACTCACCTAAGCGCAATCCCCGTAAAATCTCTACGCGTTCCAAAGTCTTAATTTCAGAGTGTATATAACGAACTTTAAGGTTCAACTTGGTCATATATTTGGATAACTCCTCAGCCATCCGTTTGGTCAAGGTCGTGGCCAAGATACGGCCTCCTTCTTTGATCGTTTTGTCTACCTCTTCCAAGAAATCATCCACCTGATTTATCGCTGGACGAACTTCAATAATAGGATCCAATAAGCCTGTCGGACGGATGACCTGTTCAACAACGACACCTTCCGTCTGTTGCAATTCATAATCTCCGGGAGTCGCCGAAACATAAATAGTCTGATTGGTCAACGATTCAAACTCCGGAAAGTTGAGCGGTCTATTGTCCATGGCCGCAGGTAATCGGAAACCATGTTCCACTAGAGATACCTTACGTGAACGGTCACCACCATACATGGCCCGTAACTGCGGCAAGGTAACATGGCTCTCATCAATGACGAGCAGATAGTCCTCCGGGAAATAATCCAGCAGACAGAAAGGACGCATCCCCGGCTGTCTTCCATCGAAGAATCGAGAATAGTTTTCTATTCCAGAACAATAGCCAAGTTCGCGCATCATTTCCAGATCGTAATTCACACGTTCTTCCAGACGTTTAGCTTCCAGCATAAGCCCTTCCTCCTCCAACTGCGTCTTGCGCTGCATCAATTCATCCTGAATGGCCCAGATAGATTCCTTAAATTTCTCCTTTGGAGTAACGAAAAGGTTCGCTGGGAAAAGTGCTAAATCCTCCATTTTATTCAAGGTCTTACCAGATACCGGATCGATCTCACTCAATTCGTCAATCTCGTCACCAAAAAAGGAAATACGGATCGCAAAATCTAAGTAAGCAGGGTATACATCGACGGTATCTCCCTTGACACGAAAAGTACCACGTTTAAATTCAGTTGTTGTTCTAGAATAGAGGATTTCGACCAGTTTATGCAAAAAGGCGTTCCGTGTTATTGTCATTCCAACCCCAAAACGAAAAATTGACCGTGAGAAATCTTCGGGATTTCCCATACCATAAATACAGGAGACGGAAGAAACCACAACAATGTCTCGTCGTCCGGACATCAATGATGAAGTCGTTGCCAATCGCAGCTTCTCTATTTCTTCATTGATCGCCAAGTCTTTTTCAATGTAAGTATTCGTTGAAGCTATAAATGCCTCCGGCTGATAATAATCATAGTAAGAAACAAAATAATTAACCGAATTATTCGGAAAGAACTGTTTGAATTCACCATATAGCTGAGCAGCCAATGTTTTATTGTGACTTAATATGAGGGTTGGCTTCTGTGTTTCTTGAATTACATTGGCTACAGTAAATGTTTTACCGGATCCGGTAACCCCCAAGAGCGTCTGGTATTGTTCACCTTGGTCCACACCTGCTACCAATTCTTTGATTGCCTCTGGTTGATCACCCGTCGGTCTATACTCTGATGTCAATTCAAATTTCATACAATTCCTATTTCTTAAAGAAAACTATTTCGACCTTTCGTTAAGCGTCAGCACCGAAGCATCGCTAAATCTCAGCTTAGAAAAATCCGTCACATTCAAACAATGATAATCTATAAATGTTACGATTTTGTAACATGCGGTCTAGGGCCATATTTTAAATGGTCTTCACACAAATTTACTAATTTTTTTACCATTTTATATCAAACTATAATTATGCCGCAGATGTTATTACTTTCAGTTGATTAT
Source organism: Sphingobacterium sp. GW821-FHT03E03 (assembly GCF_059420745.1). Taxonomy (NCBI): domain Bacteria; kingdom Pseudomonadati; phylum Bacteroidota; class Sphingobacteriia; order Sphingobacteriales; family Sphingobacteriaceae; genus Sphingobacterium; species Sphingobacterium sp. GW821-FHT03E03. The sequence goes on from NZ_JBWKUH010000002.1 coordinate 380,492, forward strand.
TTACTATCTTTAGCTTTAACAGAACTAGCACGCACGTCATGGTCACTATTCTATCTACCCAAAATAGCATTGCAAATCATTTTATTGCAGAATTGAGAGATGTCACTATTCAGCGGGATCGCATGCGTTTCCGTCGGAATCTGGAACGACTTGGAGAAGTATTTGCCTATGAGATCAGCAAAACCATGGCCTTTAAACCCGTGGAGGTTGAAACACCTTTGGGCGTTGCCAAAACACAGCTATTGATGGAACAACCGGTATTAGCCACTATTCTAAGGGCAGGACTTCCCTTCCATCAAGGTTTATTAAATATCTTTGACCAAGCCGACAATACTTTTATCGCGGCTTATCGGCACACCAAAAAGAGTGGCGAATTTGAAGTTCACAAAGAATACGTCAATACACCGAATTTGGATAATAGAACGGTTATCATCGTCGATCCGATGCTGGCTACCGGAAAGAGCCTGGTCTTGTGTTGTAAAGATCTTTTGGCCGAATATGAGATTAAAGAACTGCATATTGTTGCGGCAATTGCTTCGGAAGAAGGATTAAACCATGTCAAGGCTTTCGTTCCGACTGCGCATATCTGGGTGGGTGATGTCGACCATGAATTGACAACAAAGGCCTATATCGTTCCCGGTCTTGGCGATGCAGGAGATCTGGCCTATGGTGAAAAACTTCATTAATGTGGAGAATTATTTAAAATTAAATTAACACTTAGATCATTGAAATTCAGTAAATTTATGTCAATGATGAAGTTTAATTTATATATATCTAATTTATACCACTATGAGATGGCAAAAATACAATGGCGAATCCATTCGCTCCACGATTTTCGATGCTGTTGAGGAAGTCATTAAACGAGAAGACGCCTTAGGCAACAAACTCAAGGTTTATATCGGTACCGATTCCCAAGTAAAGAGAGGAATCATCGACTTCGCCACCGTCATCGTCTTTCTCAGGGAACATAAAGGTGGATTTATGTTTATCCAACGGGACAAAAGGCATCACCGAATGAGTATTAAAGAACGGATGCTACTCGAAGTCCAAAAATCCATCGACATCGCCTACCAACTCTGCCCCCTCCTCGAAAAACACAAAGTAGACCTAGAAGTCCACGCCGACATTAACACCAATCCAAATTTTCAGTCAAATGTAGCCCTCAAAGAAGCCATGGGATATATTATGGGTATGGGGTTCGTATTTAAGGCCAAACCTGAGTCTTTTGCGAGCACCAATTGCGCCAATAAACAGGTGCAGTAGTTGATTCTAAGGCAGACTTTGTATCTTTAAGGTGTAATTTTTAATACACCAGATGCAAGATTTTTTTCAGCAGATTGCCAGTCAATTTGCCCAAACTACTTGGCTCGAATGGTTAGGTACACTAACTGGCTTCCTTTGTGTCTATTTGGCCGCAAAGCAAAATATATGGAACTGGCCGATTAGCATTATCAGTGTGGTCTCCTATGCCATTCTTTTCTATGATGCAAAACTCTACGGCGATACCGTATTACAATTTTACTTTCTATCCACAGCCGTATATGGTTGGTATTATTGGCATAAGCGAAAAGAAGAAAAAAAGAAACCGATTGTTAAGGCCAATAGAAATCAACTCATCTTGAGCATACTTGTCATTATCTGTTTGACAGCCGCAATAGGCTACCTTTTGGACAGTAAAACAAATTCCGACGTCCCTTATATTGACGCATTCTGTACTTCAGTTAGCTTTGTGGCTCAGTTTCTAATGACGAGGAAAGTACTTCAGAACTGGCTTCTCTGGGTTTTTGTCGATATCTGCTATATTCCATTGTATGTACACAAAGAGCTTATGCTAACAGCTGTACTGTATCTCGTATTCGCCATTATTGCCTGGAATGGCTACCGTGACTGGCAAAAAACCTATAAAAATTTTGCGTAATATTGCCTATCAAAAAGATAGATGTGGGAAAAGAGTTAATAAAAATTGCAGTCGTAGGCCCCGAGTCTACAGGAAAGTCAACCATGGCACAGTATCTCGCTGAAAAATTTCAAACAGTCTGTGTACCGGAGTATTCGCGCTATTACTGTCAGAGTCTCAATAATAAATATACGCTGCAGGATGAGGTCAACATGTTTTATGGACAAGTTGCTTTGGAAGAAGCACTCCTTCCATTAGCAAAGGGTAACATCCTGATCTGTGACACCACTTTTATGACCGTGAAAATCTGGTCTGACCATCTATTCAATCATACACCTAAAGAGGTTACCGATAAGATTCAGCAACACCCCTATGAACTATACCTACTAATGGATATAGATCTACCTTGGCAAGACGATCCATTAAGAGATTTTCCAGAGCAACGAGAACATTTTATGGAGATATGGAAAACAGAGTTAGAAGCCGTCGGTGGTCAATATCGCATTATCTCAGGAGAGGGACAGCAGCGATTGGAAAATGGTTTAACAGCTGTTAACGATTTTCTGACATTGATTTGAGACAAGCACCTTGACGAGAAAGCCTTTTACATCTATATTTGTAAAAGTAAAGTATAGCGCTTTGGCAAAGATCGTATAATGCGAAACAGAAAGTCGCGCTGTACCGAATTAAATTAGAATATTAACATTTTTACTTAAGAAATAATGTATCCAGAATATTTAGTAGCTCCAATGCGTCAAGAATTAGTTGATGCGGGATTCGAAGAATTAAAAACTCCAGAAGCAGTTGATACTGCAATTGCTTCAGAAGGAACTGTTTTTGTAGTTGTTAACTCCGTTTGTGGTTGTGCGGCAGCGAATGCACGTCCTGCAGCAAAAGCGGCTGTAAAAAACGAAAAACATCCTGCAAAACTAGTTACTGTTTTCGCAGGTATGGAAACTGATGCTGTTAACACAGCACGTAACTACATGTTGCCTTACCCTCCATCTTCTCCAGCAATGGCGTTGTTCAAAGACGGTAAATTGGTTCACATGATTGAAAGACATATGATTGAAGGTCGCCCGGCACAAATGATCGCTGACAATTTAGTCGCTGCATTTGACGAGTACTGCTAATCACATATTTTAATTTTTGAATTAAAACGGCTATCTGAGTTATTTGGATAGCCGTTTTTGTTATTAAAAAGATAGAAAACCGTCTATTCCCTTATGCCCGCCCTCCTTTGTTACCAAGTTCATAATATACCAAACAATATTTCAGCCAATTCACACGATAAGTTCAATCAAATCATATTTCAAAGAAATAGCCCTAGCTTTATAAACACTTTTCTTTATTTTTAGGATATGAGAAACTCTCCAGTTATTCTTTTCCTCTTTTCCATGATCTTCCTTGCTTGTTCTCCGCAAGAAAGAGTAGACCTGATTGTGTACAATGCACATGTTTATACCGTTGATTCCACCTTTAGCACAGCACAGGCATTTGCAGTTAAGGACGGTAAATTTATTGCAATAGGCTCAGACGACGAGATCCAACGAAAGTATAAAGCCAAAGAAAAAATAGACGCTGAAGGGAAAGCGATCTATCCGGGATTCTACGATGCGCACGCTCATCTATTTGATGAAGCCGAACTGATGGATCAGGTCGACCTCAATGGCGCGGATTCTTTCGAAGAAGTGATTCAACGGGTTAAAAGTTATCAGCAAAAGAACCCCAATAAAACCTGGCTCATCGGCGGTGGCTGGGACCAAAATCGCTGGAAAGACAAATCCTTCCCTACAAAGGAACTACTGGACAAAGCTTTCCCAGATATACCAGTGTACCTGATAAGGGTAGATTATCACGCCGCAGTGGTAAACTCCAAAGCCCTGGAATGGGCCAAATTGACAAGCATTCCCATTATTCAGGGCGGCGTTGTCGGTGGAAGCAACAATACACCGAATGGTCTTTTGATCGACAATGCAATGGATCTGGTCAACAAAACAATCCCAGTACCCAATGAAAAAGAGTACTTGAGAATGCTAAAACGAACCCAGGATTCATTACTTTCTGTTGGGCTTACCTCCATTGTAGATGCAGGTTTATCAAAAGAAAGACTCAGCCTATTAAAAAAATACTATAAAGATGGCGCATTAAAATTTAGAGATTATGCGATGATCCTTGGCAACCCGCAAAATATCTCCTCATTTATAGCACAGGGATTTTACGAAACTGATCGTTTAGAAATCAAATCATTCAAATTACTTGCAGATGGCGCATTAGGCTCAAGGGGCGCCTGCCTCCTCGCTCATTATCATGATGCACCTACCCATGGCTTTCTTCTGCATACCCCACAGGAATATGAAAACATGATCAAAGCGATTGCAGCCAGTAATTTCCAGGCCAACACCCATGCTATCGGTGATTCAGCCAACCGAATTATCTTGGATATCTATGGCAAATATCTACAGCCGCATCGAGATCGGAGATGGCGTATTGAACACGCACAGATTATATCTCCAACCGACTTCGATAAATTCCGAAAATTCCAGATTATTCCCTCTGTGCAGCCAACCCACGCCACATCAGACATGTACTGGGCCAAAGACCGACTGGGCGAAGAGCGAATGGAAGGTGCCTATGCGTACAAGCATCTGTTGAAAGAATATGGTAAACTCGCCCTAGGGAGTGACTTCCCGGTTGAACATTTCAATCCGATGTATGGTTTTCACGCAGCTGTGGCTCGTGTTGATAAAAAAGGTTACCCAAACCAGGGCTTCCAAATGCAGGATGCTATCAGTCGGGAAGATGCACTGCGCGGAATGACCATCTGGGCAGCATACTCCTGCTTTCAGGAGAAAAAACGCGGAAGCATAGAGGCCGGCAAAGATGCTGATTTTGTCATCCTCCAACAAGACATCCTCAAAATACCGAACGGACAATTGCGGAACGTAAAAACAATGCGGACGGTGATTGCTGGAGAAACTGTTTTCAATAGACAACAATAATAGTTTCACACACACGGAGCTTCACTTCATCCCCCAGAAAAGTACCATTCAGGGTATAATAGTGAAAATCTACAATAATTTTTGTTATTACGAATATTTCGTATATTTACGATATAGACATAATTTTATGAAATATTCATTATCCTTCTTATTATCGGTGACGATACAGATTCTATTTGCTCAAGAAAATTCGCCAGCAATAGCTAAAGTACATTACGAATTCAAACACATTAATGACACCACGCAACGTGATCAATTTATTCGCGACGAAACGATCACCTACCTTAATCAACAGGCCAGTTACTATACCTCATACTCCACAGATCGTATGCAGGATGAGGTCAAAAAACAGATGGATGCCCCCTCCTTTGACGGGAATATAACTATCCAGACACGAACAACTCCTTTAGGGGCATCGTATTTACTAGATGTCAACAACAACAAAATGACAGAATTGATATCCGTTGCCGGGGACAAATTTGCTATACCTCAAACTTACCCAGCTCAAGAATGGGAACTATTAGCTGATCATAAGGAGATCGGAGGATACAGTTGTCAAAATGCAAAAACAACTTTCAAAGGTCGCACCTATGAAGTATGGTTTACGACAGAGCTGCCATTTCCTTACGGACCTTGGAAACTTCATGGACTACCAGGACTCATTTTGGATGCAAGGGATTCAAAAAACGAGGTCGTTTTTGCATATGCCGGATTTGATAAACTGGAAGACAGCAAAGTACAGGTGGCCCTACCACAAGACGTGATTACAACCTCACTGGAGGAAGTTCAAAAAATCCAAGCTGCATTTAAAGCAAATCCACAGGCCTATATGAACGCTCAATCGGCAAAGAGTCGAAGTATCAGTGTAGGTTCCGGCAATGCCATTACTGTTAAAAGCGGTTCAAGCGCTGGTATGAAAACAGGAGATGGTGGTATGGATGTGTCTAGGATCAAAAGTTTTAATATCCGGAAAGATGAACTATATAAGCCTTCTAAAGTCACCAATAATCCGATTGAGTTAATACCTTAATGAAAGTATCTATATGTTTATTTTTAATCATTTGGTTTGGGCAAATTTGTTTTGCCCAACAAATGATAAGTGGGAAGGTACTAGAAGCAAATACACATAAGCCAATACCTTTCGCAAGTGTAAATATCCTGTCTGAAAATAAAATCGTCGCTTTTAAAACGACTGATAAGGAAGGACGGTTTATGATGCAGCTTTCTAAAGAATATACCACCGTCTACCTGCAGATCCACCATCTTACTTACGAAAAATTCGGACAGCAAATTGACAAAAAGTCGACCGATCTCCGGATTGTCTTAACCCCCAAAACCAATCTATTAAAAGATGTCGTAGTGAAGAGTAAACCCAAAGTAAGTCGTTCCAACGACACCATTTCTTATGATGTAGGTTCTTTTGCTAAGGAAGAGGATCGAAATATCGGAGATATCATCAAACGCCTACCCGGTATGGAGGTAACAGAATCCGGCTTAATAAAATATCAGGACAAAACGGTGTCCAAACTTTACATTGACGGTGATGATCTGTTAGAAGATCGTTACGGAATAGGCACGCGAACAATTCCGCACAAAATGGTCAAAGACATTCAGGTCCTCGACAACCATGAACACTATAAAGTACTTAAAAACAAAAGATTTACAGACGATGTAGCAATTAACCTTGTCATCAAAGAAGATGCTAAGTTAAAGTTAACTGGACAGGCTAAAATAGCTGCTGGTACTCCCAATAACTATGACCCCGAGCTAAACTCAATCCTTTTTAACAAAAAAGTTAAAATGCTGAATGTACTCAGTGCAAATAACATCGGTAGGGATCTTTCTGGTGATGTCGTAGGCAATAACCAGTCATCTTTGCTCACCAAGTTTGGCAGTTCCTCTATTAACAATCTCCTTGCAACAAGTACAACTGGAGCTCCCAATATTCCAAAAAACAACTACTACTTTAACAATACAGGTTCCCTCAACACCAATAATCTATATAATTTCAAAAACAAATGGCAATTGAAATCAAATATTCAGCTACTATTTGATAAAGAAAGGCAAAATAATACTGCTAGTACACGATATTTACTCAATGGAGGTGATGTGTCCTTTGAAGAACAAAACGGTATCAAAGCAGAGAAATGGCTAGGTGCGGCAAGACTCTCGGCATCCGTGAATACAGAAAAAAAATACATCAGTGAAATACTCTCCTTTGAATATGAAAAAAGAGATATAAAAGCCCTATTAACAAACTCGACTAGTAAAATTGACCAATTTCAAAAACATCATATCAAAGGGATCAGCAATCAGTTCAGCTATATACCACAATTAAAAAACAACGATATTATAGCAGTTAATTGGACATTAAACTATGGAAATAAACCACAATCTCTACAGATTTATCCAGGTGTTTTTCCTGAAATATTAAATGACAGCATTCCATACAAAAGTACCATTCAGCAGATCGAGGTTCCCTCATTTTTCACTGAGGTTTCGACAGGTTACCACTTTAATAAAAGTAAGATCAAACAGCATTATCAGATCGGTTTCAATACCGACCGCCAACATTTTACTTCATTGTTATATCTTCAAGATAATGAGCAGATAGATAGAAGACCGCGCCAGAATACGAGCAACGATCTACACTGGAGCAGATCTCAAGTGTTCATTACACCACAATATGACTGGAAAAACGATCGCTTCGAGGCTCACCTCGATATCCCGATCACCTATCTGATCACTCAATATGAAGATAATACACAGGCCATGGACGTTTCAAAAAATTCATGGTTGATCAACCCCGGCCTAAAAGCACGCTGGCGAGTCTCCCAAGAAGATTATCTCCAATTTGGTTATCAATATAGCCAGGACATCGGGAATATTGAAGACGTATTCCATGGAGCAGTACTGCGCAATTATAGGATGCTTAGCCAAAATAATGCTGCGCTGAATGAATCCCAAAAACATGCTTTTAATCTCAATTACAATCTGGCGCGTACATTGAAAGTATTATTCGCTAATGCAGGAATCAGCTATTCCAGGCTTTCATCCAACACGATGTTATCCTCAATTATAAAAGACGATATCACAGAGAATATATTGGTTAATATGGACAACCTGCAAGAACATTGGTCCTCACAAATTGGGTTTGATAAATATATATTTCCTTTGGCAAGTACGCTCAAGTTAAAAGGCAGTATAGCATATTCCCGATTCAATCAATTGCTAAACAGTAGTGTTGTTCCCATAAAAAGCATCAATTACACTCTCCAACCTAGTTTAGAAGCAAAAATATTCAAATCATATAATGTATCTTATACAGGTACTCTCAATTGGAATAGAAGCCAGCAACAAGGGAAAGACCATCTGATTCGGAATAAAACAACCATGATGATACATAACTTAGGTTTCCCTATAAGCCCTTTTAAAAATGGCTATATACGCGTAAACATACGTAACCTCTCCACTTTCCAGACGAATATGAAGAATGCGAGTTATACCTTTATAGATGTTTTTGCGCGTTATCGATTGAACAAATGGAAAACTGACTTTGAATTGTATATGAGCAATTTAACGAATATAAAAAATTATCGGACCTACATGACAACAGCCAATATGATTTCCCAAAATGAATTTGAACTACGGGGAAGAACAATTTTACTACGCGCTGTCTTTAATCTTTAGGTCTTAAATACAACTGATAACCAGATTTTTAAACGAAATTAACCATCAAAGGTAATTACTTGCAAAGTTCGATCAGGATAAGATGATCCATAAAAAGGCCCGGGTGAAATATTCACCCGGGCCTTTTATATGTTAACATGGAAACAACTTTTGTTTTTCCAAGAAGTCTAATCGTTTAGCGCGCTATTATTGCATATCGAACAAATGCTTTTCAGCATGGTAAGATGAACGAACCAAAGGTCCGGATTCAACATATTTGAAACCCATTTCCAAACCAATTTTTTTATATTTTTCAAATTGAGCTGGTGTGATAAATTCAATAACGGGATGATGTGCTTTCGTTGGCTGTAAATATTGTCCGAGAGTCAAAATATGAACACCAACATTATACAAGTCCTGCATTGCTTCAATCACATCTTCTTCCGTTTCACCAAGACCCAACATGATACCCGACTTCGTACGAAGACCTGCTTCCGAAATCCGACGCAAACATTCCAAAGAACGGTCATATTTCGCCTGAACACGAACTTCTCGGGTCAAACGACGCACAGTTTCCAGATTATGTGAAACGACCTCTGGGCGAACAGCAATGACACGATCCAAATTATCCCATTGACCTTTAAAATCTGGCAATAATGTTTCCAAAGTTGTTTCTGGACTTTCTTTGCGGATTGCATTGATCGTTTCTGCCCAAATTGTAGAACCGCCGTCTTTTAGATCATCACGGTCTACGGAAGTGATAACACAGTGTTTTACCTGCATCAATTTCACCGAATTGGCTACCCTATTTGGTTCATCCAAGTCTACTGGCAAAGGACGACCTGTTGCTACAGCGCAAAACGAACATGAACGTGTACAGATATTTCCTAATATCATGAAGGTCGCTGTTCCTGCCCCCCAACACTCACCCATATTTGGGCAATTTCCACTCTCACAAATTGTATGTAATTTGTGCTCATCTACAAGACTTCTGACATGTCTATACTCTTTACCAACAGGCAATTTGACACGCAACCAATCTGGCTTGCGTTGTGCAGGAGTTGCCGGAATAACTGGAAGTTCAATCATACAACAAAGTTAAGGATTAAAAATGTAATTTCTATTGGGCAATTTGTTGGTTTTATATCATAAATACTTATCGAATGACAGCAATAATAGAATAATGAAACAAAAATTAGGATATTTGTGTTGATTATCTATTGATCTAAATACTTTACTATGCGATTGAGCAAATCTTTATCCCTGTTATTGCTTGGGGGAGCTTGCATTTTTAGTGCGCAGGCCCAAACTAATTTTGACATTATTCCCAAGCCATCCAAGGTGACCGTAGCGACTGGAATATATACCATCCCAACACAACTCACAGTTATTGTTTCTGATGATTTCCAACCAGCGGTGCAATTGCTTACTGAACATCCCGCGATCAAGAGTTTAACCCTTGAAGTACTAAAGAAAAACAAAAAAGCACCAAAAGAAGGCTTTCGTATTGTAAAGGCGGTTGATGCAGACAACCTCGGCAAAAATGCCTATTCGATTCAAATTGATGAGAAAGGTCTCTTGCTTAAAGCCTGGGATACGCCACAGGTCATTAATGGAATTTATACTTTGGTTCAATTAGGGTATCTACAAGCTGATCCTAGCCAAATAGCATTTGCGACTATCTTTGATGAACCTCGTTTTTCATACCGAGGATTGCATTTAGACGTTTCCCGTCATTTTATGCCCCTTTCTTTCGTAAAGAAATATATCGATATCATGGCCATTTATAAGTTCAATAACTTTCACTGGCACTTGACAGATGGAGCGGGATGGCGACTGGAGATTAAAAAATATCCGGAATTAACACAAAAAGCAGCTTGGCGTACACATGCCCATTGGAAAGATTGGTGGAACAATGGACGTCAATATGTGGAAAAAGGAAACCCAAATGCCAGTGGAGGCTTTTATACCCAGGAAGAAGCACGCGAACTGGTCGACTATGCTGCCCGAAAAGGCATCAATGTCATCCCGGAAATAGAAATGCCCGGACACTCAGAAGAGGTATTAGCCGTGTATCCTGAACTTTCCTGTTCATGGAAACCCTACAGCCAAGGCGAGTTTTGCATTGGCAATGAAAAAACTTTTGAGTTTCTAAAAAATGTACTGGATGAAGTACTTACCATATTCCCTTCTCAATATATCCATATCGGGGGTGATGAAGCGGAAAAGAAACACTGGGAAACTTGTCCAAAAGATCAAGCTCTTATGCAGAAGGAAGGTTTAAAGTCAGTTGACGAATTACAGAGTTATGCCATCAAACAAATGGATCTGTACCTGCAATCAAAGGGTAGAAAGCTTATTGGCTGGGATGAGATCTTACAAGGTGGACTCACCGAAGGAGCAACAGTCATGAGTTGGCGCGGAGAAGAGGGCGGAATAAAAGCTGCAAATGCAGGCCACGATGTCATTATGACCCCGGGCTCACATCTTTATTTCGATTCCTACCAGACTGACCCAAGAACACAACCCGAAGCTATTGGAGGCTATCTTACACTTGATAAAGTCTACTCCTACGACCCTATTCCAGCTGCGATACAAGGTGATAAAGCCAAACATATCCTTGGTGCGCAGGCGAATATATGGACAGAATATGTGCCGACGATGGAGCATGTTGAATATATGGTATTTCCGCGAGCATTAGCGTTATCCGAAGTCAATTGGACCGCAAAAGATGCAAAAAGCTGGGCCGACTTTCAACGAAGATTACAATCACATTATAAATTGCTACAGGAGCTGAATCTGAACTATTATCGTCCATCATTCAATGTTGCTTATACAGCGTCTTATAATGCAATTAAAAACAACAACAAAATTACACTTACAACAGAGCAATTGAACACGGATCAGATCCGATATACAATTGATGGAAGTGAACCTACGATTCAGTCGACACCATATACCGGTCCATTTGAACTTAGTTCAACAGGACATATCAATGCAGCATATTTTCAGGACTCCATTAAAATAGGTCCGACATTATCATTTGATATCGATATTCATCGCGCCATCGGGAAAAAAGTAACTTACAACACACAATGGTCTGGATATCCAGCCCAAAAAGATTCGACTTTAACCAATGGACTAATGGGCGGACTCTCTTATCACGATGGTCAATGGCAAGGTTTTACGAGTCCGATTGATGTCGTAGTCGATTTAGAGCGAAGAGAAGAAATTCATCAGGTTGCCATGAATTTTATGCAAATGATAGGTCCGGGGGTTTACATGCCCGGTGAGATGGAAATCCTTCTTTCGGACAATGGACGTAGCTTTAGAAAAGTAGGTACCGTGATAAATGATATATCCGATAAAGAATCCAAATTAACTTTCAAACGATTCGAACTTAAACTTGATAAAGCACAACAGGCACGTTACATAAAAATCAAAGCCAGCAATCCGAAAAAAGGATATTTATTTACAGATGAAATTATTGTTTATTAGCCGAATAATAAACGACTAACAATAATAGTTGGAGAACCCTCCCCTTGCGTTTTCCAACTATTATTACTCCTTTCAAGACTACTTTTTCAACAAAGGTCATTTTATTTTGAAATATTATTAAAATAAATACTTCATTTTCAAAATTTAAAATGTAACTTTGCACTCCGACAAAGCAGTCGGAATGACCCTTCCCCATGAGCTATTTTTGATTGTCTTTGCTCAGATTTACAATAGGAAATTTAATTTTTTGAACTAGATATAATGCCAAGAAACACTTCCATTAAGTCGGTTTTAATCATCGGATCAGGTCCCATCGTTATCGGTCAAGCTTGTGAATTTGATTATTCTGGATCTCAAGCATCCCTTTCATTGAAAGAAGAAGGTATTGAAGTATCCATCATCAACTCAAATCCTGCAACAATCATGACGGACAAAGTTGTTGCAGACAATGTCTACTTACTTCCATTAACTTGCGAAAGTATTGAAGAAATATTGCAAAAACACAATATTGACGCTGTACTTCCTACCATGGGTGGTCAGACAGCTTTGAACTTATGTATCGAAGCTTCCAACCTAGGTCTTTGGGAAAAATACAACGTAAAAGTTATCGGTGTTGATGTTGCTGCCATTGAAAAAACTGAAAACCGTGAAGAATTCCGTCAATTAATGGTTGATATTGGTGTGGGCGTTGCAACATCAAAGATCGCAAACTCATTCTTGGAAGGTAAAGAAGCTGCACAAGAAATTGGTTATCCTCTTGTTATACGTCCTTCCTATACCTTAGCAGGTACAGGAGGCGGGTTTGTACACAGAAAAGAAGATTTTGATGCCGCCTTAAATAGAGGCTTACACGCATCACCAACACATGAGGTTTTAGTCGAACAAGCTGTATTGGGTTGGAAAGAATTCGAATTAGAATTGCTTCGCGATACCAACGATAATGTCATTATCATCTGTACAATTGAAAACTTTGATCCAATGGGTATCCACACAGGAGACTCGATCACAGTAGCTCCAGGTATGACATTATCGGACAAATGTTACCAAGACATGCGTAATCAGGCTATCCTGATGATGCGCTCAATTGGTACATTTGCAGGTGGATGTAACGTTCAGTTCTCGGTAAATCCAGAAAATGAAGAAATCATTGCAATTGAGATCAACCCACGTGTATCTCGTTCATCAGCTTTAGCATCGAAAGCAACTGGTTACCCAATTGCAAAAATTGCAGCTAAATTGGCGATCGGATACAACTTAGATGAGTTGCAAAATCAGATTACTAAAACTACTTCAGCATATTTCGAACCAACATTAGATTACGTCATCGTTAAGATCCCACGTTTCAACTTTGACAAGTTCAAAGGTGCAAACAAAGAATTAGGTCTTCAGATGAAAGCTGTAGGTGAAGTTATGGCAATCGGCCGTACATTTATCGAAGCTTTACAGAAAGCATGTCAATCACTTGAAACTGGTCGCGCTGGTCTAGGTGCCGATGGTCGTCAATGGAGAAATCTGGACGAGATCATGGATAGCTTAGAACATCCAAGTGGTGACCGTTTGTTCCATATCAAAGATGCATTCGAATTAGGTGTTCCATTGGAATCAATTCGTAAAGCAACACGTATCGACAAATGGTTCTTGGTACAGATCCAGGAATTAGTACATCTTGAGCAAGAGTTACGTCGTTACCAACTGAATAATATCCCACGCGATTTCTTCATGACCTTAAAACAAAAAGGTTATTCAGATGTACAGATTGCTTGGTTGCTAGGTAATGTAACGGAAGATCAGGTATATGATCGTCGTAAGGAGCTTGGCATCAACCGGGTTTACAAAATGGTTGATACCTGTGCCGCGGAATTCCCAGCACAAACTCCATATTACTATTCAACATTTGAAGAAGAAAACGAATCCATCTCTTCAGACAAAAAGAAAATCATTGTATTAGGTTCAGGTCCTAACCGTATCGGTCAAGGTATCGAGTTCGATTACTCTTGTGTACACGGCTTATTGGCAGCCAAAGAATGTGGTTACGAGGCAATCATGGTTAACTGTAACCCTGAGACAGTATCAACGGACTTCAACATGGCTGACAAGTTATACTTTGAGCCTGTATTCTGGGAGCATGTACGTGAGATCATTGAATTAGAAAAACCTGAGGGTGTAATCGTTCAATTAGGTGGACAAACAGCACTTAAAATGGCTGAACGCTTAGAGCAGCTTGGTGTAAAAATTATTGGTACCTCTTTCGAAAATATGGACTTGGCAGAAGATCGTGGTCGTTTCTCTGATCTTTTGAAGGAATTAAATATTCCATATCCAAAATATGGTGTAGCTACTTCTGCAGAAGAGGCATTACAAGTTGCCAGCGAAGTTGGATACCCTGTATTGGTACGTCCTTCTTACGTATTGGGTGGACAAGGCATGAGTATCGTCATCAATGACGAAGACTTGGAAAAAGCTGTTGTCAACTTATTGAAAAACCTTCCCGGTAATCATATCCTGATCGATCATTTCTTGGATCGTGCTGAAGAAGCGGAGTCAGATTCTATCTGTGATGGTGAAGATGTACATATCATTGGTATGATGGAGCACATTGAGCCTGCCGGTATTCACTCTGGTGACTCATCAGCGGTATTGCCGCCGTTTGGTTTATCACAAGCGGTTCAGGATAAAATGGAAGAATACTCCATTAAATTAGCAAAAGCATTGAACGTAAGAGGTCTGTTAAACATCCAGTTTGCTGTCAAAGGTGAAAATGTGTATGTAATCGAGGCCAATCCACGTGCATCACGTACGGTTCCTTTCATCGCGAAAGCTTATGATGTTCCTTACATCAACATCGCTACAAAAGTTATGTTAGGCGTTAATAAATTGAAAGATTTCACGATCGAACGTAAACTGAAAGGATACGCGATTAAAGAGCCTGTATTCTCTTTCAATAAATTCCCTGAGGTAGACAAACAATTAGGCCCTGAAATGAAATCAACTGGTGAAGCAATCCGGTTTATTAAAGATCTTCAAGATCCATATTTCAGAGAGTTGTACAATCAAAAATCAATGTTTTTGAATGCACAATAAGGTGTCTCTATAAAATAGAAAAGGCTTGCAAATGCAAGCCTTTTCTATTTTATATCTTTTACACATCGGAAACCGACATTATTTGTCGGGCTATTTACCTCACCTTTTCCCCTGCTTCCTCCTTTATAGCGTTCACAATACTGATCATTACAGAGAAACGATCCGCCTCGTTGGACACGTTTTTCGAGATTAGGTTCCTGCGGATCATAGGAGTTCTCCGGTCCTTTAGGATTTGACACGACGCTATTCTTATAATAGTCTGGTCTATAGTAGTCAGAACACCATTCCCAGACATTCCCTTCCATATCGTAGAGTCCTAAAGGATTCGCCGGATAAGATTTCACCGGAGCCGCACCTTCATAACCATCCTCTTTTGAGTCTTCAACAGGGAATTTCCCCTGATAAATATTGGCCGTCCACTTTCCATTTGGTTTCAACTCTTTCCCCCAATAGTACAGATCATCGTTGGTGTCTTTACGGGCACGGGCAGCGTATTCCCATTCAGCCTCAGTAGGCAATCTTTTTCCAACCCACTTTGCATAGGCAGCAGCATCCTCATAGGCGACCTGAACAACTGGGTAATTCATTTTATCTTTTATCGAACTACTAGGGCCTTCAGGATGTTTCCAATTTGCGCCAGGAACATATTCCCACCACATCAGATAATTATTTAAAGAGTTGAGTTCTTTGGGTTTTGAAAATACAGCTGAACCAGGGACAAGCATATTCGGATCAACACCGGGAAAATCCTTTGGGTCAAGCTTTCGCTCCGCTACGGTCACATATCCAGTTTCTTTTACAAATTGGGCAAATTGTGTATTTGTAACTTCATGCTCATCCATATAAAATGAATGGAGTTCTACAGTATGTATAGGTTTACTATCTTCGAAATTCGAACTTCCCATCAGAAATTTACCACCTTCAATTAAAATCATCTTTCCAGTAGCATTACTGCTTTGTTTGGCTAACTGAGATTTGATCATTCCGGCCCGGGTAGGTATATTTTCACCGACACAGCATGAAAGGGTATCATTTGTGGAAAATATAGATAGACAGGTAACTAGCGTCAGATTGATTAACATACCTAAAGATAAACATAAAAGGGGAACAATAAAATGCTCCCCTTTCAATTATTGACTTAGATGCGCAATTTATACATCCAATTGTACATTTTCTTTTTTCGTATTTTTTGAGCGAATTGGTGTATTGCCTCCACCATTTAAGGTGATATCCACCGGGTTATTATTTTTCCATGCACCTTTTGTAAAATCTGGTACTGCTACCGTTTTACAGTTCTTTTCAACAGACTCAAAACTTAATGGTACAATACAACTCCATGAAGCAGCATCATAAACATCTTGATCCAATGGCAATCCGTTACGCAGACAGTCGATTAGACGCCAGTCCATCATAAAATCCATACCTCCGTGGCCGCCAACTTCTTTGGCCTTATCACCGATATATTTCACTAATTCTGGTGTATATTTATCATATAATTCTTTGAGTTTTTCCTCCTTGATGAATTCATGACCAAATGCAATATTCTCAGTTGGGTATTTTTGAGCGAAACCTTTTGTACCGCTTAATGTATGTAGTCTTGAATATGGTCTAGGCGAGGTCACATCATGTTGTAGCATAATTGTTTTACCCTTCGCTGTCCGAATTAGCGTAGTATTCATATTGCCACGGTATTTCTTCCCAACAAATTCCTGAAAGAACGAATCTTTTCCAGCGAGTTCCTTAGCCTTCTCACCCATCATAAAATCATTGGACGACATCGCCACAAGGTGATCCATCTTGTCTCCTCTATTTATATTTAAACACTGTGCTACAGGCCCAAGTCCGTGAGTTGGATATAGATTACCATTGTATTTAATATTTTCCCTTAGGCGCCACATATTATCATAACCATTCTTTGAGAAATTCAAGTCCAATAAATCGTGGATATAAGCACCTTCACCATGGATTAATTCACCAAATAAACCTTGGCGGGCCATATTCAATGTCAACATCTCGAAAAAATCATAGCAGCAATTCTCTAACATCATACAATGTTTTTTTGTTGCCTCAGATGTCTTGACCACCTCCCAACAATCCTTTATTGTTAATGCAATTGGCACTTCACAAGCCACATGGTTACCCGCTTTCATCGCTGCGATACTCATTAGTGCGTGGTAGTCCCAAGGTGTACAGATATAGACCAGATCCAACTTTTCTTCCTTCAATAATGACTTCCAGCCATCTTCTCCAGAATAAGACTTTGCAGCTTTCAAACCTTTTGAGGTAAGAATTTTCTGCGCTTTATCTACCCGCTCTGAATGTTTATCACAAAGCGCAACGATTTCGCAACCTTCGATAAAAGATAGTCGTTCGACTGCACCGGGACCACGCATCCCTAATCCGATTACAGCCACTCTCACTTTATCAATTTTGGGTGCGGCATAACCACTCATATTAAATGCTTCTGCAGTCGCATTTGCATTAACCAAAGTAGGAAGTGAAACAGTCAATGATGATAAAATCCCGGCCTTTTTTAAAAAATCTCTTCTAGAATCCATAATTTAAAGTTCATGTAAATTTAAAGGGACCAAAATGGTCCCTCTAAAAAATCACCTATTTTAAAACAAACTAAACAGTCAATAAGAAAAATCCATTTGGATTTGGATTTATACTTGGTTCTAACTAAAGAACTTAATCTCTATAACAATAATATAACACTTTTCTCGAAATAAAAAATCAAACTTTAAAGCAATCGTTTGTTTAATCTACACAAACGATTGCTTAATTTATTATAATCATAATTTTTTCACCAAAACTGTGGCTGTTAGATAAATACACGATTTCAATTTTACAGTAAAATCTTAAAGCACATATACTCAAGATGATAAGTTTATTTCTCCTTTATACTAGAGATCTCCGTTGCAAAGTATTCATTTTCTGGGGTTATCACTAGTCGGATCAGAAATCACTTGCAGGACATCTGAGCATCCAGTAATTTGGCTACCCAATCTAATCATCAAGCCCACTTTCGTTTATGATAGAGTCTAATATTCAGCAGCCCACTTCTATTGAGGAAAGAATCATATAGCAGGCTCATTCGGCAAAGATCACTATGGTAAGAGCTGTAATATCATGGGGTAAGATAGGGGTTAGGCGGCAAGCAGGTATACACCACACCGTCATGATAAGGACTGTCCTAAGCCGCATTTTCGCTGTGGATCCAATGCATCGTTTTCTGGAAAGTATATAAACGGAATCATAGCGCAGCACCATAGCTCAGGGTTATACAGGTTTGCACCTGACAGCACGGTTGTGGAGCGCTACCCCACTGGGCTTTGTGGCGGTA